>CALEVN010000024.1 GCA_937924685.1 uncultured Candidatus Altimarinota bacterium | reverse complement strand
CTCTTCCGATCTATCTATTTCATTTAGTAGAACTAAGCAAGTGGATATTAAAAGCCAGTGGCCTATTGTAAAGCTTTCGAGTGTTGTTGAAATTGTGAGTGGAGGTACTCCGAATACGAATAATGCTGATTACTGGGATGGTGATATACCTTGGTTAAGTGTGGCTGATTTCAATAATCAGAATAGGTTTGTTGAGCGTGCTGAAAAAAGTATTACACAGCAAGGTCTTGAAAATAGCAGCACCAAAATTTTGAATATTGGGGACTTAATTATATCGGCACGCGGTACGGTTGGTGCTTTGGCACAGATCGCAACACCTATGGCATTTAATCAATCTTGCTATGGACTTAGGCCTCATCCAGCATCAGTTGATGCTGGATGGTTGTATTATGTACTGGTTCATCAAGTTGTGACCATTCTGGTCTACTATGTTCATCTAATTCTGGCATAAAAATAAAATTATATATACTAACGATAGATTCTATACTATTACAATAAATGTCAAATAACGACCATATTCAAACACTCGGTGAGGTGTCTCGTGCTCTCTTTGATGGGCATGATGATGCCGCATACTCCAATGAATTTGAATATGGTGTGAGTGAATCAGTCGTGCGAAAGATATGGGAACAGAATAAAGAACCGGAATGGATGCTCGAAAAGCGTCTCGCAAGTCTGAAAGTATTTCTGGAAAAAGCGATGCCGAAATGGGGGCCAAATCTCTCGCAACTTGATCTCTCAAAGATATGCTACTATGCTCGCCCAGAGGGTGTAAAAAATGCACAGACTTGGGATGATGTACCTGAGACTATCAAAAACACCTTTGAACGGCTTGGTATTCCTGAGGCAGAGCGGACAATGCTGGCCGGTGTCGGAGCTCAGTATGACAGTGAAGTGGTGTATCATAATCTCAAACAAGAATTACGAGATAAGTGAGTCATTTTTGAGGATATGTCCATAGCGGTCAATGAACACGCTGAACTGGTCCAAAAATACTTCATGAAGCTGATTCCTGCAAATGATCATATCTTCGCAGCATTGCATGGTGCGGTCTGGTCTGGGGGGACATTTCTCTATGTGCCAAAAGGGGTCGAAATAGGGGAGCCGCTCCAAGCATATTTCCGTATGAATGTGAAGTCAGGAGGACAATTCGAACATACACTTATGATCATCGAAGATGAGGCGACAGCACACTATATCGAGGGATGCTCAGCACCGAAATACAATACACCGAGCCTCCATGCGGGTATGGTCGAAATCTTCGTCGGCAAGAAGGCGAAGATGCGCTATACATCCGTCGAAAACTGGTCTATCGATACCTACAATCTCAATACCAAGCGTGCCGTCGTCCAAGAGGAAGGATATATGGAATGGGTGGGGGGCAACTTTGGTAGTGGAGTGACCATGCTCTATCCGTGTACGATTCTCCAGGGGCGAAAATCGTCGTGTGATCATCTCTGAGTTGCTTTTGCTAATGCTGGTATGGAAGTCGACGGGGGAGCGAAGGTTATTCATATCGGAGAGGATACTTCTTCGAATGTTATCATGAAATCTCTCTCAAAAGGTGGTGGACTCTCTACCTATCGTGGACTTCTCGATATCCAACCAGGAGCCCATAACAGCGTCAGTCGTATAGACTGTGATGCGCTTATCCTCGATTCACTGTCAAAAAATGATACTATTCCAGATATTCGAGTCCGAAATTCTTCTTCTATTTGTGCACATGAAGCGAGCGCTGGAAAAATCAGCGAGGAACAGATGTACTATCTCCGATCTAGATGAATCTCCGAAGAAGCTGCCAAAGCGATGATCATAAACGGTTTCATTTCACCAGTGGTAAAGGAGCTTCCTCTGGAGTATGCAGCAGAACTCAATGCTCTCATAGCTCTAGAGATGGAGGGGAGTGTGGGGTAATTACGAAAATATTATCTATAGGATAGAGACTCTCTGGTCCCACTATCAGACCTGTATTACTTCTCGCTTTAGCCATCTTCGCTTGCAGCTCAGGAGAACTGATATCTGTCTTCCAATCCTTTTCCATACATGCTATTGAGAGAAATCTCTCTAGCTCTGGATCTCAACTGGTCATGAGCGCATCGACTTCTGCTCGGTACCTCCTTATAGATTCGATGAGTTCTCGTCTATTGCCGTAGAGCATTCGAATAGTTTCTTTCAGTATTGAGTTATCCTCAAGTGTGCTCAAGAATTTTTCGAGTTCGTGTTCTGTTATTTCCGGTTCTCAGATGCTATTGACGAGCCTTCGTTGTTTTGTTTTTGCATTTTCTATCGCTTCTTCATCGTTATCGGCATATCATTTTAGCTCATCTCGAATAGCATTTGCGAGTGTCATGAGATAGCTCGCGACTTCTGGCCGTATATCGGACTCAGATGGTTGCCATGGTGAGTATAGTGCTGGTGGTGATGGGAGATCTGTATGATCTGGAAGGTGCATAAAATGCAATATCAGTGCACTATAGCCAAATTTTTTTGAAATCAAGTTCTTCTTTTTTCTTTTCTGTAACGATTTTAAGGAGAATTGGATTTTTTATTTTTTTCTGCATAATGTCTGTGGCTAACCTCTTGATTGCTCGCTCATTTTGATACTACCCTCTGGGATTCTACATTACCGTCAGCTGAATATAGAGAACAATTAAAAACCAAAACCATCCTGCTCGTGAATACAGGACCGGCATTGAAATATCTCGTCATGAAACGACTTCGACATATAGGCATCGGTCGAATTATCGTATTGGATGTGAAACCTGCATGGTCTCAGGAATTTGTGGATGACACGATCTATTGTGAAGATTCTTTTTCTCCTCTTGTAGACCCAGAACATCCAATATCTGATATACGTATTCAATCGATTTTGAGCTACATGAAGGAAAATAATGTTACTTTTGATGGTGTGTGGACTTTTGCTGATAAAAGTGTAGTTTTGACGGCTCAGATTGCTCGATTTCTCGGCACCCCAGGAATCTGACCCGATATCTTGGCTCAACTCAAAAATAAACAATCTCTGCGTGAATGGCTCTTTCTCCATCGTGAAAAGCTTCAACAGTACTGTTCGCATGTTGTTTCGATACCATGTGTAAGCTCTGATACTACTTCTCGCGCACATTTCCCACTTATTCTCAAAGGCGTAGAAAGTGTCGGAAAATCATTGATTCAGGTGGTTTATACTCCAGAGGAGCTAGAAATTTTTATCAAAAAATATGGACTTTCTTCTATTACGCTTGAGCCATATTTTGAGGGAATAGATATCGATCTCAATCTCGTTGTATTAGGGGGGAAAATAGTATGGTCTGGTTTTGTCGAAAATTTTGTTCCGATACAGCCAGGATTTCTCGAAAATGGTTCTCAAACCTGTCAATGTATCGATGAAACAGAACAACAGGAGATTATTGCTTATACTCAGAATATTCTCGACCTTGCTTGTGATATCCAGACTGCTTGTTTGCATGTCGAGTTTCGTGTGAGACATGATGAGCATGGTTTTTCATTTACTCTGATTGAAATCAATTTTCGTATGGGATGAGGAGAGAACTTTGTCTTTCCTCTTGGACAAGATAATTATGACCTTATTCTCGCGAACATGGAGCTCGCCTTCGGTCTCCCTCTTTCACAGCAACATGTACCACAAAAATCCGGTCTCTACCCCTACATGAAGACGGCTGATTTGTTCACAACAAAGAAAGGCATCTTACGAAACCTCCAATGACCAAAAAATACTGATAATATTCTCGAGTATTTGTTTTTCGCTGAAGTAGGTATGGAATGTGATTTCCCTCCGAGATGATGTGTTCTGGATGAAATCTGATGGATTGTGGCTGCGAGCCGTACAAGCCAAGAAGAGGCTTCTCAGACTCTTGAGAGAGCTCTCTCCGAAGTAGTGATTGATATTCAATAAAATTATCATTTTTCTTGCAGTAAACCGATACAGTTTTTTGTTATATTGTCTACGTCATTTTTGGTTTCATAATTAGAACTTCTGACGATGATTTGTGCCTTTTTAAGTACTTCAGGTATTATACGGTGCTCTGCATCAGAGAGTTTTTTCTCTACATCAGATGTAGAAAATGTCGTACGGGACATCAGTCTTTTTCGTAATTCTATAATCATTTCTTTTATTTCTTTTCCGGGAGGAAGAACGCCAACTATTACTCATTTTACTTTCTGAGATCCAAGAATATTTTTTAGTTTCTCCCATCGAGAAATCCCTTCAAAAATCAGTATTTTATTTTGCCTCAGAGCTGCTAAAAGATCGCACAATGCATATCAATAGTTGTATAATCCAGCTACTCATCCTACTATTATTTTTTCCTTTCTAAAATCTTTTTCAGCAACGAAGCGTCGAGCACGATCATCTGCTCGTGAAGGTCTGGTGACTACTTGTACAACTTCTGTGAATTCATCAGGAAATCTTTTTAATAATGCTCTAATGAGGGTTGTTTTTCAAGATCAATTTGGTCCTGCCACGGCTAATACCTTTATCCTGTCTCCACTTTCTTTGATGTGAGTTGTTGCTAACCTGCGAAACGTCTTTTGATGTTCGGAGAGTGATAAGCCCATACCTTAATAGATATGGATAACACTCTTTTGTTATTTTAAATCAATTTTTAACACAAAAAAACAACTTTCAATAAAATTGTATTCATTTCTGAAAGCTGAAAATATGTTTATACATGGCTCCCCGGGTAGGATTCGAACCTACGACCAATTGGTTAACAGCCAACTGCTCTACCACTGAGCTACCGAGGAACGGGGGCATTGTAGAGAGACGATACTATTTGTCAAAAAAAATATTTTATTTCCAAAAGACCATTTGCAAAAATAGTTTTTTCTCTAAACTCTGCTCTTGCGTTGGGGATTAGCCAAGCGGTAAGGCAGCGGACTTTGACTCCGCCACGCGGGGGTTCGAATCCCTCATCCCCAACCAATAGGTACACTAATGTCATATAGTGACCCTACTACCTAGGGTCACTTTTTTGTTTACATTCTGTTACAAATCCTTTATAGGATTGAATTATGATGGTAAGGGTTCTAGACCGTTAGCCCTATGGAAGAGGTACACTAATTAAAACTAATAAATAGTTTGATATTACGGGGCCAATCTAATTTGATTTTTGTTTAAATACTCTAACATAAAAGTACAGTTTATTTTTAAATAAAAATTTATGGGGAGAACAAAATCGGGTTTTGTATTTTGGCTCACCGTTTTCTCCCGTAAATTTATTGCCTCATTATTAATTTTAACGCTTCTTTCTCCATCATTTGTTGCTTATGGAGAAGAAGTGTCTTGAGTTACAGAAAGCGCGACAAGCGATACACTCATTACTACAGATACTCCTGTGACAGATGAAACTCTTCCAACAACTGATAACAGCCCAACAGTAGATGTAACTGCACCAGTAACTGAAGATACTCCTCCAATTGAAGAAAATGCGTCTCTAACAAAAGATGCTAAAGTGAAACCTATTGATGACAAAACGGCTCAACCACAAGCGCTTCTTTCTCAACCCGATCCTTCGAGCAATACAAACCTGCCACCATCAACAATAAAACAGCTTCTGCCAACAACAGACCAATCAACGGGATCACTCGTATACAATTACCCAATTACCACACCACCAGGAAGAAATAAGTTACAGCCTGATCTACAGCTCACGTATAACAGTCAGAAAACAGAAGAAGGAAGCGTCTTTGGCTCTGGTTGGTCTATGAATATACCATATATTGAAAGGCTCAATAAAACTGGCTCAAACAATCTCTACACTGCGAATACGTTTACGTCTTCTCTCGATGGCGAAATGGTAAATATTTCTGGGAGTTCCTATGGTCCAAAAGTAGAAAATGGCGACTTCCGTAAATATTCATACTCCTCAAACGTATGGACTGTAACTGATAAAAATGGTACCGTATATACATTTGGAAACGCGGCAGGAACGAGACAGGATGATCCAAATGACAGCACCAGAATCAATAAGTGGATGTTATCAGAAATACGAGATACCAATAACAACTACATTAAATACGAATACTATAAAGATGCGGGGCAAATATATCCTTCAAAAATAACCTATACTGGAAATGGATCTACTGATGGAATATTTGAGGTCAGTTTTCTCCGACAATCAAGAACCGATATTGTTCCTTTTGATAAAACAGGATTTGATGTAGAGACGAATTACCGTATCTACGAGATTGATATAAAGATAAGTGGTACACTGGTGCATAAATATGCTGTCAGCTATACGACAGGCGATAATGGCATACGTTCTCTCATAGGTAGCATTACTGAATCAGGTACAGATGAATCCAATAATACTGTCACATTGCCCGCTACAACTTTTAACTATCAAACAAATACAGCAGGATGGACACAGGATACAAATCTAACTATTCCTACCATTTTTACATATTCAAGTGGTCAAGATGCTGGTGCACGAATTTTAGATGTAAATGGTGATGGATTGCAAGACATAGTTAGAGCTGATGCATCTGCAAGTACTCAGGTCGTTTATCTTAACAATGGTAATGGTTGGACCTCAAGCAGTTGGACCATTCCCCAAAATATAACTGATGTAGGTCATCATGATACTGGTTTTCGTTTTAGTGATGTTAATGGTGATAATTTACCAGATATTGTTCTTGGGATGGATTGGAGTGGTTCACCTGATAAACATGTCTACATAAATACTGGTAGCGGTTGGACAGAAGATACTTCATGGACAGTTCCCGTCGTCTTTGCGAATAGTTATTATCAAGATACAGGCTCTCGGTTTGCCGATGTGAATTGAGATGGTTTACCAGATATTGTATTGTCAGATCGGCCAAGTACTACCAAAAAAGTGTATATAAATTCAGGTACTAACTGGGTGTATGATTCTTCTTGGACAGTACCTATGTATTTTAATAATGTCTACGCCAAAGATGTTGGTACTGCATTGGTTGATATAAATGGCGATGGTCTTGCAGATATTCTTTGGTCTGATCAATCTTCCTCTAGTAACGCTGTGTATATAAACACAGGAACTGGATGGGTACAAGATACCACATGGGGTACAATTCCTCAGTATATTACTGTAAGTGGAAATAAAGATGCCGGAACACGATTTACAGATGTAAATAGTGACGGCCTGATGGATATACTTTATTCCCGATATTGGAGTGGTGGTGTATATGATAAACACGCATATATTAATACTGGAAAGGGCTGGACAGAAAATACAGGCATTACTATCCCCGCAGTTTTTGCTGGATATTTGAACGAAGACTGGGGTTACCGCATCACAGATGCCAAAGGAGGAAATTTAAGTGACATTATTAGGTCACATCATACTGCACCCAGTACAGATGTGAAAGAAGTCTATTTTAAAAACACAGCCCGTGCCGATCTCCTTTCTCGAGTTACCTATCCTGCAGGTGGTAAAACAGATATTACGTACAAAACTTCGACTCAATATCTCAGCGGAGGCTCACTCCTCAATCCTGCCCTCCCTTTTACACTTGATACAGTCTACCAGGTAGCAACAGACGATAATGCGGGAACAGTGACAACAGATACGTACACCTATGAAAATGGTACATACTATTTTAGTAGTCCAACGGAACGAAGATTTGCAGGTTTTGGAGTTATTACAAAAACTGATAGTGAAGGAAATAAAATAAAAACATACTATCATCAAGGTAATGCCACAGATTCATCTCATGGCGAATATAGCGATGATGCTTCAAAGATAGGGAAAGTATATCGTACAGAGATGACTAACAGTTCAGGCAATATCTATCAAAAGGTTGTCAATAAATATGATAAATACAACCTCGGAACTGGTCGTGACTTTGTAAAACTTGTACGCTCAACAGTCCTCACCTACGATGGCGATAGTGATCATAAAGATACTTCAACTGAATACACCTACGATAATACATATGGAAATGTAACAACAAAAACCATGTGGGGCGAAGTAAACGCATCGGATGATGGATCATTTACTGATACATCAAGCGATAAATCAACTGAAACTGTCTCATATACTACAAATACGACGGACTATATTGTGGGTCTTCCATACCAGGATACAACAGTCGACCAAAGCTCAAACAAAGTGAGTGAGACAAAGATTTACTACGATACTCAATCTCTCGGTACTGTAACTGATGGTAATCCGACAAAAATCGAACAATGGACCACAGGAAGTACCTATGTGAGTACTCAAAATGCCTACAATACAACATATGGTCTCGTGACATCTTCGACTGACCCACGAGGCAAAGTCACTTCATATAGTTATGACTCATACTACCTCTATCCTGCGTCTATCACTGATGCACTCTCTCATTCTGTCAGCTACACCTATGACTATTCTCTTGGTAAACCAAAACAAATAACAGATCAAAATGGTTTCGTCTCTCAAGTAGTGTATGATGGACTTGATCGTGTAACAGCAGAAAAAATCCCTGATTTTGGTTCACCGTATTCTGCAGTCAATAAAACAACGTATGCTTACACAGATACATCAGGTGCGGTATCAGTTTTAAAGACTGATTATCTCGATGGTACTGTCAGTGCACTCACCTATCAATACTTCGATGGCCTCAAACGTCTCATACAAACACGACAAGAAGCTGAGACAGATTACAATGTACGTGACATCGTGTATAACGATATAGGGTTTGTCTTGAAAGAATCACTCCCTTATACTTCTTCAGGTTCTTCAAAGACATCAGCAACAAGTACAACAGCTCTCTATACTAACTACACTTATGATGCGATGTACCGCCCTTCTACAGTCATCAATGCACTTGGTACAACCAGCTATGCTTACGACGATTGGAAGACCACTATTACTGATCCTCGAAGTAAAGTAAAAAATTACTATAAAGATGCTTATGGTAACCTCGCATCAGTTGATGAGATCAATTCTAGTTCAACCTACATAACAACGTACGAATGGAATCTCAACAAGAATCTCACTAAGATTACCGATGCTCTCGGTAATATCCGTAACTTCACATATGACGGTCTCGGAAGAAGACTCACAGCCGAAGACCTGCATGCTTCTGGTGATACATCATTTGGTACATGGATATACACCTATGATGATGCTGGAAATATGACCCAATCTGTCAGTCCCGAAAGTAAAACAGTCAACTACACCTACGATGACATAAATCGTGTCCTCACGGAGAATGAAACAAGTGTCAGTGGTACTGAAATTACCTACGCATATGATTCATGTACAAATGGAGTGAACAAGCTCTGTTCTGTCACTATGACCAGTGGTGCAAATACTGCCTATACCTATGACTCAAACGGTAATATCGCAAGTGAAGCCAAGACTATCAATGGTATAACATACACAACATCATATACCTACGATCGTCAGTGACATCAGCTCGTCATCACCTACCCTGATAGTGCACAAGTACGAAATACCTACAACACCGCTGGCACTCTCAATCAAGTGGAGAGAAAAGAAAGTGGTGGTTCGTATACCAATGTCGTCTCTAATATTGATTACGCTCCAACAGTTCAGCCAACCACAATAGCCTATGCAAATGGTGTCACAACCACAAATACCTATGATGCGGCGCATCTCTATCGCCTGAGCAATAAGACGACAGTGAACGGCGTACCAACCAATCTCCAAAATATCAGCTACACCTACGATGCAAATAGTAATATCACACAGATAGTCGATGCTTCAAATACGAATGCCTCAAAAACCGTCAATTATACCTACGACGACCTCAACAGGATGCTGACCGCTACAGCGACCAGTGTGGCATCAGGTCAATCTACCTACACCTACACCTATGCGTATAATGCAATAGGAAATATCACTTCAGGTCCAGTAGGAAGCTACGTCTACAATGGCTCAAGTGGCTCAAACTGGGCAAATCCACACGCTGCTACCTCAATCAATAGTGTGACAAATACCTATGACAAAAATGGAAATAACCTCTCTGATGGTACACTCACAAATACATGGAACTACAAGAATCAACTCGCAACAAGCACCAATGGCACCTTTACGAGAACGTACCTCTATGATGAAAAAGGTAATCGTGTTTCATCATCTGATGGCACTACTACAACAGTCTACCCAAACAAGCTGTATAACTATGATGGGGCAAAGAAGACAAAGAGTATCTATGCTAGTGACCAGCTGATAGCCACTGTGGAAACAGTCAGCACAACAGTGACACCATACTACATCGATACAGACCATCTTGGATCAACGAATGTTGTTTCTGATGGTAGTGGCGCTCAAGTAGAACTTCTGGATTACTATCCATTTGGAGGTCAGAGAATATCAAGCGGTACTCACACAGACCAGAAGCAGTTTATTGGACAGATGTATGATCCTGATACAGCTCTTAATTATCTCAACGCGAGATACTATAACGGAGCTCGTGGACAGTTTGTGAGTCAGGATATTGTGTTTTCAGAAATAGGAAAGACAAAGAGAGGAATGCAGGCCTTATTTAATCCTCAGGCTCAAAATGCGTATTCATACTCAAATAATAATCCTCTCGTTATAAAAGATCCTACAGGGGAATATGCAGAAACAATGGAAGCGTGGATGCAAATAGCGCGTCCGTTACCCTGAGTTGATGGACCATTGCCCGTTGGTGATGCTGTTTATTTAGGCGGTTTAATTTTCTCGGCAAGTGTAGATCTTGCCATTGCTGCTTGAGACAAACTATGAGCCATAGTTGATGTAATCAAGCAAGCTGTTAATGGCACTTCTCAATTCTGACAAAATTGATGATCTAATTATCAGGGGCAAGGTTCTTCGAGCAATAAGAATAATAATTGAAAAAAAAGGAGACAAAAACGATAATAAATTTAAAGAACCTAAGCCTTGAATAAGTTGAAAAGAAGGTGCAAAAGATATACCTAGTTATGCTAAATGACAAAGGCCCTATAATGATGAATCATGAAAAGATTTTGCACGGCGCATCATGGACAAACAATATTGAAGTTGAAATTATGAAAGATGACCAGGTAGTGACTTTAGCAAAATACAAAAGTATTGAGATCGCAATTTCCAAAACTCTAATAATTAATACATTCTATATATGAAATTCTACAAATTAGAACATATCCGTTACTATCAAAATAATGATTTTTCGGATCAGAAAATAATTGGTATTTACTCATCAAAAGAACTAGCTGAAAAGAAGCAAATTGAGTATGAAAAAAAGGAGGGGTTCAAAAAACATAAAAAAGGATTTTCAATTCAAGAACTCAAACTTGATAATATACGTGATGAAAATACCTTGAGTAAAAAGAATTTCTATTGGATACTCCAGGTGATTGAGGTTTTTTCAGACAATTATCATGAATTTATAAAAACTATTGGGATATTTTCGAAAAAAGAAAAAGCAATAGAGGCAAGTCAAAAAGTTAAAAATTCATGAAAAGGTATTTATATATGAAAAATAATGGTTGATAGAGATAGTTGGACTGAGTGATTCGTAAATTAAATGAAAAATAAAATAAGCCATTCAAAAGAACAATTCAATATTATTTGTAATTCATTTTTAGATGTTAACTTCAAGAATATTACTCCGAAAGGAAGTGTTCGTGTATTATTGTTCTCAAATGACTTTAAAAAGTACTCGAAAGATGATATGAAAATATTATTGAATAGATTAGTTTTAGTAGAATGCACGGAAATAAATTTTGTAGGAAGAAATTCAGACAATCTCCATAATAATAAAATCTACTCAACTTATGAGAATGAAGAGAAGGATTATGAATGGGCTGTTGCTTCTTTCGTACAGGATTCATATCAAAATAAGAATAAGAACACCTGTGACCTTATTGTGTATGATGATGAAAAGCTTCTAAATTATTTCCTAAAGAATCATTATTCCTGGCCCATGTTAAATCTTAATTAAAAAATATTTACTCCAGAGGTCTCTTTACTATATTAACATACTACCAACTGAGGTAAATTATCTTTTAGGATCATCTTCTCTCCGAATTGTCGGAGAACTTCTCCTTTATCAGCATCGCTTCAGCCAGTAAATATAAAATTCAGGTATTCTGTTTTGGTTGTTATTTTTGCGTTATCACCGTGTATCATTTTTTGCATAGCATTAATCTTTTCGACTTCCTTTGTAAGTTTCTTGTCGAGCTGAGGTTTAAAGCTTGTCATAGACTCACAGAGCTTCACGAGTCCTTCGATAAGAGCTTCCTCTCGAATGTATTTTTCATGACAGGTTCATTTTCAGCCATGACGATTGCATCGGTAGTACACAAATCGTTTTCCATGCCTGTTGAATTTCTCCTCTCCAGTAATGCCTGATCCACAGCAACCGCATTTGAAGATTTTACTGAAGTAAAAATGTTTTCTTCACCATATACCTTTTGGAGGTACTTTCAATTTTTCTCGTGCTTGTAAAAATAACTCTTTGGTTATGAGGGGCTTATGTGTCCCCGTATACCACTCACCACTTCCCTTGGGGTATTCAAATTCTCAGTAGTAAAAAGGACAATCAAGCATTCGAAATATCATGCTCAGAGTGAGTCGTTTCCCATTTTTCGTTCTGAGTCATTTCTCATAAGCGAACTCCCATACCTGTCGTCCACTGAATCCATCATTCACTACCCATTCAAACATTTGTT
>CALEVN010000023.1 GCA_937924685.1 uncultured Candidatus Altimarinota bacterium | reverse complement strand
CGACGCTCTTCCGATCTTTATTAATAATACAGTAAAATATTTAATAATTAATATATTATGAATGAATTAAATAATTATGCAAACACTGGACGGCGTATAGCGGTTTCATGAACATACTCAGTTGGAAAATCAACAACTACAAAAGAATTAGCTCGAGTAACTGGGTTGCAAAAGTCTGTGGCTGGATGAATGAGGGACATACTCCCAATTATATTACCTGGATGGACGCTTGATGAATGTCGTGGAAAAGAGCTCCTAAGACTTGGTATGTATAGATATGGAGAAAGACGTACACTTGAAACTCCGCTTCAATGATCCGGTTTTATATCAGATGGATCAGTACTAAACGAATGGGCATATGGTAAAGCTCGTACGATATGTGGAGCAAACGGACCTCATTCAAAAATTGTTGACCCACACTTTGATTACGCAATCGATGCTTTCTGAGATTTAGTCATGGATTATGCAAAAACATGATACGATGACATTGTTCATTTACCTATTGAATTTGACATTGTGAATGATGACCACCGTCCAGTTTCTCAGGAGTTCCGGGAAACTGCTGGAAGAATAGTCCGGGAAGCCTGGGATAAACTAGGAAAAAGAGTTATTGAAGTGACATGAAGCATACCTCAAAGAATAGATGCCATAGTAAGTCAACTTTGACTTCACGTAAGTCCAACACTTAATGGCTGAGAAAAACAATCAGAAGATATAGTTTTCTATGCAAAAGCAGAGGACGCTCTCTGAGATCCTAAAGGAAGATTCTTCTCGAATGGCTTCAGAAACGCTAAACATGATATACACAATATTGTTCTTCGAATTAATAAAGACGAACCTGGAGCAACAGCTTTAGTAGATGTCAGTAGCTTTGATTGGTCAAAAAAGAATGGTCAAGTTTGTGAACAGCACTTTACCTCAATTGATGCCATCTTGATTAGTGGGCAACTTATACAAATGCTTTTCTTCGAAATGGATAATGTAAAAAGGGAGAATGCGGGTAATGTGTGGTTAAAAACATTGGAAGTCAAACCATGACGAAAACCGCTTGAAGATCTCAAAAATCTACCTATAAAATTAGTAACCAAAGAGACAAGACTCGTTGGAAGGGAAAGTAAAGGACAATGGCGTTCAGCCACTGTCGAAGTGCACTTCGGTGAAGATACAGGTTTTGTTCTAGAAACTGAAGTGGTCTATCAACTCCCTAAAAAAGAAACACAATCTTAAAGAAAAGATAAAAAATCAATTTTCTACAAAGCTTCTATCTTACTGCTTCTCTGCCACAAATGTGAGAGTGAGGTCGACAGTATCCTCTACGCTGGCCACCATTTTTACTTTCGGTATAACGAGGCCAAAATCTGCATATTTAATAGTTGCTTTTGCTGATCCATCTATCTCTCTTTCAGAAGCTGCTTTTGCTGTAACTGTAAAAGTTACATCTTTTGAAACACCAGAAACAGTTAAAACTCCCGTTGTCTGAAAGGTATATTCCTTCCCTACTTCTGGTTTTTCTGGGAGTCCAGTAGAGCTTTTTGATGTAAAGGTAATAAATTCATTTTCTTCTGAATGAAGTATTCGACGACCGATAGCACCGTTTCTCATCTCAGAATCAGTTTTGAGAGTGCGAGCATTGATACTTATAGTGCCGACACTGGTAGAGGCGAGATTTTCTGGCGTGACATATATATTACCGAGTACGTCTTTTGTTGTACCAACGACATGAAATGGCTTTTCCATGAGAACTTCATTGATTTCAAATTTTGCCTCAGATTTCGCTGAGTTAATAGTAAATGTTTGAGCTCATACTGGTACAACATCTGGAGGCGTGGCAGGATTTTTCGCAACTGACGGCGCAGAAACGGGACGAATCATATAGAGAAAGGCACCACCGGCAACAATAGCAAGTACAACGAAAAAGAGAAGAAATTTCTTCATAGTTAAAAATAGATAATAAAATAATCTTAAAAGATAATACGATGAAGTTTGAAAAATATTTCATTTTCATCATTTCATTCTCAGAAAATACTCGTGTAAAATAGGTATTATGCTCCAAGTAAATTCATCAAAATCGAGAAATGCTTCTCCGGCACAGGAGTGATAGAAAGACGCGATCCTCTCTGAGCAATCACCATCTTTGAGAGTTCTGGATGCGACTTTATGACGCCGAGAGAAATCGGTTGATCAAATTTCTTTACAAATTTCATAATTTTCGTCGTCCATATAGGTTTTTCGAGTGTCGATTTTGGATCAAAATGTTCATTGCTCACATCCAGTGCGGTCATATCTGGGAATGCTTCACTTACCACCTCCATAAGACCTACGATACCCGGCTCTGCACAGCTACTATGATAGAAGAAACAGAGATCACCAATATTCATACTATCTCGGAGAGTGTTCCGAGCCTGGAAATTGCGCACACCAGTCCACGACTCCTCACCCACTCGAGCGAGATCATCAATACTAAAACAATCTGGTTCAGATTTAAGGAGAAAATAGTTCATAACATCAGTATATAAAAAAATCTTCAAATAGATTGAAGATTTCATGTAATGGTGGGGGTTGTTGGGCTAGGGTGGAACTTCATGCGTATCTTAGAATCCTATGAAAGACATCCGTAGAAAGATTAGAGCGAGTGAAAAGAAGAATATTTACCATTAGAAAAAAGAGTATGGTATAGTGTTGGCATGAATTCAACACCTGAAAATCTCGCTCCTTGAGAGCGAATAGAAAAATTATCTTGTTGAGTCAGCATTCTTTGGTCTGCTTTTTTTGCAGAACCAAGAACAGTTGACGAGGTAGTACACTGGATGTTCACAGCTGACGTAGATAGGACCCGGAGAACACTTGAAAGACTCCGAAGACTACGCGATGGAACTAACACATAAGGGTGGTTATGTACAGGTTATTATCAATTACGATTATAAATAATAGTAACGTGTCTCGTTCTTATTAAAGGGTTTATTTTATATAGTTCTGTAAAAAACTTTTTTTGCTTCAGCTCACATAATCAAATATAGGGATCGAAATGTCATTTTTCTTCAAGGAACTTAAAGAGAAATCGAAGTGAATTATAATAATTGAGATTTGATGTGACTTGATAATACGAAGTATTGAGCAAAACATATAGTATATACCCCATCTCATCTTCTTTAAGTCATGAAATATACTTTATGAAAGTTGTCTTTCAATCTAAATATCTGTAAAGTCTCGATCTATAGTTAGCTTTTATGGTAGTCTCTTTACTAGGTGGAAAAGGTTTTGTTTTGGATTTTTGCGCTTTTACAAAACCATGCCGTCACCACCATATTAGAGGTTTTTGATCCATGTGACCATTCTACACTCAAAAATAGAAAGTAAAATAAAAGAATAGTATCTGAAACCGCTTCTATGAGTGGTGTGTATAGTTTAATTATAGTATTATTACTTCCCAATAAGGCTAGTGTATATGAACAGAATCTAGGATACAGTTACTGAAGAATTCCATTCTACGAGCTCAGCTTTAAAAACAGCAAAAACTTTACCATCTGGAGAACGAACATCAAAATCTGGAGTTGGATGCACACCTCTACCACTAAAAATAGAAATTATAACAAATCGACCCGGCATTACCTTGTGTCAGACAATATCTCCTGGTTTAAAATCAGGCATAAGAATAAAATAAAAAATTAAAATCAGCGTTTTACGCTATCAACCATTTTATGGAAATTTATAAAAAATAAAGTTTTTGATATTCTTTTTACAGAAAAGTTCGACTACCCAGTTGGGTCGGTGCTCTTCAAATAAAAAAATAAGCACTGTCAATTTTTTAACAATACTTATTCTGATGCAGTTTCTATATATATTATTCGTATTAAATACGAATGTCAATTATTGGTGGACCCACCTGGGATCGAACCAGGGACCAATTGATTATGAGTCAACTGCTCTAACCCCTGAGCTATGGGTCCGAAAGTATAAACATGGCGGCGGGAGAGGGATTCGAACCCTCGCGGCAACTTTTGGTCACCCTACAGGATTAGCAATCCCGCCCCTTCAGCCTCTTGGGTATCCCACCATAGTTTATGTTCTCGGATTGTATGAAAACTTTCTCTAGGAGCAAATTTTTATTCTTCCTCAGGAAAAGAATCATCTTCTTCTGATTCATCACGTTCTTTTTCTGGACGAAGATCATCCTCTTCTCCATCCTCATCAAATCCCATATCCACCATATGAGCTGATTCATCTTTTTTTACTTCCAAAAAATGAATAAGAGCAGCTATATCTCTCTCGCTGAGTTCACCGCCAAAAAGATCAGCATAGTCACGTATTTCCTGGGGCGCATTGCGAAATATATTCCAGTACATCATACCCGGCTCTTCAAATCGGTTGATGAGGAGATTGTTGAGAAGAAGAAGCCTTCTGCGATCATCCCCTTCTGCTTCCTCGTAATACGGAATCATCGCTGTCAGATGTTCCTGCACTTCTAAATCATGAATCTTGTGAGCTTTTTGTGTTTCTTCGGCAATTCTCTTCTTCTCTACTGCATAGTAGTCATCTTCTGATGATTCTGACGGTCTCTCCGCTATGGTCTTTTTTTTGATTGTCATGGGGAGGAAAAGTACTACAATTGTAGTAAATTTCAAACACAAAATCAAACCCTATGCGGTTGACGAAAACACTTCTTCATACCACAGAGAGTTATATCACGAGACTCTCTCGCTGAGGTGTCGAAACAGTCGAAGACTTACTCCTCTTTTTCCCTCGTGATTTAGAAGATACTGCCGATGTGCTCGATTCTTTTGCGTATGTAAATATCCAAGAAAAAAACACCATCAAAGTCACTCTCATAAATATACTCCAGGAGAGAACGAGATTCCAAAAAAAACTGACAAAATTCCTTATTTCTGATAAAAACGGTATGTCATCTGAGTGTGTGTTTTTTCATACGCCATTTTTCAAACAACCGATCAAGCCAGGCGATACGATTATTATTCACGGTAAACCAAAATATGAATATGGAAAACTCTCTTTTCCTCAACCTGATATAGAGCTTTTTGACGAAAAAAGAAGAGCGTATCTCCCCATATATACTGAAATACAGGGTATAAATACCAAATGGTTTCGTGAAAAAATACCTCTTCTGTTTGAATATCTGAAACTTTTGCCAGAAGTGCTCCCTCCAGAGATACGTGATGAACGAAAACATAAACCTCGTATAGAAAATATTCGTACACTTCATGCGCCCACAACACTCGAAGCCTATGAGCAAGCAAAACATGAACTCGCCTACGAAGAGCTTTTTGAGCTCCAATATAAAGCACTACAACGAAAAAAAATCATACAAGAAGCAAGCATCGGTCATGTGCACGGAATTCCCCTGGATGCTGAGAGTGTCAAAAAAGCGATTTCCGCACTTCCTTTTGGTCTCACAAATCATCAAAAAATAACCCTCTTTGAAATACTCAAGGATATGGAAAGAGACATATGTATGCAGAGACTCCTGCAGGGTGATGTCGGTACTGGTAAGACAGTTGTAGCCTTTCTTTCGCTTCTTCACTGGATCCAATGAGGTGGAGGACAAGTCGTCTATATGGCTCCCACAACAATACTCGCAACACAAGTGGCAAAAAAACTCCATGATTTTCTCATGCCATATCGTATTACTTCGGCTTTGCTTCTCGGGAGTCTCAAAACAAAAGAAAAAAAAGATATCAAAACAGCTCTTGCGACTGGAACCCTCTCTGTCGTCGTCGGAACTCATGCGCTTATTCAAGAAGATGTACATTATAAGCATCTCTCCTATGTCATCATCGATGAACAACACCGATTCGGTGTCGAGCAGCGAGAGAGACTCACTGAATACATCAGTAAATGAGTGATTCAGTCCATACTATGAGATACGCCAGAGTCCATGAAAGAAGTATGAACATTTCCACATGTACTCATGATGACAGCGACACCGATACCGAGAACTCTCTCGATGGCCCTCTATGGAAATCAAGACATCTCTATTATCCGTGAATATCCAGCAAATCGAAAAGCAGTCCTGACAAAAATAGTGACCCCAGAACATGCCCATGAGACATACAGATGGATAGAATCACAGATACAGTGAGGACATCAGATATACTGGGTGTCACCGCTCGTCGATGAGAGCGATAAGGTAGATGCTGTTTCAGTTCACGAAACAGCTGAAAAACTTCGAATGATATTTCCCGATAAGAATATAGGCATACTCCATGGACGAATGTCCGCAGATGAAAAAGATACTATTATGCAGGACTTTATAGCAAAAAAATATGATATACTCTCCTCTACTTCTGTTATCGAAGTAGGCGTCGATAACCCCAATGCGACAGTCATCTGCATCGAAGATGCTGATAGATTTGGTCTTTCTCAGCTCCATCAATTCCGAGGACGAGTCGGACGTGGCGATGCTCAGTCATACTGTTATCTGCTTTCCGATAAAGCTCATGCACAGCGATTAAAAGCACTCGAAAAAACAAATGATGGATTTGAAATATCAGAGATAGATATGCAATTGCGTGGGCCTGGTGAAGTATACTGAGTAAGGCAATCAGGTGTTCCAGATCTCAAGCTCGCATCTATCATGGATCTCGAAAAAATCTATGAAATACGCAAAGATATAGACAAATACCTCGAAAAGTAAATATTACAAATATTTTTCTATACTATGCAAGTATTTTTACACGTTTTTTGCATGGCAGGGCTAGCAAGAAGACAAAAAATGAAGTAAATTGTCTTTGTACATTAATTCTCATTATGAAAAGTACCAAATACATTATCTCAGGTCTCACATTTGCTGCTCTAGCATCATCTATGACTTTTGCGCAAATTCTCGACCCAAGTATCACTGGTGGCGGACAAGAAACACTCGTATCGGGTGAAGTCACTACAGCTAATACTACTACAACGACAACACCAGCAAAAACAACTGTCACAACGCCAGTTCTGAATTCCGCATCAGACAACATGTCTGGTGAGATCAATATCAATATCCCCTATAATCCAGCTGAAAACGATGTGACAGAACCATATTTCAACTCTGCTCCCCCAGAACAACAATATACACTCAATTCAGCAACAAATGTAGCGACAGGACCAGAACTCAATATGGCAATAGCCCTCATTCTCTCACTTGCCCTCTCAGGCATTATCTATACTCGAGCAAAGCCGTTCATGAAATAAGCTAAAACAAAAGTATAAAAGTTAAAAAGGTGCCGTTCGGCACCTTTTTAATTGCTTTTTTCAAAGAGTCGCAAAAATAGGATGAATCTAATCCTCTTCATATATGACTCATCTTGGACTCATCGGACTCGGTACTATGGGCGAAAATCTCGTCCGAAATATCATCTCTCGCGACGAATCAATCGTCGTCTGGAATCGTTCAGTCGATAAAGTTGATGCTCTCGTGACAGAAACCGGTGATTCTGTTGTGAAAGCTAGTACTATTGCCGAGCTCATACAAAAAACTCAGTCACCTCGTAGCATCATATTGCTTGTTCCAGCTGGTAAAGTCACCAATGAAGTCGCACAAGAATTATTCGGACTCATGGATGAAGGAGATAGTATCTGGGACCTCGGGAATGCTCACTGGGACACAACACTCGCGAATCAAAAACTTGCGCAAGAACATGGTATACACTGGATAGGATGCGGTATTTCTGGCGGTTCAGAGGGGGCACGATTATGACCTGCGCTCATGCCTGGAGGTGAAGAAGAAAGCATCAGAAGAATGCTTCCTCTTCTGGAGAAAATCGCTGCCAAAGATTTCTCAGGAAAGCCCTGTGTTACATACGTGGGGAAAGCAGCAGCTGGAAATTTTGTCAAAATGGTTCATAACGGTATCGAATATGCAATCATGCAAGGAATCGCAGAAATCTACGATATTCTTCGCTATGGAAATATGTCTCAGTCTGAGATGCAGACAATATTCAAGGAGTTAAACACAGGTTTTTTGAAGAGTTTTCTCATGGATATCACTGTTGATATTCTAGGAGTAAAAGATGCAGACGGATCTGATTTGCTCACAAAAATCAGCGACAAAGCAGGCAGCAAAGGGACTGGAGGATGGACTGTCGAAGCAGCACTTAAGCTCGGAGTTCCGGTGCCAACTATTGCCGAATCGCTCTTTGCGAGATGGATGTCAGGACGCAATACTGTATTTCACTTTCCATGAATGGGAACTCAAACAGAAACAATCAATAATCCAATTTCAACCAAATTTCTGCACGACACACTCTCTCTCGTCTATCTTGGTGCGTATCTCCAGGGTCTCGACCTCATCGTCGCAGCAGAAAAAGAATTTCAGTGGTGAATCAATCTGAGCGAAGTACTTCGTATCTGGCAGGGTGGGTGTATCATCCGCAGTCGCATGCTCGAGATTCTTCCAATATTTTATAGTCTCCCTACCACAGCAGATGCGAGTGAATTTATCGGAAGTATCAAGACTATGCTCGATAATACAAGCTCTGTGCTCGATAAACTCAAAATCCCGACACCTGTCATCGGAAGTATTCGTGATTACTTTATGACCCTCTCTGTCGAAAAACTCCCGACCAATCTCATCCAAGCAATGCGTGATAGCTTTGGGGCACACGGTGTCAAAAGAATTGGGAGCGATATAAGTGAAAGCTTTCAGTGGAAGTAATATACTCTATGAAAATTTGACATTAATAAAATTGATATATTATATCAAAAATAAAGTTAATTTATGCCTCTTTTTGTCGATAATTCTGCCTCGAGCGATCTCACCAGCAGCAGAGGTGAGCATATAAACAATGCAACCTTACCTGATGTATACTCTGCAAGACTCGAATTAGTCGATTGCACTATTGAAGCAGGAACAAAAATACTAAACAACACTGTTATTCGTGGTGATAAAACAAAATTCCTATGACCATGTGACTTTGGAGATGGTGTTATATTTGATAATGTAGCTGATATCTGAGATAATCATAAATTTGGAAGTTGGTGTAGCTTTAATAGTAAACACTCTTCTCCAGTAAAAATCGGCAATAATAATGTTTTTGGGTACGGCACACAACTCCCTACACTTACTATCATAGGTGATAGTAATACTTTTGGGAGTGGCACAGAGATCTGAAATTTTGCAAAAATCGGCAATAATAATATTTTTTGACGCAACAGCATTGTATCGCTAGAAGAAATCGCAGCAATTGGAAATAATAATAAATTCCTCACTGGAAGCGTCGCTGGAGCAAACTCAGATTTTGAGGAAAACAAAAATGTACTCATGCCTCCGCCAGAGTGAAAAACATATGAGGGACAAGTATTTGAAGATAAAGAGGTTTTTTCTTCTGGATCACGTTTTATAAATTGCCGCTTTAGTAAAAAATGTAGATTTGGTAGCTGGTCAGTTTTTGAGTGACATGAAACTGCTTTTGCAGAAGGATGTGAATTTGGAGAAAGGACTACATTTCATATATCAAGCATGGGGAATGGTCACACAATAGGATCATGGTCAGACATTCGTCATTTAAATGGTAACCCTCAAGCCGGTATACCATATGGAACAACTATTGGTGAGAAAAATAGAATAGGCTATGGTGTAAAAATTGCTCATGGTGTTAAAATAGGTAATACAAATTTCATCGATAGTGGTGCAAAGGTTTGAAACTTTACTCAGTTCTGAACTGGGAATCGGATTGGTCGTTTTTCTCAAGTAGGCAAGGAAACTGAGCTCTGAGCAGGTAACGTGTTTTATCCAGGATGTAGCGTAGACAGTTTCGCAAAAATGTGACGAGGAAATATCTTTGATAAAACAGTACCTCCGTATCAGATGTGGAATGGTGCAGCAGATCAAGGGGTAAGAAGAAATGTACCACGATTTCGTGATAGAGTAGCTGAAGCACTCCGTTAAAAATTAGTATTTCGACGCTCAACAAGGTTGATTTATACAACAAAATATTGTATTCTAAAAAGGAATGCAATTCTTGGAACTCTCTCAAAATACAGACTACAACCTCGTTATTGACGGCCCTGGCCTGAGGAACGCATTTTATGCTGGAGTTTTAAAAGCATTTCAAGAGAACAATATTGCCCTCCCAAAAACCCTCCTTACTTGGTCAGGAGGTGTACCAATAGCTGTGGCCTATCTTCTCGGAATGGATATGAGAGAAATTCTTCTCTGGAGTAAAGACGCATTCCCTATCGGAGTGGTCAATCCAGAAAAAATAAAGGAAATGTACAGCGGATTTTGTGATCTTATCTACGAAAAATATACTCCTGAACAAATCAAAGAAAAACTGAAGCCCCTGAAAATGCTTACTACGAATAAGGAAAAATGGATACCTCACATTTTCGAGAATTTTTCTTGAGAAAGAGCAGAATTAATGAGTGTAATGATAGCGTCAGCTTGAATACCAGGAGTGACACAGAAAACAAGTGCTCCTTTTTGGGATGGTCAGTTTATGCTCTCTTTGGGAGAAATATCACCAGAAGAGATTATCGTACACGGACGAGATAATATTCCAAGAGTGACATTATCGGTCAGTAAAAGAGTTGGATCAACTATACATCTAGACGAAACTCCATCAACAACAGAGGGTGTCAGTGGCTGGAAAAAAGTATCATCACTGTGAACTCTCTCATACAGCCCGAAAAGAGCAGAAGAACTCTACCAAAAAGGCTACAAAATCTGATTACAGTACATTCAAGATTAAATATTTCACATTTTTGTGAAGAATCGGTGAAGCTCCTGAGACACACTTACTCTGTAGTTTTTGGCATACAATAAAAGCATATCGGTAGAAATAGAAAAGACGCAAAGGGTTGCTATGGTTTTAAAAACATATAAGGTATTTTGGCTTATTTTTTAACCAAATACATTTATGAAAAAAGCACTCTCCACCACCATACTTGCCACTATATTGATCGCAAGCTCAGCACTCGCAGACACGGGAAGTAATCAATCATCAGGCATCAAAACACCTCGTGAAATTCGCCAAGAACACAGAGAAGCGAGGAAGGAAAATCGGAATGAAATCAGAGATTTCCGTAAAGAAAGTCGTGATGAGATAAAACAAGCACAAACAGAATGTAGGGCTCGTCTCGAAGCAGCAACGACCGATACAGAAAAAGAAACAATAAAAGCAGAATGCAAGGCTGAAGCAAAAGCACAGAGAGAAGCCCTTCGTGATAACATAAAACAACTCCGACAAGAAAACTTTGCATCTATGCTGGCTGATCTCAAGAGCCGTCTTGAATGAAAACTCGATGCACTCAAAGCACTTCCTCAGGACAAAAAAGATGCCTGGAAAGCAAAACTCAACGAAAAACTCGATGAACTCGAAGATAAAGCTAATGAAAGCGCAAATGATACACTCATTCTCACTATCACCGCTATCAGAGAAATAGTCGCCTCTGTCTAGGAAAATACAATCCTAAAAATCCCTCCAAATCTGGAGGGATTTTTTATATAAGAGGATTATATCTGCGAAACCATGTGAGTTGACGCTTCGCATAGTGACGATTGTTTTGTTGGACGAGCTCAAGAGTTCTTTCGAGTGATTGAGTCTGAGCAAGGTATGGTAATATCTCACGGTATCCTATGGCATTGAGACCTGGAAGTTTTTCAAGAATTTCATCTGTCGTGGAGCTTGCTGGTTGGAGTTCATAGTTTGCAAGGAGATTTGATACTTCTTCTATAAGCCCCGCTCGAAACATCTCTTCGACTCGTCGATTAATTTTCTCATAGAGTTTTTCTCGGTCACCATCATACGGTGTGATACGGAGAAAATCATACGGGCTTTCCGTCTTTTGACCGAGGACTTTCTTTGACTTTCCT
Source organism: uncultured Candidatus Altimarinota bacterium (assembly GCA_937924685.1). Lineage (GTDB taxonomy): Bacteria > Patescibacteriota > Gracilibacteria > BD1-5 > JAGOOR01 > JAGOOR01. The sequence goes on along the minus strand of CALEVN010000023.1, from coordinate 21,708 downwards.
GTTGCCTTGAATATCTCAAGCCCACGAATCACGTAGCGATAGTTTCTCGGATCGAGTTCGCTCGCATAGTCTGGGTCAATTTCATTGAGTTTCTGCCAGAGTGCTTCATTGCCTTCTTTTTCTCGGAACGCTTCGAGTTCGTCACGATACGCCCAATCCGCAGGGACTTCTGGAATTGAAAAATTTCAGATAACGGCATCGATAAAAAGTCCTGTACCACCCGAGAGAATCGGGAGTTTCCCGCGAGCATGAATTTCGGCGATAATTCTGCGTGCTTCTGGGGCAAATTCCCCTACTCCATACATCTCGTGAATATCGAGTATATCCAAGAGATGATGCGGAATCCCCTGCATCTCCTCCTCTGTCACCTTTCCTGTCCCGATATTCATCCCACGATAAATCTGGCGAGAATCAGCATTGATCACTTCGCTATTATATTGCTTTGCCAGCTCTATCGTGAGTGCAGTCTTCCCGCACGCCGTCGGTCAATACACGACAAGGAGTTTAGGCTTATTGCAGTGTGAGTTAACCCAGTCAATTATGTCAAAAATTTTACTTCTCAATATATATTTTATAATAGATATATTGCATTATACAATTTATAGACTTTATTACAAACAATGAACATAGCTCAGCTTGTAAATCAGCCCCAGAAAAAGCCCATTATTCAGCTACCAGATGTCATAAAATACATACGTCTTGTATGTCGACTTGTTTCGCAAGTAATGAATAGAAGAAATGATACAAAAATGATAGCATGATTCTCAAGGACACAGATAATGCTCTCAGATACGGAGGTGTTCAAAATATCTCGCGAAAGTCTCAATATTTGAGATGACTTCGAGGCATTAGGAGATTATCTTGTACCTGTATACCAATATTGAATTTCCTCACACTATGATCCCCTATTGCATCAAGCAATATCTGAAGATATTACTTGGTTCGTCTATCCTCTTTTTGATGAAATTTGGTTAAAATTTGGAAACACACCAGACAAAGTAGTAGAAATTTTTCAAAACTGAACTCAAGTCCTAAATTTATTAGGCAAAGACACATTTTTTAATCAAATGCACGAATCAGATTCCCCAATATTTCTAATAGACGACAGAATAGAAGCAACTGAAGAACTCAAAAGAGCGAAAATTGGAAAAGTAGGATGATGTCCAATGATGCGAGTAAAATCCGCTATAAAATGAACGCTCATGACAGATTTTATGATTACTTGCGTCAAATTCTGGATATATAGAAGGGTTCTCCAGGGTCAACATTAAGCTCTTTCAAGATAATACCTCGCCGTATAAAGCACATCCTCATCAGTAAAGTCAGATTTATTAACCACCCAATCAAGATAATCTCGTGGTACATCCGTCCAGAGCGTGCCTTTATGTTTGCCAAATTTGCACATATAGAGAATCGATGGATGAGATGAGATTTCTATCATCATATTTTTGAGTTCTACATCGTCTTTTAACGGTTCTTTTTGCTTCAGGAGTTCGTAGAGTTTGAAGAAGACTTTTTCGAGGACGAGGACATCACCGAGAGCATCGTGTGTCTGAGGTTTTTCCGCAAATTCTGTCCCGAGATAGTAGCGCAGATATTGGAGCTTATGAGAGTCGATTTCTGGGAGGAGATAGCGTGATAATCGGAGTGTGCAAATAGGGAGAGAGACTTCGACGCCCGCTCATTCGAGGACGCCCACATCGTAGGCAGCATTATGCGCGACGAGAGTATAGGTTTCGAGAATTTTCTGAAGAACATCTTTATCTGGAGTATCCTGAAAGAGTGGTTTCCCCGCTATCTCAGCTTCTGTGATATGATGAACAGCCATAGAGTTGAAATCAATCGGTATACCGCCTGTTCCGTAGAGGGAGGAGAAATATTCGAGACGATCAGAAGGCTTGTACGCCAACTGTATCATAATAGGATTTTCTACGTGGTGTGTTTCGGTATCGAGAAAGAGGTACATAAAAGCAGACTTAATAGATTGACTGAGTTTAATAGGTTTCATTCGTTATACAATACCGTTTCAAAAATGAAAAACAGAAACGGGTTTTTAGGACAGCAACTGTCTGAGCGGGATGAAAGTTATATTCAGATGAATACATCTTATAGCGAGTTTTGCTGTCCTGAATTGTTTTGGGTACTTTTGCAACCAAAAGTACCAAACGAATCATGCAAAATAATAGAAAGTTTTTTAAAGAAAGTGATTTTTAATATACTGTAGGGCATATGAATCTCCTGGGCATACATTTCTACAAAGGCACATACACAGATTGTCTCACGACGCTCAAACAAAAAAGAGACGGAGCAACGCTCGTGGTCACTCCAAATCCTGAGATGCTCTATGATGCACAAAACGATGCAGAACTGCTCAATGTTTTAAAAAATGCACATCTTGCTCTCCCAGATGGAGTAGGGATTTTTGTCGCATACCAAATAACAGAAAGCAAACTTCCATCTCTCCTTAGATACATAGCATTTCCTTTTTGGTGTCTCAGAGCCATTATTCATAGCCCTTCTTTTGTGGAGCAATACGGTGAGAGAATCACAGGTTCACGACTCACCCATGACCTCATAACTCATGCAACAAACGAAAAAATACCCGTCACAATCATCGATCCTATAGTACATGGAGAGAGCGAGTGAGATAAAGCAAAGAAAGTGTCACAACAAGTAATACAGTGAACTCTTGAATCGAAATATCCTGGCATTCTGTGCTCAGTTATCATCAGCGATACTGTACCAGAAAAACTGCCAGAAAATGGTATCATCTTTGCAACACATGGGAACGGAAGACAAGAAAAACTCCTCCATGAAATCACACAAAAACATCCACAATGCGGACTCTGTATCGGTGTCGGGGGCTCTATCGACCTCCTCACAGGATTTAGACAACCAGCACCAGAATTTTTCAAACGCTTTGGTGGAGAATGGCTCTACCGTCTCTACAAAAACCCTTCTCGCCACTCGAAGAGGATGGAGAAGGTGATGACGTTTCTCTGGTCTACGATATAGAGTTCTTATTTTTTCGGAGCGTATTCCACAGTCCACTCAATACCATATTTATCACGAAACATAGAAAAATACGTGCCCCAAGGACTTTCTGACATAGGCATCTCCACTTCTCCGCCAACTGAGAGTCCATTGAAAATCTTCTCTGCTTCTTCTCTACTATCTGCGTTCACTGCAATTTTGGATCTATTCTCGTTTTCATTAACTCGTCACATGATTTCAGGAACATCATTGGCAATGAGAGCACTATTTCCAATAGGGAGAACAATGCGCATTATTTTATTTGCTTCGTTTTCTGGCACTGAGAACTCGGCACTAGCCATATCTTTGAAACGAACAATGCTTTCAAATTCTCCACCAAAAACAGATTTGTAAAACGTAAAAGCTTCTTCGGCATTACCATTAAAATTAATGTAGGGATTGAGCGTTGTCATATTTTTTATAATGGAAGAAATTAAGGTCTAATTCTGTTCGCATATCGTGGGAATGGAATCGTCTCACGGATATGATGGAGTCAGCAGAGCCATCGGACGATGCGCTCAAGACCATAGCCAAATCCAGCGTGTGGTACACCACCATATTTTCGGAGGTCGAGGTACCATTCGAATTGTTCGACTGGGAGCTTGTGTTCGTTGATTTTTGCGAGGAGCTTATCGTAGTTATCTTCACGAGTAGCACCACCGATAATCTCACCACATCACTCTGGCGCAAGCAAATCCGCACAGAGTGCAAACCCTGGTTTAGCAGGATCTTCTTTGGTATAAAAAGCTTTGATACCCATAGGAAAGTGTGTCACAAAGACAGGCTGTGTGACTTTTTCCATATATTGCATCTCGATATCAGAGCCAATATCATCACCCTGTTTGACATCGAATCATTTTGCGATGAGATCATCGACCCATTCCGCATGCGTCATACGAGTGAATGGAAGTGTGATATTTTCTAGTGGTGCAGTGTCACGTCCGAGGAGAGTGAGCTCTTTTTTATTTTTCTTCAAGACTTCTTGAATAATAAAATACATGAGTGATTCCTGGAGTTGCATATTTTCTTCTTGCTGGATAAAAGCAAACTCCGCATCCATCATCCAAAATTCATTGAGATGACGACGTGTCTTACTCTTCTCAGCACGAAACACGGGACCAAAATCAAAGACTCGTCCATGAGCCGCAATAGCGGCTTCGATGTAGAGCTGACCTGACTGAGAGAGATACATCTTTTCACCATTCACGTGCTCTACTTCATAGAGCTCTGTCGTTCCTTCACAGGCACTTGGAGTGAAAATCGGCGCATCGATTTTCGTGACATCATTCGCCTTCATCCAATCATACGTCGCATGAATAATGGTATCCCGTATTCTCTGAATCGCCCATTGGGACTGCGAACGGAGATAGAGGTGTCGGTGATCAAAGAGAAAATCAGGACCATGATCATCCTTGGTTCCTATTGGATAATCATGAGTGTTCGTGTATATCTGAAATGAACGTACTTGGAGTTCATATTCTTCCTTTTTAGGATGTTTAGATATCTCACCCGTCAGACTGAGTGATGACTCGATACCAAGAGCAGTAATCTCGGCAAATGCGGCCTCACCGATGTGCTTTTCTTCTATGACACATTGGATAAATTCACTTCCATCTCGGAGAGAAATAAAAGCAATTTTTCCAGAAGAGCGAATTTTATCGACCCAACCAGAGAGCGTAACAGTCTGACCGACTGTATCAGAATTGATATGTTTTATAAGCATAGAAAAAGAGTACGCAAAATAACAAAAATGCAAAAAAATCCCCACGATTTGTGGGGATTTTTTTGAGAGACAGAAACTACTTCTGCATCATGGCTCCGCTCTCTACTTTGACATCCGCTTTCATCATCCCATCAGCTGTTGTATCTTCTTTTTTCATCATAGCATCTGTATCTTTCATCATAGCATTTTCCTGTTTCAATCCTCCTTCCATTTTCTCCTCTTTTTGTCCAGGCATTTCACAGCTTGAGAGAAGTACGACACTCGCAAGAGCAAGAGAAGCAATAACGATTTTTTTCATAAAAGAAAAATAAAATATAAATAGTTTATCGTCGTTTCAGACGGCTTTAGGGCTATGATTTGACACGGCCTATATATTCTCCATATCCTTCTTTTTCCATCTCAGCAAGTGGGATAAATCGAAGAGCAGCAGAATTCATACAGTATCTCTTCCCTGTCGTTTTTGGACCATCATCAAAGACGTGTCCGAGATGTGAATCACCATATTTCGATCGAACTTCTGTGCGAGGATAGACGAGTTTGTAGTCAGTTTTTTCAGTCACAAAATGAGGATTGATAGGACGATCAAAGCTCGGCCAACCAGTCCCAGAATCATACTTATCACGAGAACTAAAGAGCGGCTCTCCCGTGACGACATCGACATATATACCAGCTTCATGATTGTCCCAGTAAGCATTATCAAACGGTGGTTCAGTACCATCATGTTGCGTGACACTACAGGATTCCTCGCTGAGTGTATTGCATATAGTCGCACTATCAGGTTTATGATATTTCTTTGCAAATTCGGCATCCTTCCCCTCTATCGCAGCCTTTTCTTCCTCAGTCCAGTTCTCATGGATAAAGTCCTCACGTCCAGAGCCTTTTTTATAGAGTGAATAATGAAATGCTGATTTCTTATAATAATTCTGATGATATTCTTCTGCTGGATAAAAGTTTGTAAATGGAAGAACTTTCACAGCAACTGGCTTATCGAATTTTTTAGAATCATTCAGTTTTTTTATTAAGTCTTCAGCTATTCTTTTCTCATCATCATTTTGATACCAGATAGCAGTCGTATAACTCTCTCCGCGATCAGCAAATTGTCCGCCAGAATCCGTCGGATCTATCTGATGGAAAAAAACTTCGACAAGGCGCTCATAGGAAACTTTTGTCGGATCATACGTGACTTGTATAGATTCACGATGGCCTGTTGTCTCTGTGAGGACTTGATCGTATGAGGGATTTTCGAGATGGCCACCAGCATATCCTACAATAGCCTGGAGAACACCTGGCTCGTTATCAAAAGCAGGATCGAGGCACCAGAAGCATCCACCAGCAAAGGTCACAGTTTTCGCATTTTCAGGAATGATTAGAGTAGTATTCATAGTATTTTTTTGAGGAAATAAAGTGCAACTTGCAAATATTATACTGACAAGTATTGGTATGGTGATTGAGGTAAATTTTTTCATAATTTTATTCTCAAAAAGTAAATGTGTGTATTCTGAGCCCTTCTGAAGGTGATAGAGTAAGGGTTTTTCCAGTTTCAAATTTTGCACCCTCAAAGATGGTGTATATATTATCTCATTGGAATAATATCTTTTTCGTATTTTCAATCTTACCATCTTTATCGGAAATACTCACTGATAAAAATCATTTTTTCTCTTCGGATGAAACAACTACAAATACCTTTTTCGCTGAAAAATTCAGATACAGGGATGATATCTGGCTTGATGAACCCAGACCTCATATAGATTCGATATATTCATCATGTATTTCCCACATGCCGTTCAGAGACCAGGTATCAGGTGTTTCCGGAGGCACAGACATGAACTGTTGAATACCGTTTTTATACTCATCCTTTTCGTAGACATGATTGAGTGCACGGAGAGAACCAAGATATGTTTCTGGAGTTTTTTCTTGAATAACAAGAGAGTTTGGGGTGAGACTGACGATATCTTTTTTGATAGCTAAAAGCTCTTGGATTTTCTTCTCAGTTTCATCATAATTCCCCTCACCAAAATGCTTATAAACGATATGTCCTTCTTTGTCGATAAGGTACTTTGCTGGCCAATATCGATTTGCATAGGCATTCCACGTTTTGAAATCATTATCGAGTGCAATAGGATATTTTATACCAGCTTTCTGTGAGGCTTCTCGGACATTATTTTCTATTTTTTCAAAAGCAAATTCTGGAGCATGAACACCGATGATAACGAGCCCGTCTTTTTCGTATTTATCATACCAAGCATTGAGGTACGGTTGAGTACGAATACAGTTGATACAAGAGTATGTCCAGAAGTCCACGAGAACAACTTTTCCACGAAGAGATTCCATCGTAAGAGGCTTGGAATTGATCCATCCAGCAATACCTGCAAGTTCTGGAGCCAGAGCTACATCCATCATCATTCCACCATTTTTTCCTTCATCACATTTTCCATTTGCACACATACCACCTGTATTATTATGATTTTTGAGAATGATATTATTGAGCTCGTTATCGAGAGAAAGCGTGTTTACAAATATATTTTTTTCGATGACATACGCCTCCACTTTTTTGATATATCCTGTTACCACAAGAAGTCCAACTATTAAAATAATGATTCATAATACGCGCCGAAATAACCCACGAGGATTACTAAAAAAAGCAAAACGACCAATCGCACTTCGTCCAAAATGCACTATCAAAAGAAGTACAATTCAGAGACCCAAAAAATACGCAAGAAGTCCTATAAGTCACAGAGAGAGGCTCGTGGGAAGTATCGTCGCAAGGAGGACTGTATACGTCGGATTACAGCTCGAAAAGACAGGCCCTAGTGCAGCACCGAGAGCGATGGGTCACCAGATTCATTCTTGATTATTTGCATTTTCGAGCGATGTTTGAGAGAGTTTTTCTATACCAGTTATATCCATGAGCCATGTCCATAAACTTGGAAAAATAAGTGTCACCGAAAAGAGAATCAAGAGTCCACCTGAGATATACTCCCACACAATTGGGTTAACATGAATCAATACAGTTGAAGCCTTCAGGAGCAATGTAAAGAGAAGCAAGGAAAGAATAAGTGACGTTATGATGATATAAGGACGTTTTTTATTCTGTCCTGCGAGACTTCCTCAGAGAATGACTGGAAGGAGTGGCAGCACACACGGCGCTAAGATGGTGAGTATTCCAGAGAAAAAAGATATAAGTATAATGATAAGCATATTATTGTATAAGAGATGAAAGTATTGGGAGAAGTTTTTTTACGAGAGTATTTTCGGGGTTGAGAGAGTAGTATATATTGAGCCATTCACGCCGAGTTTCAACCATACGAGTACGTTTCATCATAGCGAGAGCCTGTGATACAGCTGATGGCGTACAGTTCGTCGTAGCAGCTATGTCTCCCGATGACATCTCTCCTGCTTCCATGAGCGCAAGAATCATCTCGAGGCGGCATTCGTTCCCAAGAATATCAAAAATTTCTGCCCCATCACGAATATTTCCATCATGGGAAAAAAGCTTTTTTTGTAATTTTTTCACATCTGTCATATTAGTATTTTATGAATTTCTAAAATAATAGCAAGTATTTTGATGAAAAAAAGAGAAATGAGAGTCTGAGAGAAAATACTGTTTGAGCATCAAGAATACCGAAAAAAACATGATGAAACTGGAGAGCGAGTTTATTTTCTCTCAGCAGTTTTTGGTACTTTTGCTGTCAAAAGTACGAAGCGTGTAATGAATTGAAATGAATTACTTCTTCCGACACAAAAAGCTCGCTATCTTACTCCCCTCTCGGCGCCCCATCGTCTCAAACTCTGTGGCTGTTTCTGGAGTGAGTTTTTTCTCTGGTTCTTCATTTTCATTTTTCTCGTAGGTAAAATATGGACATCGTGCGAGATGTTCATCAATCCATGCTGCATATGAAGCTTCATCAGTTTTAATCAGAAATATTCCACCTGAGACCAAAATAGATGCTGCATTTCGGAGAAAATCATCCTGAATCACACGATTCTTATGATGACCTTTTTTAGGCCAAGGATCAGAGAATAACAAATACAATTCATCTACTTCGCCTTCCGCAAATATTTCTGGTATTTTCTGCCCAAATACTTTGAGAAGAATAACATCCTCTCTCCCCTTTAGTGCGGATTTTTCATAGGTACGAATCAGTCGCTTGAATTTGAGTTCAATTCCCACACACGCCATTTCTGGTCTATTGGCTGCATAATTGCTAAAGAAATTTCCCATGCCTGTTCCGATTTCGAGCATGAGCTTCTCCTTTCAGAAAAACTCTTTCCATTTCCCCTTTTTTGCATGCATGAGTGCCTCATCAGAGTAAATGTGTGGATGTTCTGCGACTTGTTTGATGTAGATATTCTCGTATGGCATAGGGAGATTGTCGTGAAGTCAGAAATAAATCAAGAGTATAAGTCAAAGACATAGAATTGAATTTTAACGAAAGAGACTACAATATGACATACGAAATATAATTAATCCCTCAATTGTATGCACACATCAAATACACAAATTATCGCAGAGACAAATCGATTTTTTCGAAAAGTCTATGGCTGGATGACTCTTGGCCTCATCCTCTCTGGAGTAACGGCTTTTATTGTATCACATAGCCCTGTCCTTATTGAACTCCTGTTTGGTAACAGTCTCATATTGATTGCCCTCCTTATCGGACAGATTTTTCTCGTGGGATATCTCGCTGGATGGGTACAAAAAATGTCATCTACAACAGCCATATTTGTCTTTCTTCTCTACTGTTTCACGACAGGAATAACTCTTTCTTCGATATTTCTCGTCTATACCATGTCCTCTATTAGCAATGTTTTCTTTATCACAGCAGGCATGTTTGGATTTATGAGTATCTATGGTTTTGTAACACATGATGATTTAAGCGGATTCGGACGTATCGGCCTCATGGGTCTCGTCGGTATCATCATCGCGAGTATCATAAATATCTGGGTGAGAAATAGCCAATTCGATCTCATCATCTCCTGTATCAGTATCATGATCTTCACAGCACTCACAGCCTACGACACTCAGCACATCAAGGCTATGAATATCATCGGTAATGAAGGAACAGAGGAGGATACCAAGGAATCCATCATGGGAGCACTCACGCTCTATCTCGATTTTATAAACATATTTATCCAGCTTCTCCGTCTTTTCGGAAAGAGAAGATAAGAGCTATTTTTCTACACAGATAACCAAATATTATTATTTTGACAAAAAATAATATGCTTTATTATGTTATATGATGAATATAGTAACGCTCGAACATGAACAGGAAACAGAGGTGATAAACAAGGCTGTCACCATTTTGAGAAGTCGTATCATAGGGGAAGTAGCAAGAATAGAAACGATACATCAAGAATTTCTCGGAACCGCTCAAGCAGATGAAGAAAAAAATTTCACAGCAGCACCTGGTAAAAATGCAACTTTAGAAGAAAGAGAAGCATATATATCAAAAGGATTTCCTCGAGATTTAGAGATGATAAGTGTCTCTCGAGCCATAGAGGAAGCCGTCAGACAAATTATAAGTATAGCGAGACCCCATATAGAAAAACCAACAGTCACAGAAAATGAGCTCTGATTTTTAGGAGAAAAAGTACTACGAATAGTGAACGCCTGAAAAAAAGAGAGGCTGGCTCTGCCTACGAGATTTGCTCAAGCAGTAGCCCAAAGAATGCAAAAAAATGATCAAGATATATACCAAGCAAAACACAATCTATTACACTATTTGCGCGAATATTTCAAGATAGACAATGAAGCTTCCAGGAAACAAATATTTAAAGACCAAGTTTTACTTCTCACAACACGTATACACGATTTATGTGAACAAAATAGAGAAGACGACGCACATTATGATCTCTCATCTCTTGATAAAAAAAATGAATGAGAAGAAGAGCAGAGCCTAGAAGAAAAATTTAAACCCGGAGACATATTCGATACTGGATGATGACTCGACGAAATCGTAAGAGATGAAGATTTCAGGATAGAAATGGAAAAAGATATAAAACTCTCAGAGCCAGAACGAGAATTGCTAGAATGTCTCCCTAAAGACATACAAGAAGACAATGGGATAATTTCTGAAGTCTATTCTTGGCAAGCCTATGCAGAAGAGTGGCAAAGAGATGCCCTTGATATAAAAAAGGATGCTCCTGCAGAATATCTCGATATGCTCGAAAATATACTCATGAGAAAAATGGTGATATATACCTATGCTGAGCAGAAATTACAGGAAGAAAGAGCTAAAAAATGAAAAAAACCGGTCAATCAAAAATTATGTCATAAAATAGAAGATTTTCTCCCTGAATTAAGTGATGAAATAAATATCTTATGGGATAAAATTGAAACAATAAAAAAGAAAAAAGCTACTAAAAAAAATAGAGAGAAAAGTCCTGAAGGGGTAAAAACAGAGTTAGAAACATCTTTTTTGAGTCTGAGAAAAAAATACAAAAAAGCTTTGCATAATTTCATAGATATAGAAGGCTACGATAATTTTGATGAAGTAAAAACATTTCAAAACTCTCTATCTCGTGCATATGCAGATTTAGAGTCTCATTGTCTCAAAAACAGATTGCAAAGTGCAATAATTGGTAGCAATTCGCAAGATACATGAGTTGCTCTAGAATGAAATAAAGAAAATTCTCTTACAGTCGACCAATATCTCGAAAATCCAAATTATTTTACACAATTCCCCGAAAAACTCCGAGCCACAAAGAGTGAAAATGAGACCATGCTCGAAATGGCATGCCATATAGACCTCCCGACTTTCTTTTGCTATCCAGATGGAATAGAACCCATAACTCTCGTATACAAAGAAGAGGATGGTTCTGAATCATCAAATGAAGAAAAAATGAAGCTAATAAAGTCCATCATAAGTGATGTGATTGAGAGGAGAATGGCTATTTATTTTTACGCGACAGAGTGGTTAGAATCCAACGAAAGTGCAGAGGTGGTCTATTTCAGGGATAATCTGGAACAAGAAATACTCGGTATGGAAAATGCTCTACAAATAATCTCTAGAAGAATTCGATGGGAAGTGGATGTACATCAAAAATATCCCGAACTCCAAGTAGAAATAGACTATCTCGGACAGAGTCGTCACAATCTCCTCTTTCGATTTATAGAAGAAGATAATGAAGCACGTCATCTCACAGAACCAAAAATACTTGCCCTCACAGAAGCTCTGCAAGAGAGAAATAAAGAGATCTCTCAATGAAACATAGTACAGAAAAAACCTCATAGCTCCATCCCAGCAGCACCTCTCTCTGAACATGAAGGATGACTCATTCATCATGTGCCGATCTCCCTGAGAAAAAATGAAACAATTCTCTTTGGTCGTACTATCCCCTATTTCGTAGAAAAAAAATCTCAATGCATCCCCGATCATGCGTGGGAAAAGAAGAGACTCTCAGCCCATCATCATCTCGAGAGAATGATGATGATATATTTCTACGCCACAAAACGACTGAATGATATACATCACACCATTATAACTTCAGATAACCATGGTGTCCAAGAAAAGCTCGTCCTAGAACAAGATCTCATAGAAGAAGAAATGCATGCGCTCTATGATGAAATAAGAGAACTCGTATGAGAAATATGAAAATTAAATATGTACAGTTGAGACGAGTCAGAACATCAAACAGAAGAAGAAAAAATAGAAATACTCATCAATCAAGTCACAGCTCTTCATGCCGAACTTGATTGAATTCTCGCACAAAGTGATGATGATTTTTCAAAAAAAATAGAATACTACTGGTTTACACTTCAGAGACATCTCTTACGTTTTAGAACTCGTCTTTTGATAGCAAAAGAAAAGTGAACCACTCATGCAATAACAAGTATACAATTTGAATTCAATCAAGAAATGAGATTTATAAAGGAAGATATGCAGACCACTCTCAGTGCGCTTCAAGCATCACGAAAAAAACAAGAACGTATGATCGGCACAATACAAAAAATACGAACACTCGTAGGTGGAAATAAAAGTGAAGAATAAAAAATTTTTTACATCCCCTCTATCGTCATCCTATCTTCCTCCGATAAAAAGAGTCTCGCGAGACGAAGCTCATCAAACGTGTACTCTTCTTCGTAGGTTTCAAAGAGGTACTGACGAACTAGTGTGAGTTCAAGCGTGCCTACTTCGATAAATGCTTCGTGGATATAGCGGAGTCGCTCAGCGTCTTCTGGCGTGTACGGTGTGAGGTCGATCGTTTTTTCTTCGGCGAGGAGTTTCTCCAGATGGGTAAAAATAGTTGAGACCTTGAGCTCTCGGATCTCTGCGATTTCCTGAAATGGAAGTCACTCGAGGAGATACGGCAGTGTCTCATGGTGTGGTGGGATCTTTTTTCATGAGGTATCGAGTGTTGCCTGCTTTGCGACTTTCTTTGCTTCGAGGGTTCCGCCAAATCGAAGGATTGTCGCTTCTTGGGCTTCGAGTATTTGCTTTGGACTCATCATCTCCAGGTCTTCGACGACCGTGAGAGAAGAGCGTGATAAAGTCGCATCATATTCTCGGACGCGAGGATCGACTTCGAGGGACATGGAATTGAATCCACGAAGTATGAGACCATCGAGCGAACGCACTCGTGAGAGAGCGACATAGCCCTGTCCTGGGACAAAGGCGTCGAGGAGATTCATCACCGCTGTATCGAGCGTCATCCCCTGCGATTTATGCACCGTGATAGCCCATGCGAGACGAAGTGGTATTTGCTCTATCGCTCCTTTTGTTTTCCCATTTTCTTCTATCGACCATGATGAAGTCTTGCATACTATTGCCGTGCCATCCAAGAGTTCGACGATCGGCATCCCTTCATCAAATCCGACGACGTGCCCAATCGAACCATTCATATATCCTTCATCCGGATTGTTTTTCACAAACATCACACGAGCCCCACGCTTCACGACGAGCGTCTCTGGAGCGAGACATCACTTCTTGAGTGCCTCGACAAATTTCTCTGCACCCTTCCCCTCCATCTGATACGTGTGCGGTTCAGCACTCAGCGCTGCGAGTCGGTCGATATTGTACGCATCAACCGCAATATTTTTCGTAAAGAGTTCTGTGTGATCTTCGGTCATCACGGGAATATCCCTCGAACGAAGCAGGTTTTTCGAAAATTCTGAGACATCGCCACGACGGATATCGTTTAATATTGTGAGGAGTGGATCGCCCTCTGCATCCTGTCGGAATTGGGTCGTGAGGACACACGGCGTCAGACAAAGACCTCGCCAGACACTATGCTCAAATGCATACTCGACCATCCCCCGAGACACAGGCGGAAGCTGAAAAAAATCCCCCACGAGCACAATCTGTATCCCTCCAAATGGTTCGAGAGAAACCATCGCCGAGCGAAGGAGTCTATCGAGGGTCGCAAGGAATTGACCACCAAGCATCGAGATTTCATCGATTATCAAGACCGATGTTTTCACAAATCGCTTCACGAGGTACTCACGAGACACGAGGTCATCTATCTCATCATCCGAGAGCGTATCACGAATCCCCATCCCACTCCACGAGTGAATCGTCATCCCACCAATATGCGTCGCCGCAATACCCGTCGAAGCCGTCACCGCCACCGAGATGCTATGCTCGTGACAGTATGTGATAAAACGGTTAATGAGAAAGGTCTTCCCACTCCCCGCCGCACCCGTCAGGAGGACATTCTTCCCCATCGTGAGGATCTGAAATGCTTGGTCTTGGTTCATCGCGGGCAGTCTATTGAGAAATCCCCTCTTGTCACACCTACATCGGAAAACTTTTTGACCAAAAATCAGGAAAACGATTTTCAATAATCTTGTGAATTTCAAGACTTACCCTCTCCGTCACATGAGGTCATGATTGCACCTGCCAATCTAATAGCATTTTTTGACGAATTTTAGATACAAGATAATCAATATATGGATTCACTTGCTGACGTATCTGGGATTGCCATTGTCTGTTTCTCGCTAACTTAGCAGGAATATCTGGTGCATAACTGGTCTCATCTGCCTTCACCCCAAACAGATGGAAATATTTATCATCTTCACAGTTAGGAACAGTAATGCAACTATTCCATTTTGCTATTACGTCCATCAGGTAAAGTTTGTGAGCAATGATTCTAAGCCAAGCAGAATGCTGAATAAAATCATCTTCCTCCAAAAGTCATCCTATCAGTAAAATATGCAACAAACTCTCCAATCCAGGATATACAAGAGCATTATCAGCGTGACCACACAGAGGATTACCATATGATCGAGGACAATCAGACGGTACAACGCATCCCTGTCTATCTACTTCATGGCACAAACCACACACTTCTCATTCAGCAGATTTTTGCGTCCTTTTTGGTAAAACATGTCCGTAGGTCTCAATCCCTGTTCTGGTGAGAAATCACACCAATCTTTGCTCACAAAGGTTAAAGTTAGCACCATCACCATAGTGCCAGTCCTCTAAAGCAGGTGTATCTGAATAAGGTGGCTGAGATACTATAAAACCGCTGTAAGTTTCGTTTACTCACGGTAATTCTATTAACGGACTATCTAACTCTGCAAGTTTCATCAATATATTTATTTTAATACAAATATATTTTTGTCAAAATTAGTCTTGGTTCATTGCCGCCAGTGTATTCGAAAGGGGGATATGGCAAAATGAAGTCTTATTCTGATTTTAAGAAAAGAGCTGTTGTACCGTGTTCAGTCTCAATAAGTCATTTTCTATATACTTCCCGAAGTTCCTCCGGAGTGTTCGTAATTTTCCAATTCACTGGCATGCTTCCTTCGCTTCAAATCAAAAAATCAAATTCCAAATTTTTATCATAAGTTCATTCATCCAGGAAAACTGAAAGAATAATTGGCTGGCATCTTTGTTGCGGTGATAATCTGAATCAATCAACCCCATTTAACAAAAATCCTACATCAAATAAAGTAGTTCACGTAAAACGATTATCTGGCATAGAAACACTGATTCTAACGTTACTTGGGTGAGATAAAGTTGTAACATTAAGAAAGAGATCTCTCGCTATACCTTGGCCTATATTAAAAAGCTGTACTCAAAATTCTATTTTAACACTAGTGCCTTCAACTTTATGCTTAGCTCAAGTATACATATATTGAACTTCTGGTGCAGGTCTTTTTCAAAACATTCACGCCAAAACTGAATGCGGTACTGGAGCAAATGAATCACCTGCTCTCATATAATAATTCCCTTCCTTTCATGACTCAACAGTTCTGTGTGGAGCGTGATTACTTTTAGGGATTATTGTAACAGCATATCACTCATCGTTGCCATCAATAATGGCAAAATTTTCTATAGTTGTATGAACAGGGATTGTAACACGGGAAACTGAAGAATTTAAAAACGTTACAAACTTTGCGAGTCATTTAATTGGTTTCTTACCAGTAGCAAAATCCCGTCATTCTACTCACCATATAAGAACTCCTCATTCGGAATTACCAAATCAAGAAATTGCTTTATAGAGATTTTTTCTGTCATTGTCGCTAAGGTTAGATAGTGAAGCATAATCAATAGCAGAAGAGGTTTTAAAATCAACAAAAAATTGCTCTTGTTCTTGCCTTTGAATTAGGTTTTCTATTGCTCAAACTCAACCTGTTCGAAGTTCTGCGATTAAGGAATCAATAGCTTTTTCCATGTAGAACTAGTTAATAAATACTACCCCCCTCCCAGTAAATTCCCCTCGATTTGTTTTAGTCGAGTGTGATTTTCGCTTTCGGCTGAACCAAATCAGCAATAGCAGCGTCTTGAACACCTTGGTCGATCATCAGAGCTTTCATCTCTGATAATCATGGTTGTTGTGGCTTCATCTTTGATTTTTTGAGGACGACTTCATCACGGAATTCTTTTTTGAGGTTTTCCATCTTTGAGAGCACAGATGTCCCCATTTTCGATGCGATGATATCTATGGCATTCCGCTGGTTGATGTGAAAATCAAATTCTGCAATCAAGCTCACGATATCTTCTCTGTCACGTGGATCGAGCTTTTCAGCCAGTTCGTAGGTGGTGATCTTTTTAAATGCTGAGAGGATGACCGGAATCGCATCAGGTGAGATAATATAGAAATCAAAACCCTGTTCGCGGAAGTGTGTCTTTGAGAGTGTAGAGATGGATTCTCCTGGGACAACGAAAAATATCATCGGATAAATCTTCACATCATTGCCTATCTTCTCTGCTGTGGTTTTCACATTGGTCGTGATATAGGTCTGGAGACTGTCAGCCTTTGATACCTTGGCATCAAAGATGACATATTGACCAAGGAGCTCAATCATAAAGTCGGGCTTCAGCTTTCCGCTAAATCCTTCTGGCAGATTTTTGTTATCGTAGCTCGAGAAATTGTATTGCGGCAATCGACAGAGCTCTGTGAGATAGCTCTGCACTCGTACTTCATGCTCTGCCCACATACGGTCTCGGTTCGCCTTTTCCTGCTCTTTATCTTTTTCATCTTCTTTTCGGATTCTGTTTTTCTCATCTTCGAGAGACGTTCTCGCTTCCTCGAGTTGGGCAATTTTTTTATCAAATTCAGTTGTTTTCCTCTTTTCTTCCGCCTGAAAATGAACGAGTTGTTCCTTGAGACTGTCTCTATCCTCGGCAAGGGTCGAATAATCTTTTTTGAGATTCGTGATTTCGACAAAGATTCGCTTCCCTTCGCCTGATAATCTGTCTTTCTCAGATTTTTCTGCCTGGAGATCCTGCGTCAATTGACCGATTTCTCTATTTTTCTGTCAGAGCTCGGCCTTGAGCTGAGCGTTCTCTTCACTGAGACGTCTGAGTTCATCAGGATTTTCTCATGAATGTGCATTCTGTCACTTGTAATACATGGCAAAACCGATAGCGACACAGGCGAGGAGTCAGAAGAGGAGAGGAAGAGCGAGGGACATAATTCAAAATAATAGAGACCGTTTATAGGACTCTAGTATAGTGAAATGTATGAAAATTCTACTTTAAAGACGCGACAGGCTTTCCTCTCTCGTCAGTCTCAAAAATATCTACTATTTTCTGAGTGTATTTCTGCCCATCCGCAGTATAGAGTTGACCATCTCTTATCTGCGTAAAAGTAATTCAGTGTGGTAATCATCCTGTACCTGATTTCAAGAGCCATTGGCCAAAGATTGTCCTCTCCAGTAGATACCAATTACCTGCTACAGTATCAACACGTAAGAGTTTTGGGATTTTTAATCCTCTCTCTCAAGTAACAAGAATTTTGTGTAATATGCGACAAAATTTTTTTCCAGTCCATTTGACATCTTCAAGACCGGTAACAATTGATAACCGATCTTTATTCATAGGTTGGTGCTTATGAGCCGGCGTAATTATCATTGGTGGGACTATTTCTGGTACATCCATTTCTGCCATAAAAAATACAGTTAATATTTTATTTGAATTAATTTAGTATATTAAATATAAAAGTCAAATATTCCTCTTTTTTGCAAAATAGAGAAAAATCATACAATTCACCAGTTATTACTTAACTCACTAATATGGACTACAGCAAAGCGAAACAAATGATGCAACTCCAACAGCAGATGTCAGCGGTCAAAAAAGAACTCGCGAATACACATATCGAAGCGGAAGTTGATGGCCTCGTGATCACTATCGATGGTGAAATGAAAGTCGTCTCAGTAGTATTTGAAGACAAATCAATTATCGGCGATGAAAAGAAACTCGAACACGCTATCATGACGGCAACCAATAAAGGTATGAAAAAGGCTCAAGAATTCGCCTCAACAAAGATGCAGGCTGTCGCAAAAGACATGGGTATCGACCTCGGTGGGATGATGGGCGGCGGCATGTAATGCCGCAAGTTTAACAAGTTGCTAAGTTTTTTAGGTTTACTAAGTTATTTGTATGTCAAAAATTGAGAAATTTGAAGATCTGCAGTGCTGGCAAGAAGCGAGAAAGTGAACCAAATCTATTTATAAAGCATTAGAAAACTGTCGTGATTATTGATTTCGAGACCAAATACAGAGAGCTTCTGTATCTGTCATGAACAATATAGCTGAAGGCTTTTCACGTTTCACAACAAAAGATACAATACAATTTTTCAATATAGCCATCGCTTCCCTGAATGAAGTTCGTTCCATGATATACTTAGCTTATGACCTAGACTACATCTCGCAAGAAACGTACAATAATCTCTTAGAACATAATCAAACAATTCAAAATATCACACTATGATTCCTCAAGTATCTACATACATATAAAAAATCCTCAACCTAGAAAACCTAGAAAACATAGTAAACTTATTAACCTAGTAACTTTTTTATGAAACCTGTATTATTAATCATGGCGGCATGACTCGGTAGCCGCTATGGAGGATTGAAACAAATCGATCCCGTCGGACCCAACGGAGAAATCCTCCTCGAATTCGCTCTCAAAGACGCTCTCACTCTCGGAATTGAAGAAGTGGTCGTCATAGTCAGTGAGACTATTCGTGCGGATTTCGAATCCATGATTGTCGCGAAGTATCCAGCCCTCAAAATCACCCTCGTTACACAAACCCTCACTTCTCTGCCAGCAGGTTTTTCACCAAATCCAGAACGAGCGAAACCTTGGGGAACAGCTCATGCTGTCTGGTGTGCTCGAGATGTTATCAAGTGATCATTTATCGTGATGAATGCCGATGATTTCTATGGTCGAGATGCTCTCTCTCAGGCATATAATTTTCTCCTCTCTCACAACGAACCAACCTCTCACTGCATTATCACCTACCCTATCACGAGCACTCTCTCAGAATATGGGACCGTTTCACGCGGTATCTGCGCCGTAGAAGATGGGAAACTCACGAAAATCGTCGAGCATACCAAAGTCGCACGCAAAGATGGGAAACTCGTCCATACAGCCGAAGATGGCCATGAGATTATTGTCCCAGAAGATGCTCCAGCGAATATGAATCTCTTTGGTTTTCACACGAGCTTTTTTGAAATCCTCAATCGTGAGTGTGAAGAGTTTTTTCAGGAATTTATTACCGATCCAAAGCGAGAATTTTTCCTTCCTTCTGTCGTTATGCAGATAATTAAAGAAAATGCGGGGACTATTACCGCTATATCTACCACGAGCTCATGGTTTGGTATGACCTACCCTGAAGATCGTCTCGAAGCAAAAAACAAAATCCAGGCATTGATAGACCGAGGAGAGTATGTATAATAACCTCTATGAATAATAGAGAATCTCCTGAGCAACTCTTCGAAATAGGTATCAAATGCATCATGAGAAATCGAGATGGTCTGTATCTCTGCTTGAAATCATCAGAATGATATTATGACCTCCCTGGTGGACGTATCGCTGAAGGAGAAAATATCATTGAGACACTTAAAAATGAACTCTCGGAAGAAGCTGGCATAACCTGAGACAATATCGAGATAACCTCAGAGTGAAAAATCCTCTGGACCGATAAATATATCAAATCACACCCTGCCCTTCCACGTTTGTTACTCCTCGTCTATATATGTAAGCTCAGACAAGAAGCATCAATTCAGCTCTCTCATGAGCATGTTGATTATTCCTGGGAAACAGCTCGTGACTTGTATGAAAAAGTGACTATACTCCACAGCATTCCGTTTGAAAATATTTTCTAACATTCATCCTATGTTCAAAAATCTCTCCCTCAAAATCACTGACCCAGCAATATTTGCTACTATCGAGTGAGAATTCGCTCGTGAAAACGACGGAATGGAGCTCATCGCTTCTGAGAACTATACTTCTCCTGCTGTCCAAGAGGCACTTGGAAGTGTATTTGTGAATAAATACGCAGAAGGATTCCCAGGAAAGCGCTACTACGGCGGACAGGAATTCACCGATGAGATGGAAACTATCGCTATCGAGCGAGCGAAGAGAATATTCCATGCCGATCATGCAAACGTCCAAGCACTCTCTGGTGCTGCTGCAAATGTCTGTATCTACAACGCTCTCCTCGAACCAGGAGACACTGTGCTCGGTATGGATCTCTCTCATGGTGGACATCTCACGCATGGCTCTCCCGTGACTCTCATGAGCAAGGTCTACAATTTCGTACGATATAAAACAAGTCCAACGAATAATAATTTCATGGACTATAACAATCTCCGTGCGATGGCGCTCGAACACAAACCGAAGCTTATCATCGCTGGTTACTCTGCGCATCCACGAGAACTCGATTATGAAAAATTTGTCGCCATAGGAAAAGAAGTCGGTGCTATCATGATGGCTGACGTCTCACACTTTGGTGGACTCATCGCTGCAGGAGTGATGAAAAATCCTCTCGATTATGGATTCCATGTCATGATGACTACAACCCACAAGACACTCCGTGGGCCTCGTGGCGCCCTCATCCTCAGCAAAGGAATTGTCAGTAATCCTCTCAAGGCTCCAGAAAAAACAATAGAAAATATCCCAACACTCATCGACCGTTCTGTGTTCCCTGGTGTCCAGGGCGGACCCCATATGAATCAGGTCGCCGCTATCGCCGTCGCTCTCCACGAAGCTGATACCGATGAATTCCGTGAATATGGTGCTCGTGTCCTCAAAAATAATCATGCTCTCGCAGAAACTCTCGTCTCTCGTGGCTACAAGCTCGTGACGGGTGGTACAGATAACAATATCATCGTCATCGATTTCTCAGGCACAGAGATGGATGGTAAAAAATCAGAGCTTACGCTCGATGCTATAGGTATCTCAACTTCGAAATCAACTATTCCTGACGATCCAAATCCACCATTCAGACCATCAGGTCTCCGTCTCGGTCTCCCTGCGATGACTACTCGTGGTATCCGTGAAGCAGATGCTGAGCAAATCGGTGACTTTATTGATCGAGCTCTCAAAAATGCTGACAATGAAGAAGTACTCAAAAAAATAGCCATTTACCAAAACACCATTATTGGTGAGTCAGCCAATGGTTTGTTTCAATTTGATATGCAAGGTAAACTATTAAAATCATTACATTCTATTTTTGGTTTTTCTTCTAAACGAATTATAGATTTTACCATTCATCAA
>CALEVN010000022.1 GCA_937924685.1 uncultured Candidatus Altimarinota bacterium | reverse complement strand
ATTTAAATTAAAAAATAATATTTAGCAAGTATTCGATGAAGCTCATAAGACTCAAAAACTTGCGATTTGACCTTGTATCATATACGCTATATATATGACTACCATGGATATCATTCTCCGTTTTCTCGAGGCAGCCGCTCTCGGAGGACTTATGGGTTTGGAACGTGAAGTTGTTTCTTCACGTTTACTCAAAGAAGATTTCGATAAACCACAGGCTATATTTGGATGACTCCGTTCTTTTACACTCATAGCATTACTTGGAGCCCTTTCTGTGTATTTGGATGATCTTTTTGGGACACATTTTGGATTTGTGTTCTTCATCGGAGCAGTATTGTTTCTCTTTATCCTACTTTCGTACATCTATTCAGCATTTCGACAGAATCAGCTCGGAGTGACGAGTGAATTTGCGGCAATTGTGGTATTTCTCCTCGGTGTTATGGTGATGGCTGGAGATGCACAGATCGCTATCTTTATCGGAGTATTTGTCACGATCATGCTCACGTACAAGACTCGTATTCGATGAATCATTTCTAAAATCGGTGAAGACGAGATCATGACGACACTTAAATTCGCCGTTATATCACTTATTATCCTCCCACTTCTCCCAGATCACCGTTATGCACTCCATGACTTCATGGTTTTTCTTCCGCAAACACAGGTAACTATGGCACCATTTTTGAATCCTTATGGTATATGGTTCTTTGTTGTGGTGATGTCGGCTGTGAGTTACATTGGATACATCCTTTCAAAAATTGTCTGAGCGAATCGGGGTATAGTTATCTCAGGAGCTATTGGTGGGCTTGTCTCATCAACAGCAGTAACTTCTGCAATGTCTGAGAAAAGTCACCACGATCACGGTGATTGGGTCTATCCGACACTTATTGCGACGATAGCAGCCTGTACTATCATGCTTTTTCGAGCGACTATCATCGTGATGATATTTAATCCTCAACTCCTCGGAATCCTCCTCTATCCCATTCTCTCGATGATTGTGGCATCTGTAGTGGCTCTCTGGTGGTGCTATCGACAGGATAAAAATGCTCCAGATGTCCGTGTTTCGAGTGAACATGAGAGTCCATTTCAGGTGTGACCGGCTCTGAAATTCGCGGGGTTCGTCCTCCTCATCAAATTCTTTGGAACAGTTGCTCTCGCATATCGCCACCTTTTTGGAGATTTTACGCTCTACGTCGTCTCATTTTTCTCTGGTCTCGCTGATGTCGATGCTATCACACAAGATATGGCTGAGAGGTCTCTCGTTGGTGCAGCTCAATCTATCTCAGAAATCACTGCTACCACGGCAATCATCATCGCCCTCGTGACAAATACGCTCACCAAAATTGCCATAGCAAAAAAATTCGGCGAAGCTCGATATGGCACACTGGTTTTACGCATACTTTGAATCGTACTCTTGGCCGGCGTTCTTACACTCATCTTGGTCAATTTTTTGAAATAAAGAATTGTTCAGTAAATATTGACAAAGAAATAATTGGATAATAATACTTTTAATTAACTAATTATTTTAATTGTGTAAATATGTCATTACAGCCAACACCCACTTCAGAATGAGTCGTATATAAGGAAATAGCAGAAAATATAGGCAGTAAAAAAAATAACTCTGCTCGACTGATGAATTGATTATGACAGGTGATAGATGGAATTTCAGAGGCCGTAACAGGCTGTATTGGACTGTCGTATGATGCGCTTGATAACGTTGGTCCTGCTTTAGACACCTTGTCGGCGCTATATTGTAGAATTATTGGTGTAGATAAGCCTAGCCATCTCCCTTCTATATCAAGCTTGTGAATTCTTTACAAGCCAGAGCAAAAACCAGCAAAATCAGAATAATAACTCACACTTGAGAGAGTCATTCGGTACATGGTTTTAGCTCCGTATCTTGATATGTAATTCTTTCAGGCTCTCTTCATCGATGTCGCTCGGAGCGTTCATCATAGCATCTTGAGCTTTACCAGATTTCGGGAAAGCGTACATATCACGGATATTTTCTTCGTTCAGAAGTATCATCATAAATCGGTCGATACCAAAGGCGAAACCACCGTGTGGGGGGACACCGTATTGAAATGCTTCATACATACCACCGAATTTGTTTTTGACTTCTTCTTCACTGCGCCCGACCATACGGAAGGCTTCTGTGAGGAGTTCGAGGTCGTGATTTCGGATTGATCCAGAGAGGATTTCGTAGCCATTGAGTGTGAGGTCATACTGAAATCCGTAGACTTCTTCTGGCTTCATATTTCGGAGTTCTTCGAGGCTGGCATTGATACTGCTAAACGGATTGTGTGCGAAATCGAGTTTTCCTGTTTTATCATCTCTTTCAAACATTGGGAAATCTGTAATCCATGCAAAAGAGAGAGTATTGTTATCGACGAGATTGTAGCGGTGCTTGAGAGCGACACGGACGGCTCAGAGGACTTTGTTGACCACTTCTCGACGATCAGCTCCAAAGAATATCATATCTCACACTTGTGGAGTGAGTCTCTCATTAATGACTTCGAGCTCTTCTGAAGACATGAATTTGAGAATTGGGCTCTTTGGTCCTGTGGCTTCATAGATGATGTAGGCGAGACCTTTCGCACCTTGTTCGACAGCAAGCGCTGTTATTTCATCGATATCCTTGCGTGACATAGCAACTCCTGTGAGCTTAAATGCTTTGACGACACCGCCTTTTTCGATGGCTCCTTGAAAGACTGAAAAACCTGAGTTTTTGAGTTCTTGTGAGAAATCCTCAAAATGACAGTCAAAACGAAGGTCAGGCTTATCCGAACCGTATTTTTCCATTGCTTCATGGTGGGTGATGCGAGTGAAGACGGGGGTGAGGAGTTTTCGCTCTGGTGTGACAGTCGTGACGAGGTCACGAGCAAATGTTTCTGCGACTTCGAGGACGTCTTCTTGATGAACAAAGCTCATCTCACAGTCTATCTGATAAAATTCACAACTATGACGGTCAGCACGAGGATCTTCATCACGGAAACATGGTGCGATTTGGAAGTATTTATCAAGTCCTCCAACCATGAGGAGCTGCTTATATTGCTGAGGAGCCTGAGGAAGGGCATAAAACTTGCCGGGATGCAGGCGAGAGGGGATGAGATAATCACGAGCACCTTCTGGTGAACTGACGGTAAAAATAGGAGTCTGCACTTCGAGAAACTCATTTTTTCTGAACCATTCACGAGCGTAAGCATTCACTTTTGCACGGAACTCGATTTTCTTTCTTTGAATATCACGTCGGAGGTCGAGATAGCGGTATTTGTAGCGGATATCCTCGCTTGATGTACTGTGGTCTGAGATTTCAAAAGGAGGTGTTTTTGCTTTGTTTAAAATAGAGCACTCATGCACGAGGACTTCGATGGCCCCAGTAAAGAGGTCATTATTTGCTTGTCCTTCTGGACGAGCACGAACAGTTCATTCTATTTTTATGACCCACTCAGAGCGCGCTGCATCGACGATTTTTGCAGCTTCTGCGTATGTTTGAGGGTCAAAAACAACTTGTGTGAGGCCGTATCGATCACGAAGATCAATAAAAATGATACCTCCATGATCTCGGCGATTGGCTACCCAACCAGAGAGGGTGACTGTTTGTCCGATATGATGAGCATTGAGCTGTCCACAGGTATGCGTACGGTGCATAGTTTCGATGGTAAAAAGAAAAAGAAGAGTTTTTGCTTGTTTTGATTATGTCTTTTTTCGTAAAAAGTCATCTTTTTTCTCGAAAACAAGAACTAAAAATCAAAAAAATAATGAGTCAAGTCTTGTTACGTCTTTTTTGTAGTGCATATTCTTGAGATGACTCTCACTCTATGGTAGCATGCTTCTATGACGCTTCGGAAAAGAAAAAATTATCGAAAAAATATCAAACAATGGATTGGTTTTGTCCTTTCAGCGTTGATTATTGTGGCTGCGACGGCTTATGGTTTTTCGTTGTCACTGCGTCCAAATTCGTTTAGTCTCGAGAGTGCTCCAGAAGAACCTCTCGCACTTATCGGTGTGGCTATCGTGAATAACATAGGAACTAATACGCCAGAGAAAAATGATATCCCAGTGAGTCTACCCCAAGATGTTGCTCCAGTGCAGGCTGCTCTCATGCGAGATGGTGATTTAGGTGAAAATTTCTTTGATGAGCATTTTCGATTTTTGAGTGAGTTTAATGAAATAACAAATCTCAATCTCGTCGAATATCTCCGCCTTCATACTGACAAAAAAGATTCTCTCGATACATATATTCAAAAACTCGATGAAAAGAAAGAAGAAGCAAAAATAGTCGTGAACTCACTCAGCCAGCTCCATGATTTTCACAATAATGCCTATAACACAGTACAGACGGATATCAAAAATACACAAAATAACATAGAACAGGCTTATAAAAATCAGAATAGTGCGGAAATTATACAGTGAATTACTCATCTCGAAGAGCTCCACGTCGAAGAACAAGAACACAAAAATATCGTCCTTTTTACCCAGAGAATCTCTCTTGAATATGCCAGACTCATCACACTTTCTGAGAAAAAACTTGTCATCATGCGTGCCAATACAGAAGCCCTTGCCGAGGGTATCACTGTGAGTCTCCCTGTAGGTTCTGATGTCAATGTACTCAAAGATCTCAAGCTCTTCTCTACCCCACAACAATAATATTATTATGTTCTCATGCCTTTCACATTTTCTAAAAAAGATCACTCAATACAGGTATTTCAAGTATACTTTTGCTCTCGTGCTCTTTTTGGGTGGATCGTGTTTTGCAACACAGACAGATAGTGATGTAGTAAATGCTTTTATTCAGATACTTGATCTCGTATTTGCGTTTGTATCATTTTTGATGACACCTGCGATTATTCTCGCAGGATGGCTCCTTACACCAGACTGGACTATGGGTGACTTCTTTGGTCTTCGAAAGTACTTTATTCAAGTGTGGGTGCTCGTCTCAAATATCGTCTATATCATTTTTGCGATCCTCCTCCTCGCTATGGCAGTCATACAGATATTTGGAGGTGGTGAAGCGGAATACGCCTTTAAACAAAAACTTCCTAAATTTCTTCTCGGAGTTTTAATTGTCCCATTTACATGGCTCATCGTGAGCTGGACTCTCTCATTTGCTAATCAGGCGACAGCAGCTGTCCTCTCTATCCCTATGGGTGCCATAGCAAACATGGAATGATCTGGTGTCAAAAAAGCTGATGGTACGATAGATAGGGGTATATTTCATGAAAAAATCATTCCCACAGAAGTGGAACTCAATTTCAGCGATACAGGACCTACTGATCCCACAAAGATTTGTGAAAGTGTCACCACTTCTGGCGATACTCGGTGTATATCAGCAGCAGAATTTGTGACCAAAAATGGTTCAGGGCCATTTTTCATCATCATGATCTACGCTTACAATATATTTAAAATCCAGAATACGACGATTGTGAGCTTAAAAGATACATGTAAGGTTAAGGATGACTGAAGTGTCGCTGATTCAAAAACATGTATCAAAAATCTGACAACCATTCTTCGCAAATTTGGACTTGCCGTCATTGTTACTTTTTTCTTTTCGGTACTTCTCATAGCGCTCTGCTGGGTTCTCTTGATGAGAGCATTTAAGCTCTGGATCTATGTGATGTTTTCACCACTCTTTGGCCTTGCGATATTTACGGGCGAATGATTGACGTGAGCACTTCACTCGGAGTGATGAGGTGGAGAAGGGTCTGGATTGAGTTCAGTTTGATTTAAACCTTTTTTCCAGTTAGCACTTGTGCCAGTCTTAGTTTCTGCAGTGCTGTCTTTCGGTCTTCTCTTTATCGGTGTTATCAGTGATACGTTTACTGGTGTTCTCACAAATGCTGATACTTCTTCATCACAGCAGATTTGTACGACGGGAGACTTTATGGTGAAATATTGTATCAAGCCCGATGGTACCAAAGATGCAGATACCAACGAACAAGGGTATTCTTCTTGGCTTGTGATAGGAAGTGATACGACGATGGATAATGGATGAAAACAAAATGGAACCGCCGGAGATTACACTATTGTGTTTAAATTTGATGAAATGTTTTCTGGTTTTATCGGAAACGCAAAGGATCAGGGGGGTAAAGTAGCTAGTGGTGCAGTGGATAGTGTAGAGAGTATTTTTGCCCACATTATCCTTACACTCATAGCGCTCGTGGTTATCTGGATGGGAGTGAAAGCGGCCGTCAGTTATGACGAAGTGACTCGTATAGCATTTGAGCCGTTTGCTAAATTTGGTGATAGTGTCCAGCATATGGTAGCCCATCTGCCGAGCCATCTCCCACTTCCGCATCCAGCTTTTGCCGCATTGACACCGAGTGGTATGGAATCTCTCGCTGCTGGTCTCAGAGAGGCTGTGGACAAGAGTGCGTTTGAAGAACAGAAGCGAGTGAAGGAATTTTTCTGAAGCGGAGCAATTCGTGAAGGATTATCAAGTCTTAAAAGTGCGTCTGGTAATCTCGAAAGAACTGCAGATGTACTTCGAGATAATAGTGCTATTCGGACTTCAGAAAGTGCAGTTCCTGAAATAGCTAAAACTCTCAAATCTGGATTTGAAGCTATAAAAGGTTCGACAACTACAGCGAAAGATGATAATGGAACTACTTTAACTGTTGCTAATCTCCAGAGGAAATTGGATGCAGCTAGAACTGTTGCTGATAGAAATGCTGTCTTATCAGAATTTTCTCCTTTGATTGATGAGATGAAAAAATCAAGCAATGCGACAGAAAAGAAGCTTGGAGAAAATCTTGCTCTTCTTCGTGGGTCATCATCTGGTGGCGGAAATACAACTGTCTTTACGAATGTTAAAGTTGAAGGTAGTGGAAATATAACCGGAATAGGATCAACACCAATTAATTCGGATGCTCCTATTGATAAAAATATAGTTCGACAGCGACTCACAAATGAACAGAAAACAAAAGTGAAAGAATTGGATGGTCAATTACGCAGTGATGAAAACGGAGGCCAGAACAGAAGAGAGGCTCTTTCTAAGTTATGAATTAATATTCCAGATGGATGAGATGCAGAAAAGAGAAAAGCAAGAGAAAAAAATATTGCTACTGCCCTCGCTGATGCAGCAGCGTAGAGGATGCTATAGTGATGCTCTTTTCTTTATAGAAAAAACTAATCTTCTCCGCATGGAGTAAGTGTCCTCTTCGTCCATAGAGCTCTTTCAATTCTGGAAATCTGGTCACACTTGGGCCATCATAGCGTTTATCGCCGATAAGGGGATGACCGAGATGGGCCATATGAACACGGATTTGGTGTGTGCGTCCAGTTTTCGGATGGAGTTCGACGAGAGACCAATCGTTCTTTTCTCACGTCTTGAGTACTTTGTAGCTGGTTTCTGCTGATTGACCGCTCGGATCAACGATAACTTTTGCTTCATCAGTTCTGCCAGTATCTATGCGGAGTAGAGGGGCATTTATGATGCCTTCTCGTGGTGTCGGTACTCCGACGACGAGAGCATGATACGTTTTTTCGACTTTTCGAGTACGAAATTGTTCTGCCATGTATTCGTATGATTTTCGAGTCAAGCAAGAAATGATAATGCCGGATGTATCACGATCGATACGATGGGCGAGGGCAGGATGTGCAAATGTTCCTGAGGGTTTCCAGCCTTTTCTGAGAAGATAATCCTCTATTTGTTCGATAAGGGAAACTTCGTTTGTTTTATGATCAGGACTGTGGACGATGAGTCCAGACGGCTTATCGTAGATGAGTATTTCATCGTCTTCATAGAGTATTCTCTGTGGATCCAATTTTTCTGAGACAAATATCTGCTTTTTCTCTTCTTTTGCCCAGAGTGTGAGGATATCATCTGGTACGGCTATTTCTATGATATCACCAGCACGGAGTTTTGTGCTTTCGGGGAGTTTTTTGCCTCAGACGGTGATTTTTTTTGTACGGAGAGCTTCATATATTTCTCAGAGTTTTGCGCCTGGAAAAATCTTTCTCAAATATCGATCAAGTCGTTGGCCATTGTCGTCAGATGTTGGAGTGATTTTCTTAATAAAGTCTTTCTTTACAAATAAAGGTTCGTTCATACCATTTGGACGATATTGTAAGACAGGTCTCTCTTTTCGCAAACTATGTCCCTTACTCGTAAGATTTTGATTCTTGTGGCCGGTGTTGTTGCTCTCTTTTTGGTGCTCAATCTGGCAGTGCTCCCATTTGTGACGCAGCGATATTTTTATGGATTTCTTCAGCAATTTTATTCGGAGACGCAGCAGGATAAGATAGACTCTGAGATTCTCAACCTCATAAAACAATTTCCAGACGAGGCACCACAACTCCTCCAAAAATACAAAGAACTCGATGAAGATCTCAATAAACTCACAACAGGCGTCGAAGCATATATCGACTCAAACCCTGTCTTCAATCGTGACTCCGTTGGCAAATATCTCGAAAACTCTGGTGTGGAGAAAAAACAAGTTCAAGACGTTATAGGGCTTAATGCGATGTCTGCATTTCTTCGTACTGCTCCACTCGGTTTTAGTTTTTCTGATGGGACTGATCCAAAGCGACAATTTGTCACTCAAGTACTCGTCGCCATGCTCGGTCTCAATATCATATTTGTCTTTGTTATCGTGGGTTTTGTGCTCTATTTTCTCAGAAAAGCATTTCAGCCTATACGTGCTGTCACCGATACGCTCGATAATTTTACAACCGTAAAAGGGAAAATGCTCGACTATGATAAAAATGATGAATTTCGTCCGTTGATAGATTCTCTCAATAATCTCCGTATTCGTCTCGATCATCAAGAGATGATTCGTCAGCAATTTCTGGCTGATATGAGCCACGAACTCAAAACACCCATGACAGCCATACGTGTCTATCTTGAAGGTATCAAGGATGGGGTCATCCAGCTCAATAGCAAAAATATCGAGGCTCTCACAGGAGAGCTCGCCCGACTCACTCGCATCGTCGAGAGTCTCATGCATTTCCAGACATTTGAGAGTCGCCCGACTGAGTTTCATCACATCAAAGTACAACTCTCTGAGATATTTAATATCGTTCAGGAGACACACTCTCATGAGCTCACACAGCACAATCAGACAATGGTTTATGTTGGGCCAAAAAAAGCAACAATGGTGTTTGATCACGATAGTCTCGTTCAGATACTTCATAACATAACAGCAAACTTTCTCCGTTATGCATGATCGGGAACGCAGCTTCGTATGAATTTTTTTCACGAAAAAAGTACAGATATCCTTATCTTTCAGGATAATGGAAAAGGCGTCTCTGCTTCTGAGCTTCCATATCTCAAAGAGAAATTTTATCAAGCAGATAAGGCAAAAACAGGAGATGTGCGTGATCGAGGCCTTGGTATAGGACTTTCCATCATTGATAAGATAGTCAGAGATGCTGGTGGTTCGGTAGACCTCATAGGGGCAGAAGGAGAATGATTCACGGTACGTATTGAAGTTCCACATCAGAAAGCACGAGGAAAATAATTCTTGACAGAGGAACTAGCACCTATATACTCTTGGTGCTAAAATAATTAGCATTTATATATTTTTAATTTTTTATTTCTATGGCAAAAATCACGCCACTCCAGGACCGTATCGTCCTCAGAAAAATGGAAGCCAAGAAAGAAACGGCTTCTGGTCTTATCCTTCCGAAGGAGCAAAACGAGAGTCCAAATCTCTTCATCGTCGAAGAGGTCGGTCCACTCGTCAAAGAAAAACTCGGATACGAACTCAAAAAAGGTGATAAAGTCATCAAAGGGCAATATTCAGGTGATGATATAAAAATTGAAGGTGAAGAAGGTCTCACTATCGTCGCTGCAGAATATATCCTCGCAAAAGTCGATTAATTAATTTCTAACAATTTCTCTTATGACTAAAAAACAAGTCCTCTTCGGAGATGCAGGTCGTCTCAAAATGCTCGAAGGTGTCAAAAAACTCCATGAAGCAGTCTCTGCAACACTCGGTCCAAAAGGTCGTAACGTCGTCTTCCCAAAAAGCTATGGCGCACCCCAGGTGACGAATGATGGTGTTACGATAGCAAAAGAATTCGATCTCGAAGATCCAATCGAAAACATGGGCGCTGAGCTCATCAAAGATGTTGCCTCTAAAACAAATGATGCAGCCGGTGATGGTACAACCACAGCGACTGTTCTCACCTATGCTATGATCTCAGAGGGTCTCCGTGAGATTCGTTCTGGTATAAATGCTATCGAGCTCAAAAACGGTATGAAGCTCGCTGCAGCTGAAGTATCAAAAGAGCTCACCAAACATTCTCGTCCTGTCAAAACTTCAGATGAAATCGCAGCTATCGCAACCATCTCTGCTCAAAATGAAGAAGCAGGGAAGATCATCGCTGATGCTATGGACAAAGTAAAACGTGATGGTGTTATCACGGTCGAAGAAGGAAAGACATTTGGTATGACAGTCAGTGTGACAGAAGGAATGCAATTCAAAAATGGATATATCGCTCCATACATGGTGAATGACACAGAAAAAATGGAAGCTCGTTATGCTGATGTTCCAGTCCTCATCACCGATAAGAAAATTTCTTCTACCAAAGATATTCTTAAAATCCTCGAATCACTCCTCCAATCTGGAAAACGTGAACTCGTCATCATCTGTGAGGATCTCGATGGCGAAGCGCTCACAACAGTGGTTCTCAATAAACTCAAAGGAGTTTTCTCTATCCTCGCCATCAAGGCTCCAGGATTTGGTGATCGTCGAAAAGAAAATCTTGCAGACCTCGCCCTCCTTACTGGTGCAGCGGTTGTCACGGAAGAAATCGGTCTCAAGCTCGATACCGTCGGTCTCGAAGTGCTCGGTAAAATCGATTCAGTTGTCTCAACTCGTGAAACAACAACGATCGTTGCAACGCAGGCAAATAAAAAAGAAGTCGAAGCTCGTGCTGAGGAAATTCGTAAAATGATTGATAAGTCTGATTCAGACTATGACAAAGAAAAGATGGCAGAGCGTCTTGCTCGTCTCGTCGGTGGTGTAGCCGTCATCAAAGTCGGTGCTGCAACAGAAGTAGAAATGAAAGAACTCAAGCTCCGTCTCGAAGATGCGCTCAACTCTACTCGTGCTGCCGTCGAAGAAGGTATCGTCCCAGGTGGTGGTGTCGCCCTCCTCAAGGCTGCCAAAATCCTTGATAATTTCAAAGCTCCAAATAGCGATCAGCAAATCGGTGTCGAGATTGTGAAACGTGCTCTCAGGTATCCAACCAAAAAAATTGCTGAAAATGCAGGTCAAGAAGGAGCTGTGATCGTCAATAATATCATAGAGCACAAAGATTTCAGCTACGGATATGATGCTGCAAAAAATGTCTTCGTCGATCTCATCAAAGAAGGCATCATCGATCCGACTCGTGTTCCACGAATTGCTCTCGAAAATTCTGTCTCTATTGCGGGTATGTTCCTCACGACAGAAGCAGTTATCTATGAACTCCCAGAAAAAGAAAAACCAATGCCTCCTATGGGTGGTGGTATGGGGGGAATGGGTGGTATGGGAATGATGTAAATACGTCTCTCAAAAATCCTCTTCAATTCGAAGAGGATTTTTTGTTACATAAGAACGACAATACGCAAGACTAAAAGTACTTTTCAATGGTGCTATTTTGTCTACAATCATTGTTAATAACTTATGGATCATAATATTTTGCGGATAGTGGTGTTTGGGCTTGTAACTTTTTTTGTTGCTATGCTGATTACTCCCAGCTACATCTCGCTTCTCCGACGACTCAAGCTCGCTAAGCAGATTCGTACGGAAGCGTCGATGGGTGGCGGGAAAGCAGAAAAATTTCACGCACTTCATGCGCATAAACAGGGCACTCCAAATATGGGTGGTGGAATGATTCTCGTCGTCGTCGCTATTATGGTCTGAGTAACAGTATTTTTCCAATCTATCCAAGCTCCACTTGGTCTCAATATCCATTATACACTCTGGAATCGTAATGAGACATTTCTTCCACTTTTTGCTCTCTTTTCGATGGGTATGCTCGGAGCCATCGATGACTATCTCAATGTCCGAAATATTGGTGGCAAGAAGGGGATGAGTGCTCGGGTAAAGATGTTTGGGCTTACACTTTTTTCTTTTGCAGGAGCTTGGTGGTTTTACACAAAGTTGGGACATGATAGTATCACTATTCCAGGTATTGGACTCATCAATATCGGTTGGGGATATGTTGTTGTGAGTATCCTAGTGATCACTGCCATGGCAAATAGTGTGAATATCACTGACGGTCTCGATGGTCTCGCTGGAGGCCTCCTCGCACAAAACTATTTTCTCTATGCTTTTATCACCTACCACTCACACCTCTTTCTTCTCTCTACTCTCTGTACTGTGATAGCTGCTTCACTCGCTGCATTTCTCTGGTTCAATATCAAGCCTGCAAAATTTTATCTCGGGGACGCAGGAGCACTTGGACTTGGCGGATGACTCGCAGTCATGGCGCTCATGACCGATACTCTCGTTGTGTTAGTTATCATTTCACTCATCTACATCTGGGAGATTCTTTCTGTCATTATACAGATTACGAGTAAGAGACTTCGACATGGTAAAAAAGTATTTCTCATAGCGCCTTATCATCATCACTTGGAAGCTAGTGGTATGCTCGAAGAAACAATTGTGATGAAATTTTGGCTCATAGGCGCACTCCTTTCAGCGGCTGGTCTTATCTTTTATCTCCTCCCACCACTATGATAGCTCGTTCCTACATACTGGATACAAAGGCTGTACAGAGAAATAGTCCACTGGTACTCTCTGCGCTCCTCACGGCTATAGTGAAAAAACATCTCGCCTCGGCAGGACGAGACGATCTCGCGTGACTCATATCAACTGTGACTTTTTTTCGAGATATTGTGACCGTCGTAACCAGTAAGCCTATCATCAATTTCGAACTTCGCATGTACGAAGGCGCCCTCAAAGAAGTACTCAGAAAAACTCTTGCTCAGCACGGTTTTGATATAGAGATTCATCTTCATTTTCGATAAAAATGTTTCCACAAAAACATCGCTACATCACAGTA
Source organism: uncultured Candidatus Altimarinota bacterium (assembly GCA_937924685.1). GTDB lineage: Bacteria > Patescibacteriota > Gracilibacteria > BD1-5 > JAGOOR01 > JAGOOR01. The sequence continues at coordinate 20,002 of CALEVN010000022.1, read as the reverse complement.
GGTATTGTTTTCTGTGCGCTTTTTATATTTGTCTGAAGTTGGAATATCACGAAGTATCAAGAGCACCACGAAAAAGCACCACTCGTTCAAGGGGGACAAAAATTCATCGATGATATACAGCTCCGTGTTTGACCACTAAATGAAACATGGCTCGTGAAAAAAATAGATGCTTCAGAAAAGAGAGTATGGGTAGGAATATATACTTTTACAATTCCATCCCTCCGAGAAGCTCTTCTCAAGGCAAAAAAAAGGGGAGTAGATGTACGTCTCATTCTCGAGAAATTTCCTTTTGGAAATACAAATATCAACCGTGAAACAGAACAGTTTTTACGAGAAAACTCTATTTCTTTTCATCAGAGTGATGCCACGCAATTTGCTTTTATGCATGCAAAATACATGATATTTGATGAGGGGTGGGTCATAGAGACATCTAACTGGACTCGTGCGAGTTTTGCTTCAAATAGGGAATTTTATATGGAAGGTGATGATGTAGATATACTCTTGAGCTTGGTGGATATTTTTCAGAATGATTTCTCAGGTAATAGATGACGATCAAATGATGTGAGGCTTTTGGCTGGTCCGACAAATGCTCGTGACCGGCTCATTAAATTTTTAGATGCTTCAGACAAAAATATAGCCATATATGCCCCATCATTTTCAGATAAAGAGATGATTGCTTATCTTTCTCAGTTATGTTCTTGAGGAAAAGCAATCCGATTACTTCTCGCCGATTATGATGAAGAATGAGGGCGAAGTGATTATGGGACATGTATACAAGTGAGAAAAATGAAAAAGCCACTCCATGCAAAAGTCATCATAGATGACTCCAGCCAGGCATTCGTCGGGAGTTTTAATTATACGAAGAATTCTCTTGAGAAAAATCGTGAAATGGGCCTTTTTATTCAATGAAAAAATGTGGATACATTGATAAAAACATTTAACTCTGACTGGAAAACCGCAGTTGCTCTCCATTAAAAATCCATATTATACTTTATATGCTCAAGCGCACTCTCATTTTTCTTGCTGGACTCATTCTGTGAATGGGACTTTTTTTCTGGTGGATGGGCCAATGGCCTGCAGCCATTACGCCAAAAGATAAAACAGAGGATCTCCTCTGGAGAAGCGTGACAAAAACTAAAAATGGTGCTGTCACAGGATGGTCACGTACTGTATTTCGTCCCGAAGATACAAAAGCATTTCTCACGTATCAAAAATGACCACTTTTACTCTATGGTCAAGGAGGAATCCCAGAAATATCCTATGGTGACACGATTGGCATAACACTTCCAGGAACTGGTCAATGGATCATTAAATCCCTTGATTCATCTCTGAAAATCAACCTCAAGAGTTCACTTTTTTCTGGAGTGCTCTCAGGAGAGGGGGGTGCATTTTTCAATATAGAACAAAAAACAGTTATCAACTTTGATATTGATATGGTGAGTCAGGATGGAGATAAGATTTTGCCATCATTTGTACGTGTTGGAAATAAACAAAACTTCTTCGACCTCGCAGAGCAAAAGGATACGATATCGCCCGATCTCTGGTCGCTTTATTCTACATTTGTTGTGCGAGACCAAGTAAAGGCACTCGGCACTGTCTCAAAAAAAGATATAGATATCATGATTCGTACATTTCTCGATCGTGAACCTGAGAGCTCTGAATGAGCACTGCGACACGATCTCCGTGCGAGAAATGGTCTCGAAGAAGTGTCAGCTCTCATTGGTAAGATTGATAAAGGTGATACCTGTGGGCCTGATATGGAATCATGTTTCCGCCTTCTTCATGACGTTATTGGCAAAAATATTCTCATTTTCCCAGAAGTATTTTGACCACTCCAAGAAGCTGTATCATCTTGGACTCAACTCGATCCACGGGCACAGCAAAACATCTCTTCGTGGAAGAATATATTTCATACATACCACAACAATCTCCTCGCTGGAGATGGTCGTGCGAGGATTATCCGAGACAAATCCATCCTTGAAATGGTTCGATCGGGCAGTACTTCTGCAAATTATGAAGTCTGGCAATATCTCACTCGGATGCTTTCTGATCAAAAACTCGGAAGCGTTTATTCACTTCAAATTATGAAGGAAATGATTCGTATAGGAGAAACACTTCGAACAGCTCCCGATATATCTGCAGAGGGGAAGGCAAATCTCTCAAAGACTGCTATTGATTCACTCACGAATCTCCGCAATCTCCTCGAAAATGCCTACTTCACGAAAAAAGAATATTTGTTTATCCTCCGAAGCGATCTCGTTGATAGTGAAGGGAAAACAATACAAACTGATGTTATGATCAATGATCTCCAAGCACTAATCACTCAGATAGATAAGTCTGCCCTATTGCAGTCAAACTCTGGAGGGACGGATTTGCAGGTTATACGTGGTCAACTCTCGTGGTTTAATTGTATCTTTAGCCGAAATACTGAATACATGGCAAACCCTCGAGTCTGTCGTGTGACGGTGGCACAGTAAAAAAGAGATGACAGACACATTTTTTTCTCTATAATCCCGCTGTTCTTTATTCTACTTTTATGGCAAAAAAAATACGCATAACACTCACTCAAGTGATGGCAATACTTGCTCTCATCGGTATTCTCATTGGTGTCGTCGGTACTTCTATACTCTATTCTATACCGACAGCTGCGACTACTCAAGTGACCGCTATTGCTTCTGGGGAGGCAACTAAATAAAGTTTATGACTCTCGAGAAAATCGGTCGTCAACTCGTGCTCATCTTCATGGCACTCCTGCCATGGTCGGTCATTATTTCTGTGTTTGGAGGTGAGAAGCTACATTTAGATATTTTTCGTTTTTGGAAAGAAATTTTTCTCGGAGGTATTTTTTTTATTTTTATTCTCGATTTATACCGAAGAAAAATAAAACAGACGTTTGATATAATTGATATATTTATTGTTGCCTACGTTGTCTGGCTTATTGTTATCAGTATATTTCAGAGTGTTCCACTTGTTTGATATATCTACGGACTCCGATACGATGCCGAATTTTTCTTAGCGTTTCTTTTCTTCCGACGTATTTTTCAAGAATGGGATATATCTTTCTCTCTTCTGGCAAAGTATTTTCTCATATCTGGTAGTCTCATGCTTTTGGCGGGATTTCTCATTCGATTTATTTTTTGAGAAATGATTCTGACTCTGGTTGGTTTTAGTGATCATGTGAGTGTGTGGAATGGTGTCGGCACAGCGCCCCCTATTTATCATGGTATACCTGGTGCATCTGTTGTGAGATTTCAGGGTGTGCTCGAAGGACCAAATCAGATGGCATTTTTTCTTCTGGTGTATATGGGCGTATACGCTTCCATCTTTCTCCGACTCAAAAAATATCGATTTATGAATAGTATGGTTTTTGGATTGATGCTCTTTCTCCTTATGCTGACCTATAGCCGGAGTGGTTATATAGGAGTCATAGTTTGATCAGCTATTGCTTACGGTCTCTGATTTTTGGAGACATGGCGAAAAAAGAAAACTCATTTTTCTTTTTCACTCAGAAAAATAATTGGAACATCTATAGCTGGCTGTCTCATCATACTCGTATTGATATTTCAGTTTGGGACTCATCCAGGTGAGATATTTGGTCGTCACGCTTCTACATCCGGTCATTTTGAGAGGATGTATATAGGACTGCTCCGTTTTGAGGAGGATCCACTCGGTGCATGACTCGCTACTTCTGGCCCAGCGACTCGATCTCGATTTGATGTGAATGAAAAAGCAGAAGCCATACCAGATGATCGTCGTATACAATCAGTCACAAAAAAACTCAAAGCTCGGAATGAAGACTTCATCTATACTTCGGAAACGTACTATATTCCCGAGAGCTGGTATATACAGCAACTGGTCGAATGAGGAATAATAGGTCTCCTATTATTCGCTTCTGTTCTTTTTATGATAGCATGGAAGGGGCGAAAACATGTCTATATGTTTGGTGCATTTGTAGGTATATTGATCATGAATATGTTTCTTCATTCATTTGAATCGATGCATTCATCACTTCTGATTTTTATCTTTCTCGCTTCTTTTATTCCTCTCTCTCACGAGACAAAACTATGAAAATAGCTATCGTTCATGAGATGCTTATTAAGCTCGGAGGTGCTGAGAGAGTGCTTCTAGAAATCATGCGTATGTATCCAGAAGCAGATGTATATACGCTCATGTATGATGAGAAAAAAGTGGGTAGTGTATTTCCGAAAAATCGTATTCACTGCGACACACCCGCTCAGACACTCTATAACCTCACGGGTAAACCACGTCTCTCACTTCCGCTCATGCCAGCATCGATAAAAAAAATTGATCTGACCCGATATGATCTCGTTATATCGAGCTCAAGCGGTTTTGCTCATGGGGCTTTCACGGTGGGGAATACGAAGCATATCTGCTATTGTCATTCTCCTGCACGCTATCTCTGGGATTGGTCTGATGAAGTACAGAAGGAAATCGGTGTCAAACTTGATCCAAACAAAAAACAAACCCCTCTCGATACTATAAAACAATCTCTCGGCGGACCCATCGTCACGACACTCCTCAATCGCCTCAGAGTCTGGGATACAGAAGCCGCAAAACGACCAGATATTTATGTCGCCAATAGCAAAGAAGTGCAGGAGCGTATCAAAAAATACTACGAGAGAGATGCAGTTATCCTCTGGCCTCCTGTTGATGTAAATCGATTTACACCTGGTGTTATACCAGTGTCTGCGAGAAAATATTATGTCATGACGACAGCACTGACTCCATTTAAGCGAGTAGACATAGCCATCAGAACCTTCTCAAAACTTGGTAAAAATCTCAAAATTATCTGAGCAGGTGAACAAGAGTCAGAACTTCGAAAGATTGCATGACCAACAATAGAGTTTCTCGGCAGAGTCGATGACGCTGAAGTGGTAAAAGCATACCAAGCTGCTCGTGGTTTTCTGATGCCACAAAAAGAAGATGCAGGGATAGCTCCTATCGAAGCTCTCGCAGCAGGAATACCAGTTTTCTGACAGGGCAAAGGAGGACTTCTCGAAGTAAATATAGATGGCGTAACGGGGAGATTTTTTCCTGAGGAAACAGATGAGAGCTTTGAGCAATGATTTCTCGCATTTGATGCAGAGATAACGGCAGGGAAGTACGATCATGCTCCTCTTTTGGTAGAGCGTGCAAAAGCATTTGATGGAGAGAAGTTTCGAATAGGGTTTGCCGAAGTTGTGAATCAAGTCAATACCTAATCATTCTTGCTTTTTAGTGGTTAAGGCGATAATTGTTATCGCCTTTTAATTTATTTTATGAATCATATTTTTTCTTTTCTCACTCTCTCAAATCTCGTATTTCTGTGTATAGCAGTTGTTATGTCTCTGGTCGTCGGATCTCTCTGGTTTCATCCAAGGGTTTTTGGAAATGTGTATGCTCGTTGGATGGGGCTTCCTCTCCCAAAACCAGGGCAGATGCCAAAAGGAATGGCGTCGACATTTATTGCCGAGGTTGTAAGCCGTTTCTTGTATTTTGGTTTTTTCACAGTATTTTTTTATTTTGGGACAAATAATCAGGAAAGTGTGACTCTTTTTACACTCCTGTTCGTCATTATCATCTTCTATGCTGGATTGGTTTTTCCTACCCAATTGAGCCAGATAGCCTGGACAAAGGCAGAGAAAAAGGCTGTTATCCTCATCGGTGGTAATACTCTTCTGCAGACACTCATAGCGGGGTGTATCTGGTTTTGGTTTTTCATATAAAATTTTACTTGCCTTTTGGTATTTTCGGTTATACTCACGCGTACTGTAGTATATGTGGGTTCTTAGCTCAGTCGGTAGAGCAACGGACTCTTAATCCGGCGGTCCTGGGTTCGATCCCCAGAGGACCCACCATTTTCGTGCCTCGCAAGAGGGCTTCTCACGAGCCACAGTGTTGGATAAGTAGCCAACCAATTATACTTTCTACTTAACAATTTTATTTATGGCTAAAAAGAAGGAAATCAAACGAATAGTCAAACTCCAGATCAATGCTGGTGCTGCTAACCCAGCGCCTCCAATTGGTACGGCTCTATGACCCACGGGTATTCAAATTGCAGACTTTTGTAAGCAATTTAATGACAAAACTCGTGATAAATCAGGCTGGACTCTCCCAACTGTTATTACTATCTACGATGATCGTAGTTTTACATTCATCACTCGTGAACCACCGATGACCAACCTCATAAAAAAGGCTATTGGTCTCGAATCTGGATCAAAAGAACCACACAAGGTCAAAGTCGGTAAACTCACAAATGCACAAATCAAGGATATTGCTACTCGCAAAATGCCAGACCTCAACGCAAATGATGTAGAAGCCGCTATGATGATTGTCCGTGGGTCAGCACGATCTATGGGTATCGAATACGAGAGTTAAAAATAGGGGCCTTCGGGCCCCTTTTATGGCCCCATCGTCTAACGGCTAGGACACAGGATTCTCATTCCTGCAATAGGAGTTCGATTCTCCTTGGGGTCACCAAGACAAATCAAAATCTTCCGCAAGGAGGATTTTTTATTGCATAATATATAATTTGTATATATTTATCCCCAAATATATGCGAATACTAACACTCAACACTCAACTTAGTGGGCATGATGACAAGCTTGAAGATTTTTTATCAAGAGAGCGATTTGATGTGCTAACGCTTCAGGAAGTTTCTCAGAGAACATTAGAAAGGTTCTCTGGTGTACTTCACTGACATTTCGAGAGAAATTTTGTTTACGAAGGAGTGGAATATGGTGTCGCCATTCTTGCAAGAAAATGAATCCCGATAAGTAATGTCGAATTCAATCAATATTGAGGCGGAACGGGAGACACGAAACAAATTAATTTAGAGAAGTCAGATTGTGATTATTACAGTAATGGCAGATATTGAATTTTGGCTGGAGATGTTGGTGTATGAGATAAAAAATTTGTTATTGGTACGAGCTATTTTCCTGTTGCATACCCGTCGGATCAGACAAATCCTGACCAGATAGCCTGTATGGATAATCTCGTTCCTGCTGTAGAATATTTACCAGATATGATTTTTACTGGAGATTTTAATATTGCGCGATCTAGTTCTAAAAACTGAAAGTCACGCCCTCAGCATCCTCTTTATCCGAGATTAGCAAGGGCACTCAAAGACAATATACCACCAGAGATTGATAACACTCTCGACCCAAAACTCCATAGAGTACAAGGACTCAAAGTAGTCTGTGATTATATCTGGTCTCGATGAAATCATCGAGTTTCAAGTGTTCGTCTTCATGAAGGCCTCAGTGACCATCAAGGAATTAGTGCCGATATTGATGTGGAAAAATAATTACTTCCTACGAAAATACGTCCCGAAGAGTCTGTCTGCCCAACTGCACACAACACAAATATTGACTGGGTGCTCGAAATCCTCGTCCATGCGGTGATGGATGACGTGTTCTGCCATTTTCTTCTTGAACCATTTTGTCTGCTCTATCCAGCGTCCACGAGGAATATGCATCGAGGTGTGCACGTATTGGAAAAATATATAGTGAATCATCGTCGTCACTACGAAGCACCAGACAAAGAGCGTACTCCCGAGAAAGTGACCTATGACAGAAGCAACCACCCAAGAGATAAGCGTGACAGGAATGAAAAACCAATGCGGTATAGCGACACTGTTGCCGTGCTTCGTATTTTGAAATCCCTCTTCACGAGAATAGAAATGATGATGGTCGACGTGGCTCTTTCTCTGCCCAATAAGTACACTGATTTTCCCATGTTCGAGGGGGCCATGAATAATCCACTCAAGGATGGAATTAAAGAGGATGCTGGAGAAAATGCCTGAAATTACAATAAGGAGAATATTCATAGCAATATCATAGCAAATATAAAACGATTGCAAAACTGGTATTACCCACCCACTTGCTTCCAAGCAACTTCCGCATCATGAAACATGCGGAGTTGTCCGTCTTGGATCAGCCAAAAGGCGGTGGAGGTTTTTGCCAAGAGATCACGGTCGTGAGAGACGATGATACTGACACCGTTGAAGTTCTTGAGCATGGTTTGAATTGCTTCTTTTGAATGAAGGTCGAGGTGGTTCGTCGGTTCATCCATGATGATGACGTGGGGACGAGAGAGGAGCATCTTTGTGAGGGCGACTTTGGCACGTTCTCATCCTGAGAGGGTACCAATGGTCTGATGCCATTTCTCATTTTGGATAAGGAGCCCGCCGAGCATCGTGCGTATTTCCTGATATTTATCGTGACCTTTTGTGAGCTCATCCATGACGGTGGATTCATAATCGAGATCCGAGAGAACTTGCGAATACGAGCCGATAGTGAGACTCTGATTTTTGATGACTTCTCCTGAGAGGGGTTTGAGTTCTCAGAGGATGGTTTTGAGGAAGGTGGTTTTACCAGCACCATTGCGACCGATGATACCGATTTTGTCTCGCTTGGTCACGATGACATCGTAGGGGATGGAGACGATAGGGGAGTCGTAGCCTGCGGTGACTTGCTTGAGTTCCATGATTTTCTCAGGGAGGTGTGAGACGGTTTTCAGAACGATAGGCTTCACGTGTGCTTCGCTCTTTGGCTCGGGGATTTTTTCCATGCGTTCGAGCATCTTGATGCGACTCTGCACGCTCGCTGCGGTACTTGCTTTGTAGCGAAAACGATTGATGTAGGCTTCTTGTTTTTCTATCTCGCGTTCCTGCACTTCATAATGCTTGAGCTGTGTCTCGTAGCGTTTTTGTTTTTCGATGACGTAGGCGTCATAGTTTCCCGTATAGATGTTGAGTTTTTTCTCAGAGATTTCCACGATTTTCTGACACGTGTTATTGATAAAGGTCACATCGTGCGAGATCGAGATGATGGCTTTTTTCCAGAGACGGCAGAAGTGTTCGAGAAAGACGATTCACTCGATATCGAGGTGGTTCGTCGGTTCATCGAGGATGAGGATATCGACTTCTTGGATGATAAATTTGGCAATCTGGACTTTCATCTGTTCACCTCCTGAGAGCTGTGTCACGACTCGGTCGAGATAGCTATCGTCAAATCCGAAATAGGTGAGAATGCGGAGCTGTAAATCATGGAGATTGTAGCCGTCACGAGCTTCGAGGTATTCTTTGATATCACGGATTTCATCTCGGTGTTCTGGATTGCCTTCGATTTCATGGAGACGATCTATCTTTGCTGTGATGTCAGGAAATACTTGGAGCATTTCTTCTCGGAGCGTATTGGTCACATCCTTCCAGAAGAGGTCTTGCGTGAGGTAACCAATCTTGAGCCCCGCCGCACGATCTATCTCACCATCAAAGTCATCATCGATACCGACGAGCATCTTGAGAAATGTCGTCTTCCCAGAACCATTTTTTCCGATGAGGGCAAATTTATCTTCACGATTTATCTGGAGATTCGCTTTATCAAAAAGCTCCGTATGACGGATAGACTTTGTGAGGTCGGTGATTTTGATGAGTCTCGAAGCAATGGTTGGTTTGGCTTGGAGGAGATTTTTTGGCAGGGTATCAATGGTGCGTTTTGTGTAGGTCTTATTTTTTGCGAGCGTGTTTTCGATATCGAATTCTTTTTCGAGATACTTCATGAGTCGTTTCATCTTCGTCTCTTCTTTTATCTTTTCAGTTATCGTCGCGAGGAAACTATTGCAAAAGAGTTCCACTTCTTCGGACGTAAAATCAGGATGCGCTTCACACACCCGCTCTATGACTTCCGTGAGGGGTGAAGGGGGAATCGGGTCATCGTAGCTGAGCATCTGGGTCATGTGGCCTAGTCTATGCTAATTTTCCGGTTTGCAAGGAGGAGATATGAGGGGGTAGTATAAGACACACGATACAATAAAATGAAAGCTTTTCTGTGCTTTTATCTAGAAAAACAAATGTTTATAATTTTTATCTTTTCTTTTTTCCGAGAATTTTAAGAGCATCCTCTATTTTGCTTTTGACGACCAAGGCAATACTGCCACAGTCTAAATGACGGAGAGTTGTAGCGATTTTTTTTGGTTTTATCTTGCTTTCACCAATTGCTTCACTTATGATCTCATAATACCGCATCAAAATACGGATATTTAGTTCTTTTGATTCTTGAATAGCTCTAATTTTAGCTGCGTTTTTTTTCAATTTTTTTTCTGACTTTCCACCCTTCAGTCGTGCTTGTAAACCATCATCACCATAATGCTGCTCGCGTATAAATTTATCAAAATTATGTTTGCTAGCACGTAGATTGCTATCTTGTGCATCAGTATGTTTCCACTTCTGTCCCTCCTGTACAGCGAGAATTGCTAAAGCGAAATCAGCAGCAGAGCACGTGATATCATCAGGACTTAATTTCCTTAATTTTTCCATGTCTTTATCTATCTCCACTGGCCTTCGGAGTTCTTTAAGTTTTAATTTCTCCTCCACGGAATTATTTGGTACCATATGTAATTTTTACCATTATAAATATAGAAATAACTTGTCAACCACTCGTTCGTTTTCTTTCTTATTACAAAATTTTTACTTGAATCTCTCGCTGAAGGACTATAATAAGAATATCTCCCCGGCACGGAGACTACTGTAGACATCAAAAAAGTTAAAAATCGGGTGGAACCGTCTGACCCACAGACCCCGAGCAGTCCGCATATGTGTGACTGCTCGGGATTTTTTTATTATGGTTTCTCAGTTTATCAGATTGTCCGCTCTTCTCAATCCGTTTATTTGGATTGTGTTATGAGCTTGCTCAAATCTTTTTTGAGATTATTTTTCAAAACAATACATCGATATTCCTGCAAAATCAGTATTTTTTGTACTTATGATACTGGGGTATATCGGTTCTGGTGTTGGCTATACACTTGGTTTTTACCAGATCCGACAATATTTTGTCTCTGAGGTTGTTTATTACGCGACAGTAACTATTGGTAGTGTTTTTCTCTGATACTATTTATTCTGAGAAAGGCTTCACGGTTTGCAACTCATCGGATCTATACTATGCCTCTCGGGTATTGTATGTGTTATTATTTCTTCTCGATAATATGACCCAAGCCTCTCTCACATTTTCTTGTAAAAATATTCTCGGCATTACACATGCCGTGACGGGAGTTTTTATGAATCATAATATTGCCATCGTCGAATCTCAGACGCATACAGAGGGTGATGCATTTTTTGCTCGCTATGTCTGGGAGACGGATCAGTGTAGTCTCGATGGTATCGATACAGAGATTGCGGATATTCTCAGGGATACATTTGGAGGAGTGTATTCTATTCGTCTCTCGTGTGGTGGATTGACTCGTGTGGCTCTTCTCTGTTCTCGCGAGCTCCATTGTCTCAATCATGTCCTCTCAGAAGCAGAGCAGGGTGTGCTTCCGATTACGTGTCTGTGTATTATCAGTCACTTAAGAGAGTGAGAGAAAGTCGCAGCGCGATACGGTATACCATTTCATCATATTCCAGATACAGGTGATACGGCGACTCGTGAAGCGGCGATTACAGAAGTTCTGAAACAATACAAGCCTGAACTCGTCGGACTTGCTCGTTATATGAAAGTCCTCTCAAGCGATTTCGTAGGAAATTCAGCCTATCCGATTATCAATGTGCATCATGCTTTGCTTCCAGCATTTAAGTGAGCACGTCCCTATGAAGATGCGTATGAGCGAGGTGTAAAAGCTGTCTGAGCAACATCGCACTTTGCAACCGCTGACCTCGATGAAGGCCCAATCATTGCACAGGCTTGGCAAGCAGTGAGCCATACCGAGACAATCGAAGATTTGAAAAAACTAGGTCGAACAAACGAGTCATTTGCCTTTACAAAAGCACTTCAAAAATTTGCCGAAAATAAAATAATTCTCCACGGCAGGAGAGTCATCGTTTTTTAATTTTCTTCTATGAAAAAAACTGTCGAATCTCGTCTCACTGAAATCGAATCTCGCAATGCTCGTGTCGAAAACGATAAAGCATGGGAAACATCATGGACTCGCAAGCTGACGATTGCCATTATGACCTACTTTATTATTGGTCTCTATATTGGATTTCTGTGAAATGAATTTTGGTATCTCCATGCACTTGTTCCGACATGTGGATATCTGCTCTCGACTCTTGCACTGCCAATGATGAGAAATATGTGGGAACAGATTAAATAATAAATTTTTTATGAAACGAATTATTCTTACATGAGCTTCATCTGGACTGGGTGCTTCCATCGCCAAAAGTTTTTATCAAGATGGTTACGAAGTGATAGGTCTTTGTCGCTCACAGCCTACTGATTTTATTCAGTGGATCGAGACAGACCTCTCTGATGAAAAAAGTGTAGAAAATGCTGTTCATGTTATTCAAGAAAAATATTCTCACTTTGATGTCTTGATACAATGTGCTGGCGATGGTGACGGGGAGGAAATCGATGCACTAGATTGGGAAAAGACTCAACAAACATTTACACTCAATGCGATTGCTCCAATTATTTTGACGAGCAAACTTCTCCCACTTATAAAAGAAAATAAAGTCGATGTTATCAATGTGGGTGCGACTATTGCACTCAAGCCATACCAATATTTTTCTGTGTATGGTTCGAGTAAAGGGGCTTTTCGGATGTGGACAGAAAATCTTCAACTAGAACTCAAGGGAACTTCATCACGAGTTATTGGTATATACCCTGGAGGTATGAATACGAAATGAAATGAGAAAAGAGGAAACCAGATAAAGGCAATATCGGGCAAAGATATAGGATCGTCATTTATGAATACAGATGATATAGCCTGATTGCTTCTGCAGATCATTAAACTCCCAAAAAATATGGAAATCTCAGAAATAGTTATCAATCGCAAATAATATTTATTAACCTTTTTACTTTATGAAACGCATTGTTGATCTCGCGAAAAATCGCGGATTTGTATTCCAGGGCTCAGAAATTTACGGCGGTCTCGCCAACACATGGGACTATGGTCCTCTTGGTTCTCTTCTCAAGGAAAATCTCAAAAATCTCTGGATACGAGAATTCGTCCAGCGGCGACCAGACATGGTTCTCCTCGATGCAGCGATTCTCATGAACCCACAAGTATGGGTTGCTTCGGGACATGTCGGAGGTTTCTCTGATCCACTTATTGATGATAAGAATACAAAAGAGAGATTCCGTGCGGATAAACTTATGGAGTCGCTCTTTATGGAGCGAGAAGAGAAGGAGGTTTCTCGTGATGATCAACTCAAGGATTACACTTCAAAATATGGAGTGAATAATCTTGTCCCAGAGTCTTGGACGCCAGAACAACAATTTGCATTTATGACCGGTGAAAAAGTACAAAATCCAAATACGAAAAAACCAGGAGACTGGACTGAGATTCGAAAATTCAATCTCATGTTCAAAACGTCACAGGGTGTGACAGAAGACTCTTCCGCTCTCGTCTACCTCCGACCAGAGACTGCTCAGGGTATTTTTGTCGACTTCCCAAATATCGTTCGTACTTGTCGTCGTCGTGTCCCATTTGGTGTAGCACAAGTTGGTAAGGCATTCCGAAATGAGATTACTCCTGGGAACTTCATCTTCCGAACACGAGAATTTGAGCAAATGGAAATCGAGTTTTTCTGTGAACCGGGGACACAACTTGAGTGGCATGAGAAGTGGAAAGTGGCGTGCAAGAAATTTCTCATGGATACTATTGGAATCAAGGAGAAAAATCTTCGCTTCCGTGAACATGAAAAAGATGAACTCTCTCATTATTCTGATGGAACATTTGATATCGAATACGATTTTCCAAGTATTGGATTCTCTGAGCTTCAGGGTATTGCTTCACGAACTGATTTTGACCTCAATGCTCACATGAAAGAAAGTAAACAGGATATGAGCTACTTTGACCCAGTAAAAAATACCAAATACGTCCCATACGTTATCGAGCCTTCTATCGGTCTCACTCGTCTCTTCCTCGCAACACTCTGTGATGCGTATGATACAGTCGCTGATGGTGATGAAGGTGGAGAGAGAATCGTTCTCCGACTCAAGCCCGAAGTCGCACCAGTCAAAATCGCAGTACTTCCTCTCGTGAAAAAATTAAACGAAAAAGCAGAAGAAGTATTTCAGATGCTCTCGAAACATTTCATGACATGGTACGACGAGACTGGTTCTATCGGCAAGCGATATGCACGTTTCGATGAAATCGGTACACCATGGTGTGTCACTATCGACTTCGATAATTCACTCGAAAAAAATGCCGTGACGATACGAGATCGAGACACGGCAGAGCAGGTGATTGTACCTATTGATGAGCTTGTGGGGTATTTTCAGAAAGCCCTCAATCAATAGGAGTGCCTACCCGTACTTTTTACGCAAGTAATCTTCTCGTTCTTTTTGCACTTTTGCTTGTCGTGCTTCAAATTCGGCGAAAGTTTCTTTTTGTTTTGATGTTCGTTTTTTGGGTGAAAAGCCTCTATCGTTCGAAGCAAGAGTCTCTCGAGAAACTCCATACTCTTTTGCTGACTTTGCTAACTGAGCATCTTTATGTATTTTGGCTTCTTCGAGAACAACTTGAGCTGATTTATTTGTCGTAATAAAATCTCTATAGACTTCATTGAGATGAACGAGGCTTGCATGCTCGTAGAGGCCTTCGCCCTTGAATTTCACAATATCATCTTGGATACCAAGTGATGAGAGTGTGGTTGAGCCAGCGAGTGGGATTTGCAGATGTGCAGGTTCTATATGTTCCACGCCCTGAGAGCAGAGTTTTGCGAGACAGGCGCCTATTTTTTTCACCTTATGATAATCGTATGTTCGTACGAGTTTGTTTGCCATGTCTTGTCCGAGTAAAAATTCATAGGCCTTCTGGTATATCTTGTTCATGTTATCTCTCTGATAAGTACCCAGGTGAGCGACCATTTGGTCTTTTGATATATCTGTTTTTCCTTGTGCATATGCATCAAAGAAAAGCTTTGACCAAGTTTCTGTGCCCTGCATTTGTCCTGAGAAATTTTCGAGAAGATACGTCGTGAGAGGACCACGATAGACGATTGAGTCTCGGAGACTTCTGACATTTTCTTGGGTCATCATGGCGACTTTTTTCTTCTCGAGATCAGCTCGTGATCGTGCTTCTTGTGCTTCGATTCGGACTATATCTCAGAAGTATTTCTTCATCTTTGCAAAAATAGTTTCTGCCTTTTTGAAACTATCAGGAGATTTACTCTTTAATTCCTTGAACGCAGGAATGTCATCAAGTTTCTTGGCACCTGCATTGAGTGGTCAGAGAAGCATCTGAGCTGCTCCGTCAGCATTTGTTACTTCTCATTTGTGATGTGTATCGAGATAATTTTTGACTTCTCCGAGAGATCGTGCTGTAGGCATAAAAAAGGGGTTAAGTATTTTGAATAAGTAATTTCGGATTCTTCTCTTCTATAAAATGACAATGTGGGAGTATGACTATACTCATGAGAATAGTCATAGCTGCGACGACTTTCATAGGCGAGGGAATCGTATCGTAGAGCATATAATCGATGATGAAACCAGTGAGGGGGAATGCAAGCTCAAATATAGTTGCTATAGTTGCTGGCACATCACGAAGTCCACGATAGTAGATACTATATGCTAGGAGGTCAGAGACAAATATGAGGAATATGATATTGAGTGGGTTTGCAGATATTTTTTGAGCGATTACACTGAGTTCTATCATCTCATGTGAAATGAATACTATGACCCAACCTATGAGACCCGTGAAGAGGAGACGAAGTCCGAGGGCGTAGAGGTGGGAATTTTTTGTGACGACGATTTTTGCATAAGTCGTCGAAGTCCCCCAGAGAATAGCAGTGAGAAGTGCATAAAAATAGGCATGCATTGAGCCCGGATCAAGCGTGAATCCTGTATCACCGATGGTGAGAAGTATACTCGCAAAAATGGTTGTAGCAGCAAAGGCATAAAATGAGCCTCGTGGATGTTCTCCCAGCAGGAATGCAGAGCTTATAATCGTAAAAATAGGCTGAAGTCCGATGAGTACAAATACGAATCAGAGTGAGGTAGTCGTAGTGAGGGCTTGTGCGAAACACCATGAGCCTCAGAAACCACCCAGAAGTATCATAGCTACGAGTGATCGCATGTGGGAAATTTTTCTGATATGATGTTTCTTAAATAACCCAAGAAAGAGCAAGAGAAGTGTACCAGCAATCGTCGTCTCAATAGCTATGAGGAGGTCACCAGTCAGAGGGGTACTCTGGCGGATGTAGCCGTCTATTCACCAGATACCTGATGCGAGAATGATGTAGAGCGCTGAGCTTCCCATGATTATTTTGAAAAAAATGTACCACTACGAGTCTTATACGGTCCCGTTTCCATGAAATGACATGATTGTTTCTCTGAACCACGGACACACGACCAGTTCCATGAGTGATAGTTCTGAACTATATCCTCTGGATTGCTCCCATGACACCATGCAGTCTCATCTACCTGATTAAACTTATCAGGCTGAGTACAATACCAGGCTGTTTGTGCTACGAGAGGAGTATCGAGAGCATTACTCAGGAGCCCCTGTGAGGCATTGTGATTCATGAGCTGAACAGCGATAGTGCCTATTACAAGGGCAAACATCGGCGTATAAGGGAGTATTTTTTTCATACTCTCTGATTTTGCCATACTTTTCCCTAGAAAACAAACTTTTAACCACTCGAAAATATATATAATTTTTTCATGAGAAACTGGCCAAGATATGTACTCTTGTGTTATCTCGTTATTTTTGGGCTTGTAGTTCATCATACTATTGGTGAATCTACCCCATTTTCTTGGTCATTTCAGCAACCGACGTATCTTCTCGAAAAAGATACAACAGGACTTCCTCTCTATACGTGTGATACAGCTCAGACAGCATGTAGGGTAAATTTTGATTTTACACCGAGTATACCTGCTGATGAGCCATCGACACACTTTGCTTGTGTGATAGATTTTTGATTTTGAGTGACTGGTCAGGAAAATAAGTGTAATCCGAATACGGTCGAATTTCCAGTTGGTACTTGGGAGGTGCATCTCATTGTGAAGAAGATTTCTGATGATAGTATAAAAGTGGATGGAACCTTTAAAATATCATACCCAGATGGTTCTATTGATCCAACTCGTGTCACCCTGCTTCGAGAATGGCAATCACCGAGTTATCTTTTGCAAAAAGATGATGCAAGTCTTACCGAGTATACCTGCGATTCAACAGAGTCAGACTGTAAGGTTAACCTCAAAATCACACCCCTCCTTGATGGTTCCGTTTCTTCGCAACTGAGTTGTGAGATTACATCTGATTTTTCATTTATTTCAACCACTGATCTGTGTAATCCAAACACTTCGATAGTACCTCCCGGTGATCATATTATTCAGGTAAAAATTATTGATGTTTTACGTTGAACAATTCTGCAAACATCTTCGTTTACAATTAAGAACATACCTACTCGTGATACAATAGATCCATTGAAAGTAACTATTTGACTCGAGTTCCAACAGCCTACGTATTTGCTTTGAAAAGATGATACTTCTCTTACTGAATACACATGTGATGGGTCAAAATCTGAATGCAAAGTGAATCTTCTCGTTGTGCCAAAACTAGAAGGACTAGAATCCTCTAAAATCACTTGTCACATAATGAATGATTTTGGCCTTGAGGAACACGACTGTAATCCAGATACTTTTACTGTTCCAGCGGGTGATCACACTCTGACCATCGAAGTTTTAAATGTTGCAGATCAGAGTATTGTTACTACTCGCATTGTTCGTTTACATGGTTTTCGTCCGAATCAGTCAGTGTGATGATGATCAAATACGATTCCTCTGATGGATTTTTCAAATGTTTCTATTGTCGTACAGAGTGGTCTCGATGATGATTTTGTTTGTCGTACAAGTACATGTCAGGTAAATCTTTCTTCTGTTGTTCCTGAGTGAGTATCATGTCAGTGGAATTTTGGTTCTGGTACTTTTCAAACGATAGGTACAGATAAAAAATGTAACCCGGGGTATGTACAATTTCCAGAAAATACGACGGTCACTCTTGTCGTCTCTGATCCAGCTAATTCATCACATATTATAACAAAAAATATCCAAGTATATCGTACTCATGCATCTGATGCTACCACTTCGACAGTCCTCATCCAGCCTGAGATAACACTCCAATGAGTCCTCTGAAAAAATAAAAAAGTCACACCAGAGGGTATCATCTGTGAAACAAATAATGGAGCTTGTGTATTGAATTTTACTGGAGAGAAAAGCACTTGAGCCGATCGCTATGTTTGGGATTTTTGAGATGGTCAAGCATACAGTGGTAAAAATCCGCCAAAACATACATTTTCTTTATGAAAACACCTTGTTCAGCTGCGAATTTTTGAGGAGGGAAATACCTCTACTGATAGCTATCTTGTGGAGGTGGTGAAGAGCGATATCGCTAGTACTGAAGAAGACTGTACATTTTGCGATGGAGTTGATGTATGACTTCAGGTAGTTGCCGCATTTCCAAATCCTCCACATGCTGATACGGTAGAATGGGTAGAGATCAAAAATATTTCATCATCTCGTCTCGATCTGAGCTTCTGCTCTCTTCAGGATGACAGCAGAAAATATCAAATGAGTTGATTTATTGAATCTGGAAAGGTTATAAGGCTCTATCAGATCATTACGGGACTCAACCTCTGAAATACCCATGATGAAATAAAAATTGTCTGTGATGGAAATAATATTGATACTTTTAGGTGGGATTTTCCTGTTCCGGACGGATACATTCTGCGTCGAGCAGTGCTCTACCCAGAACCAACGAAAGTCCTCGTTTCGAATGTTGTTGATGGAGATACAGTAGATGTCCTCATTGATGGGCAAAAAACTCGAATTAGACTTCTGTGAGTAGATACTCCTGAAACTGTTCACCCCCGGAAGCCAGTTGAAAAATTTGGCAAAGAAGCTTCAGATTTTACACGTAATACGCTCACGAATCAGATTGTATGGCTGACATTTGATCAGGACCCTGTAGATCACTATGGTCGGAGACTTGCTTATATTTGGCAGTGTCCTGGTTCTTTCTCAGAATCTTCGTGCCAGCTTTTTAATGCCCGACTTCTCACAGAATGATATGCACGTATGGAGCGTCGATTCGAGTTTCGTCGCTACAACGATTTTGATATTCTTGAAAAACAGGCTCGTGAAGGAAAAATAGGGCTCTGGTCTGATTCAGAGGTAGCGAGGACTATGAATGATCTCTCTCATCAAGAAAGTGATATATTTCAGAGTGAGCAACAAGAAGAGTCTCTCCAAACTCAGAAAGATATATTGATAGCGTGTGAAAAAGATGAGACATGTAATAAGGATAGGGTAAACTGGAAGAATATTACAGAAAAAAATAGTACATTAAAGGTGGCACAAAATAAAAATGGGAAAGTGGTAATTATGGGACAGACGTGGTCAGATTTTGAAGTGAAGCTGAATATCAAACAAGGTAGCCAGGTTGTACCTATACTTCTTCACTCAGACTCTTCTGGGAGATATGAGCATACCTGGTTTCCTGAGAATACTTGAGATATATTTATCCAAGTATCCCTCGAAAAAGATGGAAATGTGGTTACTCAGGAGAAAAGTATAACTCTTGAGCAGGTTTCAGATCATTTCTTGTCACAATTAGAGGCTGATATACTTCTCCAGTGAAAGAAGACAAAAAACCATAGAGAAGAAGACGGTACCCTCTATTGTCAGAGTCGTGGTACCTGTTCGGTCAATGTTACTGCAGACTCGAATCGTACTGATGAGGTGAGCTATCTCTGGATATTTCCAGATGGCTCCATCAGTGATGAGAAAAATCCTGTATCATTTAAGATAGAATATGGTAAGTCTGTTGTTATCTTGTCAGTTACTGACAATGTAACAGGAGAAATGTTTGCCGATGCTCTCACAATAGAGCATGCACCAATTCCAAAAAATGCGAAGAGTTCTTCGTCATCAAAATATACACTCGATCTCAAGGATGTAACACAGGATAGGGGAGGAGGGGTTTTGCCTGACAATCAATCACCAAAACAGAAATTTTTAATGAGCCTTTTGGTGCTAATTGCTTTTATTACTTGTATTACTTTATT
>CALEVN010000021.1 GCA_937924685.1 uncultured Candidatus Altimarinota bacterium | reverse complement strand
ACTGGAGTTCAGACGTGTGCTCTTCCGATCTATTTGATTTTCACAGAGAAAGAGTATTATTTTTTCGGAGATTTTTTCTTCACTCAAAAACAAATATATATCATGGCTGATACACTTCCACTTCCGTCACCAAATAAACGAAAACTTATTTTTGTCGGAATTATTTCTCTTTGTTTTCTCATCGTACTTGGTTTTGTAGTATCATTATCTCGGACGAGTCAATCAGAAAATGCAAAAGGATTTAAACCAAAAACAAAAGAAGTCGTTATCTGGTCTGTGAATATGCCACCGACACTTTTTGAGACACTCAATAAAGGGTACAACGATTACCTCAATAGGAACGATATGAAGCTCAAAGTGCGAGATTTTTGATCATACGAAGATCTCCTCGATATTCTCCCAAGAGCCGTCCAGGCCTGAGCTGCTCCAGATGTTGTCGTAGTGCCAAATCATGGTGGAAACTTTTATGCTGATCCATACATTGTTTCTCTCGGTGAAAACTTGATTGATTTTTCTGATTTTGAAAATCGATTTCATCCGCTCTTTGTTGATGAGCTCATGTTTGAGGAAAAACAAAAAGTAAATGGTGCAGATAAAATCGTCCGAGGACTTCGTGGAATCCCAGTTGGTTTTGAGCCACTCGGTATCTACTACAATCGATACATCATGCCGACTGCTCCAACGATGTGGAAAAATATCAACGATCTCCTCTCTGATGATGCAAAGAAAAATAAACTCTCAGCCGTCTCTCTCGGATATGGTCGAGCAACTCCAGATATCGGCGATATACTTCCTCTTCTCACGATCCAGTACAAGGGTATTGATTTCAATTCGTACAAAACTATTGATAGCGTCGAATCTCGATCAACTATTGATCGATTGCTCGAGTATCGTCGTGAACCGAATAATCTGGCTCAATTCAAGGATGCATTTGATAACACTCTCACCACGACTGATCTTTTTGTTCGTGGAAAAGTCGCTACTCTCGTCGGTTATCCTTCGACAGAGAATGACATACTTCTCGCAGAAAAACGTGCAAAAAAAGATAAAGCTCTCGATCCAGAATTTGTAAAAAATGTCCGATGGACAACGATTCCACAGGTAGAAGATGAGGCAAAAAAACAGACCAACCTCTCTCGTTTTATGTATTTTGCTATGACGAAAAATGGCGTCAATCGTAACAAGGAAAAACCAGGAAATGATAGATCGGAAGA
>CALEVN010000020.1 GCA_937924685.1 uncultured Candidatus Altimarinota bacterium | reverse complement strand
TAGAATACAATAAAAGCCTAGAAACCTATAACAAAGCAGTGACGGATTATAATGCAGCGCTCACAACATATAACACTACATACAGTAATAGCACAAAGACATACGCTCAACTCAGTTCAGCGTATACGACAGCGCTTACGGCATACAATAACGCAGTAACAAAATATACGACAGCGCTCACGACTTATAACACTACATACAGTAATAACTCCTCTACCGCTGCTCAACTGTTGGTAGAATACAATAAAAGCCTAGAAACCTATAACAAAGCAGTGACGGATTATAATGCGGCACTCACAAAATACACAACAGTATATGGACGAAATAGTACAAAAACTACTACTCAACTCCTCACGTCAAAAGAGAGTCTCTCAAATGCGTATGATACCGTGAATAATCCCTATGTATCAATGAAAAATACATATGAAACAGTTTCAAAACCAGCCTACGAAACAATATTAGCAGATTACACCTCTCAAAAAAACACGTACGATAGCACTTATTCTGAGACGAAAGATCTCTCGTCAATAGAGTTAGATCAAAAATATAAAATCGCTCTCGATACCTACAAATCACTCGTCGAGAAAAATAACACTAACAAAGATCAGCTTCGTGATGCTCTTGTCAAAAAACATCAATATGAAAATGATCTTGAACAGCTAAATACATCAAAAAGTGATAGAGAGTGAATCATCATCACACAAAATAAAACACTTGGTGAGATAGAGGCAGCCATAATCATCTTGAACACAAAGATATGTCCGACCATAGAGAACAGTTGTAAAAATGGTATTGATGATGACCGCGATGGAACTCAGGACTGTGAAGATAGTAACTGTTCTGAAGATGCAGCGTGTAAACCAGATGTAATTACCTGTACAGTTATCAATAATGAATTTCAATTCAATCATAGCAATGGAGATACTGATTTTTCTCACAATATAGTTTCAATTGGCTGAACTAACCCAGAATTTGCAAAATATGAAATTCAATACTCTCAGACTGAGATGACATTGAAAGCAGATGTCTATATTGATGGGGTACAGATATCCTGTCCTGCGATAACCACAACACAGAAAGATGACGAATGACAAAATGCATCGCTCCAAACATGTGACGCCATGATACAGGATTTACAACAAGAGGAACAAGATGTATCAAATATACATTGTACAGGTCAATATTCATTTGTGGTTGAAAAATCTGTAGACAAAACACCCCCTACAAATACAGAAAGAAATGAACAATGATCATTATTGAGCAGTTTTTTCTCTTTGAATATGTTTAACACCTGAGGCGCTTTAAAATCAGATGTTCTCAATGATTGTTCGTCACAAGAAAGTGAGCTAGAAAATATAGACAAGGAAATCAAACAGGAAAGTGAATCATTACGAAATACCCGTGGTGCACAAGATGATCTCCAACAAGAGCTCAATGACCTCAAGGCTCAAGGCGATGCCTTAAATGATAGAAGAAATGGGATCGAGGCAGATACATGGGCAGCTGACGAGCTCCCAGCTGGAGAAGAAAGAGATACAGCAATGAATGAACTACAAAGTAAAAGATTCCAATATAGTACTGATGTTGGTTTCTATAATGCTAAAATGGATGGCCTTAGTGATTATGCTGGGGATCTCGCCGGAGATTGACAGGCTACAGAAGATAGAATCAGTGATCTCAGGGATGATTATAATCAAGCAGAAAAAAAATTAGAAGATTGTAGACATGAAGATAATAATAACGATACTTCAGGTACTACATCTGGGACTGACACCACTTCAGGTACTACATCTGGGACTGACACCACTTCAGGTACTACATCTGGAACAGAGAACTGCTGAAATGGAACTTGCGATACTGGAGAAGATTCAAATAGTTGTTCAAGCGACTGTGGTAATACAGAATATTGTGGAGATGGAACTTGCAATAACTGAGAAACATCAGAAACATGTACCACAGATTGTTATCGTGGACCGTATTGTGGAGATGGAACTATAGACAGTGGAGAGCAATGTGATGGTGGTGAGCATTGTAGTGAGTGCCAAATCACACCATATTGTTGAGATGGAACTATAGATGCTGGAGAAGAGTGTGACGGAGGTTCTGATTGCGATGCTTGTAAAAAAATAACATCTTGTGGCAACGGTACAGTCGAATCTGGAGAAGAGTGTGATGATGGTAATACGACAGATGATGATGGATGTTCGAGCTCTTGTCAAAAAGAAGAATGTGATGGTGGAGATTCAGACGATGATGATAGTGGAGATTATGAATCAAGTTTTATATCGTTCCGTATTGCATGATTAAAATCAAGCATATTTAGTTCAAAACAATGTACACTTTGATGCAAGTATAAAAAAGCTTCTAACTACAACTCTGCTGCAAATAAAGATGACGGAAGCTGTACTTGTGACAACAGGCTTAATTTCTATGATTCAACTCATAAACATAGCAAATCATGTCAATGTGATTTATTTTATGAACCGAAAGATGGCGTGTGTGTAAAAGCAGGCTGTAAAAATGGTCTCAATAAAGATAGTTATCCTGACTGTAAATGTCCAGGGCTAAGAGACATAGTAGTAAATGGACAATGTAAAACACCAAGCTGGCCAAAATCTATTTGTTCAGGCGCATTTAATGTTTGTGCTGGAAAATTTACATTTTGAGCAATTTCTATTGATGCTGGATGACGACTTCGTATTCCATTTATCCGTTAATTAAAAATAAAATGCCCTTCTTGGGCATTTTATTTTTTTTGATTTTTCCACATGTACACTCCGATAGCTCCGAGTATTACTACAATAAAAATATAACTCAAATATTGTAGCACCGTTTCATAGCTCTGAACAAAAAATATACCAATCAAAAGAATAGAGATAGCCCAAAGAGAAGCGCCAAAAATATTTGCAGCCCAGAATTTTTGCCCTGACATCCCGTGTGCACCAGCAATGTAGGGAATGAATGATCGGAGGAGATTGTGAAATTTTCCACCAACGATAAACCAGAAACCGTTTTTATGAATCTGCTTTTCGAGCCAAGCGAGCTCATTTGGTCCAGCTCCAAACCATGCTCCATATTTTTTGAGTGTTTTTTCGCCATCATAGAGACCCATGAAATATCCGAGAGCATTCCCTGAACACGCTCAGATCATGGCAAGCAGTGCAGCAAATGGAAAAATCTCCCAATTTTTCGCAACAAAGAATCATCATACAAGAATCATGATATTCATACCTGGAAGTACAGCGCCTATAAAAGGAAATGATTCTGCCATAGCTGTGATGAGCAGAATGCTGTAATTCCATTGTCACCACGATTGGATCTGTATGCCCATCCAATCAATCACTCATTTCATAATATCTGGACGAAAGAGTGAAATAACAGCGCCAACAATCATTATGATAACAAAAATGACATGGAGTCATTGCAGTATTTTCTCAAAAATGGGTTTTAAATTCATGCCCGGAGTATAGCAACTTTCATAAAAATAAAAAATATCTGGGTAGTGTATCCCTGGACGTATGACTAACTACTTTTTTATGACTGAAGCTGGGCAACAAAGACAGAAGCGTCTATTACTGAATTTTTTGTATCAATAAGGAGATGTAGATATTCCATTCTTTTTTGGAGAGATGTGATATGATCATACATGGCATCAAGCTTTTTTTGGAGAGAGTCATTATCATATTCTGTGAGATGAGCAAAGAGCTGATCTCTATTTTTTTCAAGATTGTATATATCAGCTTTTACATTATCGATATCATCCCGAATGGTGGTAATATCTGTGATGAGATTCTTCGTTTCAGAGATATTTTTCTTATCTTCTGAAGTTTCATCCTTCTGGGATGAGTCTACTATTTGAGACTGGAGGAGTGGGATATTTTTATTGATATTTGCAATTTGTGTTTGAATGTCGGCACCTTCTGCTATGCGCTTCTGTGATTCTTCCTCGGCTACGACAAGGTGAGAACGTGCTTCCGTCATCTGGTCTTTTACCCTTTTCACTTGAGCTACAATAATATTTGTCTGCATCTGTTTTCCGAGAATTGCCAACTGAGATGCATAGAGATCGATCTTCCCCTGATATTCTGCAATAGTTGCGCGTATTGGTTCGAGTGATTTTTGTATAGCGATAGCCTGCTTCTGAAGTCGAGGAATCTGTTTTTTGAACTCAGTGATTTTGAGCGTGTTATCTTTTATGACTTTCTTTCTCTCGTCTTCTTTGCGGGTATGAATAGTTCTCTGAAGTTCTGTATAGTTCTGAATATTATGAGCATAGGCCTCAAATACACCTTCAAGAAGATTGAACTCTGTATGAATACTATTAATGGTCGTCGTCGTACCATCTATTTTTTTCTGAAAATCTGGAGCAATAGAATCAATATGGGGGGCTTTGGATGTCTCAGAAAAATCCGTCTTACTCATGCGGACATAATCAGAGGCTCTTACAACGACATATTTTCTCTCTCAGAGATTAAATACAACAGTTATACATACGAAAACTGTGAAGCAAAAAATACCGAAAACTAAAAAAGCAAAAACGAATGTACGACCAGAATAAGTACGAAGACTTTTCATGGAAAAAATTTTACGATAAGGGTATGCTATATATCTTTTTATGAAATGCAAAAGTTACTGGAAAATAAATAAAAATTCCTATAATCCACATCACGAGACAAAATATTCAACTCTACTCTTTTACCCGTTACTTGTGCTGAAAAAAAGACTTACAAAATACCTCATCCTCTCTCTCCTCCTCCTCGTCAATATAGGCTGGTGGAGTTATGTCGATCGTCCTCATGAAGTAAAACCGTGAGCTGAAAGGCTCGACTGTGTGAGCTACAATCCTTATCGCAATGAATACACGCTCAATGAAAATAAAAAACAAGTCTCTCCTGAAACTATCGATGC
This sequence comes from uncultured Candidatus Altimarinota bacterium, assembly GCA_937924685.1. GTDB lineage: Bacteria > Patescibacteriota > Gracilibacteria > BD1-5 > JAGOOR01 > JAGOOR01. The sequence goes on along the minus strand of CALEVN010000020.1, from coordinate 67,027 downwards.
CGATCTCGCTATCATAGCAAAACGATTTCACTGTGTACGTACCTATACGACTCTCTATGGTATGGACGCTGTACCAAGAATAGCAGAAAAATACAAGCTCACCGTCATTCTCGGCGTCTGGGTAAGCGCAGATCTCATGGAAAATATGCATGATCTCCAGCTCGCTCTCGATACAGCAAAAAAATCTCCCGCTGTCACTCATCTACTCATCGGAAATGAAGCGCTCTTTTTCAATATCGTCTCTCCAAAATACATCTACCTCTACCTCGAATACGCCCACAGTCAGACAAGAAAACCCATCTCTACAGGAGAAATAGTCTCTACCTGGGATCAATATAAAAAACTCGCAGAGCTCTCAGACTTTATAGCAATACATGTGTTTCCTTATTGGAATAATGTACCCGTAGAAAATGCGCTCGACTATCTGCAAGGAGAATATGGTCTCATGGAAAAACTCTTTCCAGAAAAAGAAATAATGGTCGCTGAAACAGGCTGGCCATCAAACGGAGTCGATCATGGCCCATCTGAGGCGACACTGTTGAATCAAGCTATCTACACGCGTGAAGTCAGTAAATATCTCTCTGCAAAAAAAATCCGGTATAATATCATAGAGGCATTTGATCAACCATGGAAGATATTTGGAACAGAAAAACACGCTGGTGGATCATTTGGCGTATTCGATGATCAAGGAAGAGAAAAGTTTGCACTCTCAGGCCCACTCTCCCTCTATGGAAGCTCATTTATGGTAAAAATTATCGAGCGACTTACCAATTCTCTCTACGACCGATCTCCTTCGCCTCTCAAAAAAATATTTGCCGATATCAGTCCGACTCATCTCCTAGAAGCACTTCATCTGAACTCAGATATTGGCATCTGTACGACGCTTCTTTTTATCTTGGTGAGTATTGTATTGGGTTGTTATGGGGCACATCTCCGCACGTGAGCTTTTATCGTTTGATCTATCACGTTCCTCATACTGATTAATATCATCATCATGATTGGCTATAAGGCATGGATAGGCCACTATATTTATCTCTATCAGTTTTGGGTCAATATCCCACTTATGCTGCTTCCTGTGGCGGGAATCCTCTATCAACTCCGCGACTATATGAAAATAGTAGGACGAGGAAAAATAGGTCATCATATAACATACACCGAACTCACTCCCCTTGCAGGCACCGAACCATTTGTCTCTATTCATATACCGAGTTATAACGAAGAACCTGAGATGCTTATCAGGACAATAGAACACGTACTCAAACTCAACTATACCAACTACGAACTTATTATCATAGAGAACAATACTCCCGATGAATCTGTGTGGAAACCAGTACAGAAATTTGTAGAACAACTTGGAAAAGAAAATATTTGTTTTTATCACTTTGATACACTTGAATGATTCAAGTCTGGTGCTCTCAATAAAGCTCTCGAACTGACGAACCCTCGTGCTGACGTAATCGGACTTATCGATGCCGATTATTGCGTTACACCCGATTGGCTCAAGATGACACTTGGACTTTTTCAGGATAAAAACATCGCAGCAATACAGTGTCCTCAAGCAAATGATATAACACATGCGACCAATTTTCAGAAAATCATGTCCTATGAACTTGATCTCTTCTATAAACAGGGTATGATCATCCGTAACTCAGCAAATGCCGTCATCATGAATGGGACGATGTGTCTCCTGCGAAGAGAAGTCCTCGAAAGTGAAAAATGGTGTAATGGTTTTATCTGTGAAGATTCAGAACTTGGTCTCCGAATACAAGCGCACGGGCATGTCATCATGTATATCGACCATACGTTTGGATCATGACTTCCTCCGAGAAATTTCGAAGAATATAAGAAACAGAGATTTCGATGGGCCTACGGAGCAATGATGATTTTCAAGACACACTGGAGAAAAATATTTCTGGAGTCAGGCCTGACATTTGCTCAGAGATTTGAATATCTCTTTGGTTGGATAGGTTGGGGACAGATGATTCTCTATCCTTTCTACCTCCTCATTCTCCTTTTCGGTAGTTATTTTATCTATGAATCGTACAGCTTTGAAGCGCCATACGATTTTGCGCTTCTAACACTTTTCTACGTCATATTTTTGATGCTCTCGACGGCTGCTATTTATCGAGATAGGATGGGCATTACGATAAAAGAATCCATCCTCGCCATCCTCGCTTCTGCTTCGCTCACTGTCACGATTTTCAAAGCTGTTTTTCTTGCTGTTTTTTGGAACAATTTTTGATTCAAAAAAACGAACAAAGGATGAGTCCATACAGGAAATGGTAAACTCTCATGGATCAAGAAACATCCTGGTTTTATCACGCTTGTGATCATCAATCTCGTGATGATATTCTTTGCACAGGGAATTCTCTTTCGTTATGGCATAAATACAGATACACTTATCTGGTTCTTGCTCGTGGTCACGATTACACTTCCGACACTGAGTGCTCTCTTTTTCCAAGTCGTCTATGAATAATACTCTCGTTGCCGACATAGAATCTCGTATCGATATCGTGGAGCTCATCCGTGAGTATGTTCCTCTGAAAAAAACAGGAGCAAACTGGAAATGACTCTCCCCTTTTAAGCCCGAAAAAACTGCTTCTTTTGTTGTCTCGCCAGCGAAGCAAATTGCGTATTGTTTTGCAACAAATCAGGGTGGTGGCCCCTTAAAAATGCTCATGCTTCTCGAAAAAATCGAATTCCGTGAAGCCCTCCAGATCCTCGCAAAGAGAGCAGGTGTCGAACTGAAGACCGATAGCATCCGTGATGCTCAGATGGATGAGAAATCCACATTCATAAAACTCTATGCAGAAGTCACTGAATTTTATCAGAAGTGACTCCAATCAGCTGAAGGTCTTGAAGCGAGAAACTATCTCAAAAAACGTGGTATAACAGAAGAGACGATAGAGAAATGGAAAATAGGCTACAGTCACGATCCTCGTGAAATGTTTGAGATGTTGAAGAAAAAATGATTCAGTGAAAAAATCATTCTCGATAGTGGCATATTTGTCTCTCCGTATCGTGATAGATTTTTTTGAAGAGTGCTCTTCCCTATCAGCAACTACCGCTGAGAGACTATTGCTTTTTCTGGTCGTACTCTCAAGGTCAATAGTGATGAAGCGAAATACGTCAATTCTCCTGAGACACTTATTTTTCATAAAAGCGATATCCTCTTCGGTATAGATAAAGCAAAACAATCTATCAGCAAAGCAAAAAAAATAGTCATCGTCGAAGGACAAATGGATGTCATTAGTCTCCATCAAGCAGGTATAGATTATGCTGTGGGAATTAGTGGCACGGCTCTCACAGACGCTCATGTGAGAATACTTCAACGGCTCACCAATCAGGTCTATCTCTGCCTCGATCGAGATAGTGCTGGAAAACAGGCGATATTCCGATCAATAGAAAATCTCCAAAATGAACCAGTCGATGTCTATATTATCGATATAGGTGATGCCAAAGATCCTGATGAATTTCTCAAATCTGGTGGTGATTTTGAAGCAAAAATACAAGAAGCAAAACCAGCCATTTCTTTTATCATCGAGGAATGAGCCGCAAAGCATGATATCAACACGAATCAAGGGAAAAAAGCACTCATGAATGACATCATCAATCATATCATCCACATACACGGAAATGTCGAAGTCGATCAAGCGCTCAGTCTCACTGCAAAAAAACTCGACATGAGCTTGCAAACTCTTTACTCTGAATACAATAGAGCAGTTCGTGGTCAGAAGAGACCATCTGTTATCGTGTCTCCTTCAGCGCAAACTTCTGGATCTGATTATCTCGTCACCTATATTGTTGGTCTGCGAGAGGGCCGTGAGATTTTTCTCCATGAATGCCTATTCCAAGAAGATATACTCGCTGATAGTGACATGACTCTCGTGGCTCAAGCAGTCGCAAATACTCTCGATCCAGAGATACAAAAAACGTATGAACTCCGATTTGAGGAGATTTCTGCGGATAAAAAAGAAGAAGTGATACTTCGTGAATTTCGTGAACTCATACGCAATAATAACAAATCTTATTTTAGGAAACTTCAAAAAAGTTATACAAAGGATCTCGGTAAACTCCAAGCTCTCCTCACCCTCGCAAAACAACATCATCTCATATAAATCTCTCTATGTCAGCTAAAAAAAATAAAAAAGAAAAAGTCAGCGTCGTCGAAGAGGTCAAACTCGATTCAATGATGGTCGATGAGCCAAAAAAGGCTCAAAAAAAACCCAATATGTATCCTCGCAATAATGAAGAGGACCAGAGCGAGAGTACATGGGACATGCCAAGTAAAAAGGATATCGCTGATTTCGAAGAGGATGAAATGGAGCCAGATGAAAAAGAAGAAGCATTTGGTGAGATAGAAGATGATGAGATATTTTTCCGAGAAAAAGGACCAAAATCACAAGGCTCTCGCATGAATGTCGATCGTGAAAAAGATGGTCGTCGAGTCGGAAAAGGCTTTAATACTTTTATTGATACGACGCTTCCAGAAGAGCTCACAAAAGATCTCCCAGATGCTGTCAAAGAAGTCCTCAAAAAAGGAAAAGTAGAAGGAAAAATCAGCCAAGATGAACTCATGGCTGTACTCCCGAAAGCTGAAGAAGATATCGAACTCCTCGATAGAATCTACAATGTCCTCATGCAGATGGAGATAGAACTCGTCGACAATCTCGATAAAGAAAATCTGTTTGAAAGTACCAAAGAAGAAAAACAAGAACTCATCGATCTCTCTGAAATATCAGATGATTCGATTCGTATGTATCTCAATGAAATTGGTCGATACCCACTCATCGATGCAGAAGAAGAAGTCCGTCTCGGTCGTCTCATCAAAAAGGGTGATCAGGCTGGGCGAAAAAAACTCGCCGAATCAAATCTCCGTCTCGTCGTCTCTATTGCAAAAAAATACATGGGTCGTGGTCTCGGTCTCCTCGATCTCATCCAAGAAGGAAATGTCGGTCTCTTCCGTGCTGTTGATAAATTTGATCCAGAAAAGGGATTTAAGTTTTCAACCTATGCGACCTGGTGGATCCGTCAGGGTGTCACTCGTGCTATCGCTGATCAATCACGAACTATCCGTGTACCAGTCCACATGACAGAGACGATCAATCGATTCAACTATACCTATCGTATGATGACACAGGAATTGAATCGTGAACCGCTCATCGAAGAACTCGCAACAGAACTTGAGATGGATGTCCGAAAAGTACGTCAGATCATGCGTATCTCTCAGGACATTCTCTCTATCGATACACCGGTTGGAAAAGAAGAAGACACCACGCTCGGCGATTTCATCCAAGATGATAAATATGAAAAACCAGATGATGCTGCGAACATGCATATGGTAAAGAGCAACCTCTACGATATGCTCGACTTCCTCACGCCTCGTGAGAGAAAGATCGTCATCATGCGTTTCGGTCTCGATGGTGGTGAAGTCCACACACTTGAAGAAGTCGGAAAAGAATTTGGTGTCACTCGTGAACGTGTCCGACAAATCGAAGCAAAGACACTCCAAAAACTCCGCAATCACCCTGCAAGCGATAAGATTAAGTATTTCTTTTAATCATGTCTCTGTTTACCATTGATGTCTCCTCACTCCTCCATTCCCCTGTCGGTACAGTGGAGGAATTTCAGTTTTGTCAGGATATCCCAGAGGATACTCTGGAGGATGTCGTTTGTCTCGAACCTCTCGATATCCATATCAAGCTCGTACGGCAAGAATACGGCATTCAGTGTCTCCTGCTCGAAGTACATACAGTCGTCGATATATCATCAAATGATATCAAAAATAAAACCATAGAAATCCAGGACGTGACTCGAGAATTTCATATCAAAAAACTCCGTGAGGACACCGATGATATAGAATATATCAACGATCACGATGCGACGATAGACCTCGCAAATATTATCAATCAAGAACTTTTGATAGCAGCTTGGTAGTTTTTAGTCTACGTGTACTGTAGTACCTATACGTGTCCAACCGTAGAGGAACTGTACTGCAGCGTATGGAGTGTTGACACAACCATGACTCCCTCCATATTTGTAGTCATTCCCACCAAATTTTGTACGCCAACAATTTTTACTATTACATGAGTCGTGAATACCATAAGCTCCTGAGAATGGCATCCAATAATCCACCCAGAGCTCATAATCCTCGTCTTCAAATGGAGACTTCATGAGATGATCTCGTTCTTTGGTATAGATTTTAAATGTTCCACGAATCGTCTGATGTGTCGTTCGGCCTGTCGTCACAGGAGTTGAGAGGATGAGTTCACCATCTTCGTAGACGTACATTCTCTGATATTTGGTAGACACGTATATCTGAGAAAACACATCACTTACAGGAGCATCTGGAGGAAGAGTGTCGCCCCATTTTTCCTTTTCTTTTGCGACGAGTTTTGCACGTTTTGCTTTATACGCCATACGAACTTTTTTGTATTCTTCACGAGCTGGTTCGAGACGAGTAGAAAAATCAGAAAATAATGTCTGAAGTTCCGCTGAATCTTTCGTCGCTAAAACATCAGGAGTAAATACACTTTTATACGCCTTTGAAAACGTCTTATAATCAAAGCCTTTTTTCCCAGTAAAACGATACGTAGAATCCATAAATGCCATTTCATGCGGAAGAGCGTCGATGTCTTGAAGTGCGATTTGTTTTTTTACGACTTCGAGTGATTTTTTTGCACTTTCCACTTGAAGAAAAGACTCATTGGAGAGTTTTTGGAGGTCAGAGACGAGCTTATATTTGTCAGAGTTGAGCTTGTCTTGTAAAATCCGTGTCTCCGAAACAATCTCATCTCGCTCAGGAAAAACATACATACTTCCCTCTTGAGCGATGGATTCAAGGGTGGTGATATCGGCAGCGATACTCTGTCTCAGACGGTAAATATTTTTGCGGTATTGATCGACCACAGAACGTATACCAGACTGGATTACACCTGATTCTCGGATGATGATATCTGGTCGAGTAAGAATACTTCTATCACGTGAGGTATTGTGTGCTTTTTGGAAATCTTCTGGCATCTCGATGAGAGATCACTCCGAAACGGCTCTATCATAGATTGCATCATATCGGTACACGAGAAATTGATGCCAGAAAAAGACGATACTGTGAAGCACCACAAAAAAAATCACCCCTATCAGAGTAAAATTCCACCACTTTTCAGGAGGCAAAACATGTTTCACAAACTTCTTCATACGATGGTATGAGGATAGAGTAAAGCAGGGTTTTTGCAATTATTTTTGGTTAAGAAAGTGTGAACTTCTATTTTTGAATATACTATACCCATGAAACTCCGCACAAAAACAGAACGTGATGAAATACTGAATGAGATATTTAAAGTCTATCCAACAAAAACCATAGAGCTCGATTTCGAGACACCGTTTCAGCTCCTCACAGCAGTCATGCTCTCCGCTCAGATGACAGATAAGGGAGTAAACAAAGCAACAAAAAAACTCTTTGAAATAGTGAAAACTCCCGCCGATCTCCTGAAGCTCGAACCAGAAAAAGTCGAAGTCATGCTCCGAGGAGTAAACTATTATCGAGTAAAAACGAAGCACCTCTTCCAAACGGCAGAGAAACTCGTTCACGAACACGGTGGAAAAATCCCACACACACTCGACACTATCCGAACTCTCCCCTGAGTCGGAATCAAAACAGCGAAAGTCGTCCTCTCTCATCTCTACGATATGCCCTTTATCGGTGTCGATACCCATATCCACCGAGTGATGAATCGTATGGGAATAGTCAAAACCAAAACGCCAGAAGAGACAGATAAAAAACTCGAAAAGCTATTAAGCGAGGAACAAAAACGCACAATGCATCATGCGATTGTCCTCTTCGGCCGATACATCTGTACAGCGAAAAAATGTAAATGTTCAGAGACTCCGCTCGCGAAGTGGTGCGGGTGTGAGGAGTGTAGAAAATAAAAGATAGTATCTTGTTCTTATTTTTTAGTATAATTTAATAGTCTTACATTCTTAATACTTTTATCCAATGAAAAAGAAACTATTTATATATTTTGTATTATCTCTCTGTTTAAGTTGATGTGTATGAACAAGGAATACCAACCAAAAAACTCAAGAAACTAATCAACCAATCGTGCAACCAATATGAGATAATTCAAAAAATAATGAATGAAATAACATTGTTGAAACAGAAAAACAAATACAACTCAAGCAAACTACCGACGAAACAAAAACTCAGAACACCCAAATTGATTGAGTAGGTCTAGAGTATAAAAATGAAGATGATGGTTTTAGTTTCACATTTGATAAAGGTTACAAAAATCTTTGGTACAGCAAAAGAGAAGAATACGCTAATGGAGAAATATTAAGAAACTATACTTTTTATATAAAAAATGCTCCTAATCCTGATATTTTTGTTATCCATGTATTTAAAACATCCTGGTGGAGTGCAAATGCTGAAACAGATAAAGAGAATAAGTCGTGGCTAAGAAATACACCACGAGATCTGAGTACTGCATTAGGTATATTTTTATGATCTAATAAGAATTTTACTTTCACCCTCTGGCCAAATAATCAAACCTGTCCAGATTTATGAGAAAAATGACCAGGACCATTATGCAAACTGACAGAAAATAAAATTAAAATGATAACAGAATCATTTAAGATGATTCAATAAATTTATGTTCCAAAAATATCTCTCCTATCTCCGCGATAATCCAAAAGGATATTGGTTCAAAGCAAAACCATTTGGTTGGGGTTGGACTCCTGTCCGATGGCAGGGCTGGGTTGTGATATGAGTCTATATAGCATCTGTTATTGCTCTCGTATCTATGCGAAAAGAATCCATCCCAGGAAATCCTGATTCAGGAAGCAATTTTTTGGTATTTGGTGGACCGATTATCGTACTCACTCTTCTCCTTATTTTTATCTGTTATAAAACAGGTGAAAAACCTCGCTGGAATTGGGGCTGGCCGAAGAAGAAATAATCCCTATACTTCTCTTTATGAAAAACACTAAAAGTATCATCGCTGTCGTGGCTGGATTTCTCACAGTTTTTATTCTCTCAGTCGTCACCGATAAAGTGCTTGAAAAGCTGGGATATTTCCCATCTGTACGGTCATGAATTTTTGATACGAAGCTGCTCGTGATAGCCTTTCTCTATCGAAGTACCTACGCTGTTCTCGGTGGTTATATCACAGCAATACTCGCTCCGAGCAATCCTATGAAACATGTGAAAGTATTAGCAGTTATAGGAACATTTGGAGGTATCGCTGGTATCTTCGCTGGATGGAATCTCTCAGATCATTGGTACCCTATCGCTCTGGCTGTCACAGCATTTCCTCTTGTGTGGCTCAGCGGAAAAATGAAGAAATAAATGGACGCTTTTGAAAACCAAACATTTGAAAAAATAGATTTCACGAAAGAAGCTCTCGGACAAGAATATGAATCGTGCGTCTTTTCTCAGTGCAATTTTGTTGGGGTCAATCTCTCCAATGTAAAATTTTCTGAATGCGAATTTGTGAATTGTAATATGAGTAATGTCGTAGTGACAAATACCGCACTGCGTGACATAACCTTTCGTGATTGCAAGCTCCTCTGAGTCGGATTCGGGAATTGTGATAGTTTTCTCTTTGTTGTCTCGTTTGAAAATTGCATGCTCAATCTCTCCTCTTTTCACAGAATGAAGATGAGAAAGACACAATGGAAGAAATGCTCTCTCCACGAAGTATCATTTATTGAGACAGATTTGAGCGAATCCGTGTTTAATGAGTGTAATTTTTCTCTAGCTCTCTTCCAAAATACGATTCTCGAAAAGGCAGATTTTCGAACATCCTATCACTACATCATCAATCCAGAAACAAATAAAATCAAGAAGGCAAAATTTGCTCAATCAGGCATTGCAGGACTCCTCCAGTCGTATGATATAACTATTGAATAGGGGCTTTTTATTTTTTGAGCGAATTGTATGCGAGCTTGAAAAGCTTTTTTTGAAATTCGGCAATCATAGGATTGGTGATAGTGATAGAGGTCTCAGTGTTAAAATCAATATATGCAACCTTGTGACCGTAGATCGTCATAAGGACATTATCACGAAATTCATCCATATTTTGAGGTACGACGACGAGATCACGATCAAGTCTCTTTTGTTTTATTTTGGCTGCATTAGAGGACATGATGACATAGCGCTGGAGTTTTTTCTTATCACGAATATTTCGATAGTTCGCAGGTAAATACGTATTCACTTTTTCTACATCCACCTCAGAAGTCACCCGATAAAATGTCTCATCTTCACCAAGGGTCGAGACTATATCAGCAAAAACTGCCGTGACGCCCTTTCTCCCCTCTTGATACTCTACATGGGGCTTTTGATTCATGACGAGGTATTTCTCATTGAGCTCCTGTATCATACGTGTCGCATTATCCTGGAGGTCAGAAAAGAGATCAGTGATTTTCTCAGGCGACCCAGCAGTAAAAAACTGCCGCTTCCCTGTTCGCGAAATAATGACCAAGCCTGACTCCACGAGTATAGGTAGATAACGATACACCTCAGGTCGATGGAGACCTGTACGAATGACAATCTGTGATGGCGAAGAACGACTATGCTCGATGAGGTCTATGTAGATAATTGATGCTTTCTCTGGTACACCAAGTCGCTCCAAAATAGTCTGATAATTTTTCATATTGTAATTATTTATTACATATTTTTTGTATTCATTTTTCATTATATTTAAAACATTTTTAAATCAATAAAAATTAATAATTTACAAAATATATACAAATAAAAAAGAAATACCTATTCAGGGGTAAAGTGTCCTCGCTTTATTTCCTATCTTCTTTTTTATGCTCACACTCCAAGACGCTCAGGAACTCGTCAAAAAACCTGAATCAGCTCGCGAACTTGCTGCAGCTATGATACCAGGAAAAATCTCAAAGATTCTAGAAAAAGATATCGACCATGCTCTGATAGCCGCGCTCGCTCAAAGTAAAAATAGTGTTTCACTTGTCCTTAGAGATAACGCCAAAGAAAAACATGATGATATATCTACATACCTTTTCTTGCTTGGGATGAAAAATCCGCACATTAAAATAAATAGCTGGCAGTCATTTGATGAAAGTGGCAGTACTGCGGAAGTTAAATTCAATCTCACTTGAAATGAGGCATCAGACTCAGAAAAATAATTATTTAAATCTTCTTTTATGAACTCTCTCAAACCCTATCATCATCTCGAAATCGATGCCCATGTCACGCTCGATGATGTCCTCTCCAAGACAACACAAGAACTCGGTGAACTCCTCGTAGCAATACAAGAAAATAATACACCAGAAATACAAAAAGAATCGGCCGACCTCCTCATAAACATAGTATCAGCTGCAGCTCATCTGGGTCTAGAAATTCCGAAGTGAACCAATAAAGAACCTGGAGAAATTGCTCAGTTACCAATTCTTCTGGCTGAATGGCACAGATATGTAGCGGCAGAGAGAAATAAATACTCGAGAGATATTCCAAATAAAGAGAAGCTTCAAAATCTCACAGGAGAACTCGTCGATACACTTCTACCACTCTCCCAACTCGAAAATACAGAAGAAGTTATCAAAAAGTGTACAGAGAAATTTGGTTCTCGAGTGAATGCTTATATCTCAAAAATAGATCTGAAAGACTACATCCAGGCTCACGAAAATTTCCCAAAACCAGGAATCACTTTTCAGGATATTTCACCTCTTTTAACCTGTCCAAAGGCCATGCAATTTGCCTGTTTTGAGCTCGCAAAAAAAGCAAAAAATGCTGATGTCATAGCTGGTCTTGATGCTCGATGATTTCTCTTTGGTATACCAGTAGCTCAGATACTAAATAAGCCCTTTGTCATGATCCGAAAAAAATGAAAACTTCCATGAAAAACTGTCGGCACATCATATTCGCTTGAGTATGGAGAAAGTAGTATCGAAATACAAGAATGATCCATCGAAGAAGGAAAAAACGTCGTCATAATCGATGATCTCCTCGCCACAGGTGGTACGCTTTTGGCTGCCGCAAGCCTGATAGAAAAAATCGGTGCTCGGGTTGATGGTGTTTTAGTGCTCATATGACTCGATGAGCTCACACATCATCCCCTCCGACAAAAACTCAATGCTTACCGAAATGAAAGCATTATTCAATATTAATTATTCTCTTATGAAAACTCTTTTTAGTCATCCAAATTTTTCCGATTTGGAAAAAACTCTCGTGGAGAATAATCCAGAAACACTTCGACATGGAGAAGCTCATATACAGAGCTTTCCAGATGGTTGGCCAAATATCACAATTGAAAATGTAAAACGAGATGTCGAGCACAAAGATGTCACCTATATAGCTGATTTTTCTGAACCGAAGAATTTCTTCTCAAACTATGCGATGATACGAGTGCTCGTGGATTATTACGCAGATAAAGTGCGAGTCATAGTGCCATATTTTCCTGTCGGTACTATGGAACGAATTTCAAAAAAGTGAGAAGTAGCAACTGCGAGATACTTCGCGGACCTCCTCTCGCATGTACCTTCTGGAAGAAAAGAAAAAACAAGTATACATACATTTGATATTCATGCTTTAGTAGAGCGTTTTCTGTTTGATCCTTTCAAGGTCAATGTGGAACTCCATACAGCCACATCGCTCCTCGATGTAAAACCCAATACTGTGATAGCTTTCCCCGATGATGGAGCAGCGAAACGATTCAAGGATATATTCCCAGAAAATGCACGAATTATCTGTGCGAAAGTCCGTGATGGTATCGAGAGAATCATTAGCATCAAGGAATGAGATCCAAAAGACAGAGATATTCTTCTCGTCGATGACCTGATACAAACTGGAGGAACTCTGAGAGAAGCAGCAAACATGCTGAGAAAAAAATGAGCGAAAAGTGTACGAGCATTTGCCCCACATGGGGTCTTCCCAAACGAAGCACAGAAAGAACTCGCAAAAAGTCTCGATGAACTCATCACAACTGATAGCATCCCTATCAATAATCAGAGAGCCAGAGAAATACCAAACCTCAAAATACTCTCTATCGCACCTCTGATAGAAAAAATACTCAACGGAGAATAAAATTTGTGAAATGAGAAAATATCGTACAATCAACGCCCTCTTTCCCCTGTAATTTATTTAAATATGCGACCCTGGTGACCATCAGCACTTCATCCTAACGGATTTGTAGCGCATCAATCAACTCTGACGAATGGGACAAGTTTTGGCCGAGAAAGTAACTCACTAAAAAGTCCACGAGAAAAATTACTCAAGATAATGGATACTATATCTATTGGCTCTCTAGAACCAGAAGATGCTTCAATATTTCGATTAATAGATAGAGAAAGACCTTGGCTTCTGACAAAGAGAGAAATAGCACTCCTGGAAAAACTTTCGCAGTTAAATTAAAAAAGACTTTTTACTCTTTCAGAGACGTCCTCGACACTTCCCTCTCCATCAACGACCACAATATTTCGACCTTTTGATTTCAGAAATTCGATAGCAGAGAGATAGCCTGCATGGCATCTTCTGAGAAAATCCTCCTGTTCATATATTTCTCGTGCATCTGTGCGATTCCCGAGCCGAGCAAGCATGGTTTCAATAGAAATCATGAGCACAATAGTGAGCTCTGGAGCAAGAATATCCTTATGGAACTCATATATCTCATCGAAACTTACACCACTCGCATACCCCTGATAGACATAAGTCGTGAGGTCACAACGAGAAGAGAGGATCCAGATATCTCGAGTGAGAAGAGAAGCTCGAAATAATTCGAGCTCTCTTCGATCTTCTGAGAAAAGTTTGGCAGTTTCCAGTGCAGACACTTCGATATGTTTTTGCGCTATCTCATTCAATCTTTTTCCTGCCTCTGTCATCTGTGAAGGCTCACGAGATTTCGTAATCACTCGGTGTTTATTTTGGTCTATCAAATGACTCAAGAGAAGCTTCAATTGAGTATCCTTGCCAGCTCAGTCGACTCATTCGATAGCGATAAACATATCGCACAATTATTTACGATTGCGGAGGAATGCTGGGATATCGAGATCGTCTGCTGGAGATTTTTCTGCTGGAGCAGCTTCAGCTGGCTGAGATCCGAGAACACGTCGACCAAATGATGAAGAAGAAGCAGGTCGAGGAGCTGATGGACCATCTTTACGAATAGTCACTTGAGATTCATCGAATCCTGTTGCAACGACAGTGATTTTGATTTCACCTTCTTCGAAGCTTGGATCAACTGTCGCACCAAAGATAATATTTGCATCCTGGTCACATGCTGCAGTGATGACGCGAGCAGCTTCATCAACTTCAAACATTGAGAGGTCATGACCACCAGTGATATTGAAGACGAGACCGCGAGCACCCATGATAGAGAGTTCAAGGAGAGGACTCTCGATAGCAGCACGAGCTGCATCTGTCGCACGAGATTCACCACGTCCGTAACCGATACCCATGAGTGCAGAACCTGCATCCTTCATGACTGATTTTACATCGGCGAAGTCGACGTTGATGAGACCTGGTTGAGTGATGAGATCTGAGATACCCTGTACACCATTTGCGAGGACTTCATCGACAATACGGAATGCATCGAGGAGAGGAGTTTTCTTATCGATGATAGTGAGGATACGATCATTCGGAATCGTGATGAGTGTATCGACTTTTGATTTGAGATTATCATAGGCTTCGAGAGCTTGATTATTTCTTCTCTGACCTTCGAAAGCGAATGGTTTTGTGACGACACCGACGACGAGAATACCCATGTCTTTTGCTACTTCAGCGACGACCGGAGCAGAACCAGAACCAGTACCTCCACCGAGACCACAAGTAACGAAAACCATATCAGCGCCCTGGATCATACGACGGATATCTTCGATAGATTCTTCAGCAGCTTTTTTACCTTTTTCTGGATCGCCACCAGCACCGAGACCACGAGTGACCGTCGGTCAGATAGCGAGTTTTGTCTCAGCCTGAGAACCATAGAGAGCCTGGTTATCGGTATTGATAGAGATAAATTCGACGCCTGAGAGACCACTCTCAATCATACGATTGATAGTATTCTGACCGGCTCATCCACAACCGATGACTTTGATGCTCGCAACAGGCGATATCATCTGTGAGACATTTATTTCCTCTGGTTGAGGAGGAGTATCTTTGAGAAAAAGGCCTTTGAGAGAAGAGCTTTTAGAACCTTTTTTTGTAGTTTTTGGAGCTGGCATAGAAGAGAGAATTAATGGGAAAATAATGAAGTTAAATTATGGAAGAAGAAATTTGAAAAATTTCTTTGCTGATTCTTTCATACCGCCGATACCAGCACCGATGGTCATACGACCCTTGTTCATACCACCCACTCTCTGTGAGAGGAGGAGGGCACCGATCGCGCCAGCAAATCCTGGATCAGAAACTGACGTACCAGTGACATATTCTTGGTCTTCTGGGAAACCAATAGAACATGGGAGGCGGAGTTCTGATTTTGCGAGTTCGATGAGATTGCGAGCTTTTGATCCTCCGCCGACGAATACTGCACCCTCTGGAAGCATACCATCACGACCGAGTTTTTTGAGTTCAGCATTGACGAGAGAGAGGATTTCTTTGTAGCGAGCCTGAGCGATCTGAGCGAGATAGAGTTTTGAAACTGTCTCGGTTTCTTTTTTATCGATACGACTGAGTGCGATTTCCTCATCTTTTGGTTTTGCGAGATCACAGAATGTGAGATCAGCGTAGTCAGTTTTGAGTTTTTCTGCGACATCGACAGAGACTCGTACACCGAGAGCTATATCTGATGTGACATACTCACCACCAACTGGGATGATAGCTGCATGACGGAGTGCCCCTTCTTCAAAAATAGTAACACCAGTACAAGAAGAACCAATATCGATACAGACAACTCCGAGCTCTTTTTGACGACGAGAGAGGACAGCCTCTGGTGAAGTCAAAAGAGATGGGAATACATCGACGACATCGATACCAACATCTTTGAATCCTTTTCGGACATTATTGAGTGCTGTTGTAGGAATAGTAAAGATGTAAGCATTTACTTCGAGCTTCTTTGCACTCATTCCAACTGGCGACTTCACGTGGTGTTCGAGATCAACTGAGAAAGATTCTGGAATAATTTTGAGGACTGTTTGATTGGTGAGCGTGATACCATTTTGTGCCATATCGAGGACACGATTCACATCGTCCTGTGTGACTTCATTTGATGGAATAGCAATCATCCCCTGATTGTGATGAATCTGGATACCAGTACCAGAGAGACAGATACCAACATGAGGAAATTGTTGTCCGGCCATGTTCTCTGCCTCAGTGAGAGATTCATCGAGATTTTTCTTAAATTCTTCCATATCAAGAATAGTTCCTTTTCGGACACCATCTGATTTGACGACACCGACTCCGAGGACATTGAGTTTTGGTCGGTTTGGATTTGCCGGATCAATGATAAAAGATCCAACGAGCGTTTTGATGCGAGAACTTCACACATCGACGAGAGCTACGAGGTCGCTGACTGCCATGTAATGTTGATTAGAAATTAAGTGAGTACAATTTTTATCCAAGCTGGATGTTGTCTGTTATGAGCTTTTTTATGAAAAAGTGCATAAACAAGAGCAAAACCACCTCCTAATTTTAAAAAAATAAGAGGTCATTGCAAACCAAATCCAGTATTATTTTTTTATAAAATAATAAATAAAATTGTCTAATTTTCAGTCTAAAAAACTTTATGCAGTGATACTCCTCGGAACAAAAATTTCGATCACATGAGGATCATCGTTCCTATATGGCACAGAGATATATATGCGAATTGTTTCTCCTTTTGGAGTTGATTTTATTTCTCTCTGAATAGTAAATTCTCAGATAATATATAATTGGAGCGTAGCATTATCTGCAAAGAGATCACTCAATACATACAAAAGTTCTATTTCAGAAAGCTCTCACCATTTTTTTCGAGAAGAGTGAATACGAGAAACTATCTCACCTATATTTTGATCGAGATATTTCTGAACTCATTCATAGTGCCGAAAGAGCGCTTCTCCTGGTTTCATCTTTTCTTCTTCTCTTCGAGGGAACTGATGGTTGACGTGTATATCTTCGTATCCATCTCCTTGCTTGTCACCATTTTTATCATCAGCTGGGAGATATTGAGTTGTACCAAAATTAAGACTTGTATGCCTCGCTGCGCCATCCAGACTTACTTCATAGAGACTCACGAGAGAAAGTGAAAAATGCTGCGGGTATTGTTGTATTACTGGAAATTTTTCCTGAAGAACTTTTGTTAATTCCTTCATCAAATCTTCGTCTCTTTTATCCATAGTCATTTTTTCAGTCAAAAATTGTTTCATGAAATCTTGCACTTCTTTTCGATGTTCCTTGAAAAAAAGTATTGATGGTATGAGTCACTCTTGCTCTGAGGCCATTTTTTTGAACAGTTGTGGTATCGAATCATGAGGAGTTCAATGGTCGGAGGAAGACGAAGAAAGCTTCACTACTGCGGCAGCTATTAATGCGATAATTGTCGCAGGTAGAATTATTTTTGTACCCAGACAACCAATTCTGGATTCCTGGTGATTTGACGGAGAGTTCATTTTTTTATTATAAAATAAAACACAAATTAGCAAAATAAAACACTCTATCGAAAAGAGTGTTCGTATTGGTGCCCAGGGCCGGACTCGAACCGGCACACCTTGCGGTAAGGGATTTTAAGTCCCTCGTGTCTACCATTTCACCACCCGGGCATAGGGCTAGTATAGTTTGTTTCTCTATTTCTCAAGCTTTTTATTTTTGGATTTTCTATATACTTTCTGGGTCTCCTAAATTTTCTTATGAATCCAACACTTATAAAAATCGCACAATTTGTGGCACGAAGACCAAGTGATATGATCATCCGCCTCCTCCATATCCTCTCAGGAGTATTTATCATCTGGGCTCTCTGGTTCGCTGGTGATCATGCTGTCATGGATATACCATTTGTCGGCGTGTATGAAGGAAATGCTGCTCATGAAATTGAATATATGTTTATGATTATTGGAGCATTTTTTGTTCTACGTGGTATTCTTCCATGGTGTCTCATGCGTCAGAAAACTCTCAGAATCATACAAGCTGTGGCAGGATTTGCCCTGATTCTCATCGGCGGTCCAATCATGGATCCACTTATCAAAAACATCATCGCTCCTGCTCCTACAAGTACAACGGGAGGATTTCAAATAGACACCACTGTTGCACCAATCATCGAGATGACTTGGCACCCCGGGACACTTTTGATACTTCTCGGAATTTTCTGGATACTTGTCGGACTGACTGGGAAAGGTGTCACCGAAAAATGTATTAGGTTTGGGGAAGTGGTGAAGAAAATACGGGTGTAGTTTTCTATGCTGGTTTAACTTGTATATCTCTGACAAGATGTGCCATTGGATGCCTCAAGCTCTGTAATAAGACATCAACTGCATTTATGCCATTTTGTACATCTGATTCAGGGTCAAGGTTGTAGGTATCTTCTACTCTGCAAATTGCACTGATTTGAAGTATAAATCAAATCGATCTCCTCCATCTGCCCATAGGAACTAACTCTATTTTCTTGGGGCCGACTGATCTTCCTAAACAATTCGCTATTTTCTGTGCAATATTTTGTAGGAATTGTTGAGGTGTTTTGTCATCAATTTTTACAGTATCTTGATATAAAAAATCAAAATCATAGTTACCTGTAAATTTTTCGAGAAGTTTTTTTTGAAGGAGGCTAATATCTTCTTCTGAGAATAAACACGGCAACCCTATTGTTATTTTTTTTAATCAAACGTCCGATACAGAAATAAAAAACTGATACTTTGAACCATATCACGGTTTGATGCTCTCTAAAATTTCATCGATGCCATCACCCTCTTCGAATGATAACATTCATGCGTCACTTTTTTCAGACAAATCAAAAACAGGAGCAGTATCCATAAATCAAAATTGTTAAAAGGTAAAAATCCCCTACAATTCCAACGTACCACCTAACAAGTTTAGACCTGTTTCCTTTTTGTCAATAATCTATGAAGAAAATTAATTGTATCTTTTTTTGAACCCCTGGTCTTTCAGCAAATATCCTCAAGTATTTACACGAACAAGAGAGTATCAATATCATTGCTGTCGTGACAAATCCAGACCAGCCTGCTGGTCGTGGTCATGAGCTCATGATGTCAGCAGTAGGACAATATGCAAAAGAGCAAAACATACTCCTCCTCCAACCAGAAAAAGTAAGAAAAAATGAGGAATTTCTCGAGGTTATAAAAAGTCTCAAACCAGATATCTGTATCGTCGTCGCTTATGGAAAAATACTTCCTCAAGAACTACTCGATATTCCTCCAATGGGGTTTCTCAATGTCCACACTTCCCTTCTCCCGAAATATCGTGGTGCCGCACCGATACAGCATGCTCTCATGCATGGTGAAAAAATCACCGGTCTCACCGTCCAACAGATGAGTCTCGGTATGGACGAAGGTGATATTCTCGTCCAGGAATCATGGAATATCTCTCCAACAGATACAACAGGAGTACTCTTTGAGAAAACGAGTATGCGAGCAGGACCTCTTCTCATCGAAGCACTGGTAGGACTTGAAAATAAAACCATTTCTCCTCGACCACAAAATCACGATGAAGCGACCTACACGAAGATGATAGAAAAAAAAGATGGTGAACTCAAGACAGACTGGACCATCGATGAAGTCTATCACAGATGGCAGGCCTATACGCCATGGCCTGGCCTCTATACAGATTTTTCTGGAACAAAAGTCACACTTCTTGAAATCGAAAAAAAAGCACACACTGGCATACCTGGTGAGTGGTGAATAGAAAATAAATTGCCAACCATACAAGTAGCAGACTGAATAATCATTGTAAAAAAAATCCATCCTGCTGGGAAAAAGCCCATGGCAGGAGAAGAGTTTGCCCGAGGCTATATGTCGCAATAATTATTGCTCTGTTGGTACAAAAATACCAGCTTCATTTTTCTGATATACAACCGGCTTTTTTCAACTCTGGTCTGTGAGGACATCGCTCGCAGCGGTAGTGCTGAGGTCTACGAAAGATCCCGCTTTTTGCTCGATAGTTTTCTGGATCTCATCAGCTCGAGTGACCGACCTCCAATCGCCACGGCACCATCGCCACTGTGAATTGTTACTACAGAGAGAATAAAATTTGTCAGCAAAAAGTGGCCAGAGAAGATATCCGATGAGTGCGACACAACCGATGACGACGAGCCACCAAAATATAAAATTGATGATTTTTCGGAGAAATTGTATCATTTTGATGGATTATTGTTCACCAAAAAGATCAGAAATCGTTGAGCTATTTTTGAGCGCCTGGCGAACTGCTGTGACATCATTGTCATTGATTTGTCCTTTTACTTCTGGCATACCACCACCCGCAATAGAGAAATTCGTCGGAAGAGGTCCATTCATAAAATTCACCTCAGCGCGTACAGTCACCTCTTTATTAGTATGTGGGCAACGAATGAGGAGATCTACACCCTGGTCATTCATAGCAGTAATGGAGACGTTATTTTCAGAAATTTTTGCTGTTGGATTCTGATGGTTATAGTTCTGAATCGTTGATTCGATGATGGTTTTGAGAATGAGAAAGTTCATAAGTGTTGTGTATTGTTGAAACTAAATCCAGTATATACCTCTCGAGCGCAAAATGCAACTCTTTTGGTATCAATTATTATAGTGATTATGCGAGTTTTGCAACTACCTTCTCGATACGAGCAATAGCTTTTTCTAGACCAAGAATCTCGGTCATTTCAAATGCTCCAGGAGAGAATTCTTTACCTGTGAGAGCCACTCGGAGAGGCCAGAGAATCTGACCATTTTTCTTCCCTGCTTCTGCGATTTTTGGAATCATCGCATCTTTGAGAGCATCACGAGATGGAGTTGTAGTAAATGTTTTTATCACATTGAGTCCAAATTGAAGCGCCTCTTTTGCTTGTGTGAGGTCAGCAATTCCCATTTTCTCTGAGAGGAGCAGCGCTGTATCGACTTCTGGTTCCTGATAGAAACATTCTGAAAGTGCTGGAAAGTCAGCGAGAGTTTCGCAACGCTTCTGTACTTCCATGATAACTGCCTGATTAAATGCTTCATCATGCGTGATAAAAGTATTTTCGTAGAACTCAGGACTGTACTGTTTGAGGTACGCTGAGAGAGTTTTTACGAGTTCATCTGCAGGAGTAGCTGCGATATATTTGCTGTTCATCCATTTGAGCTTCTCAGGGTCAAATATTCCATTTGCAATCTGGAGACCATCAAGAGAAAATGCTTCGATGAGCTCTGGAAGTGAGAAAATCTCTTTCGTTGTTTTCGAATTCCAACCAATGAGAGCAATATAATTCAGAAGTGCCTCCTTGAGATAGCCATTTTCGAGAAACTGGCTGACGTGCGTATCACCATTTCGCTTTGAGAGCTTTTTCCTATCAGCTCCGAGGATAACCGAGAGATGATAAAATTCTGGCGCTTCCCAACCAAACATTCGATAGAGTAGGACGTGTTTTGGGGTACTTGGGAGCCATTCATCACCACGGAGAACGTGTGTGATTTTCATGAGATGATCATCGACCGCCATCGCGAGATGATAGGTCGGAAATCCATCAGTTTTCATGAGAACTTGATCGTCAATATCGGCGCTTGGAACAGAGATTTTTCCTTTGAGTCCATCAGTAAAGGTGATGACTTCTCCCTTTGGGATTTTCATGCGGATGACGTATTTCTCCCCTGCCGCTATTTTTGCTTTTGCTTCAGCAATCGTAATATCACGATATGGGCTTCGAAAAGGTATCATAATACCTGCTTCTTCTGCTTTTTTCTTGTGCGCTTCGAGCTCTTCTTCAGTCGTAAAACAGTAGTATGCATCGCCTTGCTCGATGAGTTTTTCGACGTATTCACGGTAAATCGGGAGCCGCTCGGATTGGATGTAGGGTCCACAGTCACCACCAGCACGGATACTCTCATCCGCCTGAATACCAAACATCTCGAGCGTATCGAGGAGCGCATCACGAGCACCTTCTACCTCACGAGTTTTATCAGTATCTTCGATGCGGACGAGGAATTGTCCATGATTTTTCTTTGCCCAGATATAGGCATAGAGAGCAGTTCGGAGACCTCCGATGTGGAGCTGTCCTGTCGGGGATGGTGCAAAGCGGGTACGGGTCATAGAATCAATTATCAATTACGAATAGGGGAAGTATATAAAAAGATAGGGATTTTCAAAAACTTTACTCTTCCTTATTTTCTGTTTTATATATAATGCCGTCATGAACGGCGTCCTCTACTACTCCACTATCTCAGGCAATACTCGTCTCGTCGGCGAAGCATTGGCAGAGCATTTTCGTATTATGGGCGTCACTCTGACACTTCAAGACGTCGCAGAAGATACGACATGGCAGGATGAAGTGGATTTTGCCTTATTTGGCTCTGGAACCTATGCTCATGGCATGATAGAGAAGAGTCTCAGAAAATGCGTCGAAGAAACGTGGAAAGAAAAAAAGATACGTATCCCCTGTGCTGCGATAGGTCTCGGCGATCATCGCTATGATCGAGAGTATAACATGTACGCTGCCAATCAGCTCGAATCATGGATAGAAGAACATGGAGGAAATCTCCTCTGTCCTGCGCTCAAGATCAATCGAAGCCCCCTCAAACCAAATAATCAAAAAATTATCGAAAACTGGGCAAGGAATTTTATCACTACTCTCCGAAAATAATGAACATCATCCTCACTTGATCCTCTGGCTCATGACTCCTCTCTGCGGGAGATATCGTGATGGAAGCTCTGCAACATGCGGGATATTTCATCGTCGCTGATCGTGAATATCCGAGTCTTATCAAGGGTGGATGTACACACTTTCGTATCGAAATAGATACCAAGCCCGTTCACAGTATCCGAGAATTTGCAGATATCATCGTCGCATTTGATCGTGTGGGCTCAAAGAATGCCCTGCCACATGTACGAAACGGCGGTCTCCTGATCTACGGAGATGAAATGCATGATGCAATATCAGGATACAATCAAACAATCCAGGAAAAAAATCTCACAACACTGTTTATCCCCGAGTATGCGACGCCAAAGAAATTCGGTGCGAACGAACTCCTCTCCAATATGCTCATGATAGGAGCGCTCTGGCGTGCCCTCGGTCTCCCTGTCGATGGACTCATGAAAGCCGTCGAAAAAAGATTTGCCAGTAAACCAACGCTCCTCGCTCTCGATATAGCCCTCATCAAGCATGGATATGAATTGCAAGATGCGACGGTGAGTAAAAGTCTCGATGCATTTACACTCCCAGAAACAACGAATAATCTCACCGAATACAAGCTCCTCGATGGCAATGAAATCCTCGCTCTCTCGGCGGTTCATCACGGTGTACGAGCCTACTTTGCCTATCCGATGAGTCCCAGTAGTACGATTTTAAGTCACCTCGCAAACTGGGCAGATAAAACAGGTATGCACGTCGAACAAGTCGAAGATGAAATCAGTGTCTCTCAGATGGCACTTGGTGCAAGTTTTGCTGGCACGAGAAGTCTCTGTGCGACCTCTGGTGGAGGATTTGACCTCATGACTGAAACAGTCTCACTCGCAGGCATGATAGAGACTCCTCTCACGGTTATCGTCGCTCAGCGTCCTGGCCCTGCGACTGGCCTCCCCACTTGGAGCGGACAAGAAGACCTCAATCTCGCTATCTACAGCGGACACGGAGAATATGCCAAAGCCGTTATCGCCGTTGGTGATCATGCGGAAGCATTTCAGGTCATGGGTGAAGCGCTCAATATCGCAGAAACCTATCAAATCCCCGTCATCGTCCTGACGGATAAAACTCTCGCTGAGACAAATGCGACGGTTAATCCAACATCACTTGTCGGAGTAGAAATCGAACGAGGAATCACCACTGAAACAGCCGAACTCACGAGCCAATCTCGCTACGGTCTCACTGAATCAGGTCTCTCCCCTC
This sequence comes from uncultured Candidatus Altimarinota bacterium, assembly GCA_937924685.1. Taxonomy (GTDB): domain Bacteria; phylum Patescibacteriota; class Gracilibacteria; order BD1-5; family JAGOOR01; genus JAGOOR01. Next base: position 43,106 of record CALEVN010000020.1, on the reverse strand, counting down.
GCTGGCTCCCAGGTACTGGACCTCGCTACTATGCCAATGGTGATGAACATGGACCAGATGGGACTCTTCGCGAAGACTCACTGGGTGTCCAAGAAGCTCACGAGAAACGTCTGAGAAAGATGAAAATGCTCGAAGATATGACTCGTGAACCTGGACTCTACGGAAATCCTGATGCAAAAATAACTCTCGTCGGATTCGGAAGTACAAAAATGGAAGTGATAGATTTCCTCAGCGACAAAATAAATTATCTTCACTACACGCATATCTGGCCACTCAAAACGAAGACCATCAAAGAACTCGAAAAACGAGGGAACACAATCATCGTCGTCGAACACAATATGACCGGACAATTTGCAAACCTCCTCCGCGGTGCTGGAGTCCGTATCGATGAGACATGGCTCAAGTCTGACGGTCGCCGATTTTATCGGGAAGAAATGCAATCAAAAATCGAAAAATGCGCACACGGCTTTAAACGCGGGTGGAGAAAGTTTTTTGGATAATTTATTTATGAAATCTGGAGAAGAATTTCTCAGTATTTTTGATCCCAATACGCCACATGAGTCACCATCATGAGCACAGTTATTGGAAGCAAAAATTGAACCACTTGCAGAGCCAGATGAAGATAACACTCATTTTCTTTATTGCTTAGCTTCTGTATGACCTCATGTTATCGCAGTACTCGACATGATAGTTAGTCCCGAAGATTGGACAGATTCAGAAGAGGAGACCGACCTCTGGCAAGAGGCCTTTAAAAAAATGGAATGGAACATTGAAATACCCGATAATCAACTTCCTAAGAGTATCAGCCTTCGCCTCTATGACTTTCATGCAAAAGCAATCTTGATTCTTAACATCATGTCAGCAATTGATCCTATTAGCTTTTCTAAACACAATGTTCCTGAACTTAGAAGACCAGAAAATCCATGGGATGTTTTAAAAATTTCCGAAGGTGCACTCAAGGAATCACAGCCTAATGAGTCTGAGAAAAGATTTCTGATAGGATCTTTACAAACACTTCTTAAGCTGGTCGAACCACGTACAGATTTTCAAGAAGAGGAGGTTACTGCAGATAAACTTTTATTGATGGAGTAAAAAGGTTATCTTGCATTTTCTTTCTATTGTAACAAAATGTCATTAAACATTATGAAAAAGAAATACGCTTTTATTCTCACTTTCGCAATCATCGCTATCATAAATGCTGCCTATCTCAGCTACACCGCCTACCACCTCTTGAATCCAAATACTGGTCTTAATGGTGGTCAGTTATTCAAAAGTGCTTGTGATATCAATTCAACATTCTCTTGCTCAAATGTGATTATTCATCCAGATACGATGATAGCAGGAATCCCATTTCCCTACCTCGCACTCGTCGTCTATCCGATTATCAGTCTCCTCGCTCTCTGGGGCCTCCGCACAAAGACCAATAAACCTGCCAAAATTATCAATTGGATAGCTCTCGCTGGTATGTGTTTCAATGCGTATGTCCTCACGATGGAAACACTTTACGTCCACGCCTACTGCATCCTCTGTCTGATTTGTGTCGCAATCATCATCACGATATTTGGAGTGAGTTGGACTATGAAAAAATAAAATATGGAAACCAAAATATACTCAGAAAATCATTTTATTATTTCAACATGAAGTGTTTGTAGTTTTAATAATGATTCTTTAACCATTGAGTTTTGACCTGCAGATTCAAAACTATTGATTGAGCTGATTTTTAGAGATACGGAAAATAAAGAAATCACACAGAAAACATCGAAAATAGGTGAAAAATTGGTTTTAGAATTTGAAAATTTCAATAATAGCTTATGAATATGAAATACTGAACCTATGGAAATAGGTACTTTAAATTGAAAAATATTGTTTGCTAACTTTCGGATATACGCATTGAATAATAGCCCTACTAAGCTGATTCATTACACTATTTACCAAAATAAATAAATTATGACAGGCGTACTCAAGACAGCTAGCAATAAACCAACTTTTAGTGTTGGAAAAATAGAAGAAATTGTCTACTACGAAATATTCGAACATGAATTAGATACAATTGCAGAATGACCCTCAGAATGACTTTTCTTTAATATTTGAATATCATTATTTTCTCTTGCTTCTGGTTTTTTAATAGCTCTTCTTGATAGTACTAAAGAGAATGAAAAAACATTTATTGTATATACAATAATTGTAATTGTCTGATATTTAATAGGTATCATTCTTTTGCTTGTATGGCTGAAAAATCGGAAAAAAGCAAATTGAATTATAGATAAAATAAAAAGTAGAAAGAAGGTTAAAATATAAATATTATCGACCTCCTCCCACTTTTATTTAAGAAAGCAATGACTGGATATTTGGATCAAGTCTGAACATGAAGATACAGAGAAATGGATTTTTAAGCGGAGATATGCCTTGAATGGGATATCGGAGAACTGTTTAAGGTCCATGAATGCAGAAGTGTAAGAAGATAAACTGACCGAGTTTTTGCCCCTTGAATGCTTTTGTTACTTTTTGCACAAAAAGTAAAAGAAAAGAAACTCACTGGCCTGGATTCCGTGTCAAGCACGGAATGACGGAAAAGCCTTGTATTCACCCTCGAAAGTCTACAATGAGAATAGGATTTTTAACCTCCTTTTATGCTCTATCCTCTCATGAATTTCGTTGGCTATATTTTTATGGTCACGCTCAATGCTCTCTCTATCACACTTCCACTTGGTGGGATGACGACGCAGGAGCTCTCGGATAAGTATGCGAATCCTTTTACACCGATTGGTTTCACTTTTTCTATTTGGAGTGCTATCTACACATTACTCCTCATCTTTTCTATTATCCCTCTCGTGAATTATTTCCGAGGCAAGTCTCAGAAAAATAAACTCGTCGATAAAAATATCGGTTACTTGTATGCGATTTCATGTGCGCTCAATGGTGCCTGGATTCTCGCATGGCAGTATCAATTCGTCGGACTCTCAGTCCTCGTCATGCTCGGACTCCTCACGACACTTATCCTCATCCACAAAGCAATACGAAAAAATCCAACAAATCTCACATGGAACGATAGATATATCACCTTCCCTGTTTTTAGCATCTACCTCGGATGGATATCAGTCGCAACAATTGCAAATATCGCTGCATGGACGGTCAGTATCGGTGCAAGTGGTTGGGGGATTTCAGCCATTACCTGGACAAATGGTCTCGTCATCATGGCAACACTTTTGGGGACTGTTATGTATGCGAAATACCGTGACGTGTTTTTTAACCTCGTGATTATCTGGGCTCTCTACGGTATCATGTCAAAACGTATGCTCGTAGGAGAAGTAGAATTCGCTTCTATCATCACCACCACACAGGTTTGTATGGCGTTTATTGTGGGACTTGTCTCGAGTCAGTATCTTATAAAGAGAAAATAGAATGGACAATTACGCGACTCAATTCTTGAATCAAATAGTCACAGTCAAAATGGATCGGCAAATGGGCACGAGACATCCAAGAATTCCTGAAATATACTACATCTGGAATTATGGCTGAATACCGTGAACTCTTGCACCAGATGGTGAAGAAGTGGATGCGTATGTACTAGGAGTATTTGAACCATGCGAAGAATTCACAGGTCGTTGTATAGCCGTGATTCATAGAACCAATGATGACGATGATAAGCTCGTGGTAGTACCGGATGGGGTCAATTTCACAGATGAACAAATTGAGACTCTCACCTATTTTCAGGAAAAATATTTTACTTCTATAATCGTGAGAAAATAATTATGAAAACAATTCTTATCGTTCTTGCTATCATTCTCGTCCTCTGGACTGTGTATAGCATATTTATCTCTCGTGCTGAGCAGATGACTTACACCGTTCTCGAAAAGAGAAATGGATACGAAATTCGTAAATACGATCCCTATATTGCAGCGACAGTAAAAGTCGAGCAAGGCGGACGAGCTTGACTCAACCAAGCATTTCGTATTCTTGCGGGGTATATATTTGGTGGAAATGTCGCCAATCAAAGTGTCGCAATGACTGCCCCTGTGATCACCCAAGAAACCAAAAGCGTACCAATTGCCATGACTGCTCCTGTTCTTGCGAGTGAAAATCCACTCACGACGACGATGACATTTAGCATGCCAAAAAAATATACACTCGCGACACTCCCAAAAGCACTGGATAGTTCTATCAGTTTTACCGAAGTCCCTGCGAAGAAATTTGCAGTTATGACATTCCGTTGGTCGTATGGAGAAGCACGAATACGCTCAAAGAAAGCAGAATTCGTCGAACTCCTAAAAAAAGAAAATATCAAGACAGTTGGTGAACCAATTTTTGCTGGGTACAATGGACCAGGAACTATACCATTTTTAATTCACAGCGATATACTCATCGAGGTAGAATAATATTTTAATTTTTCACTATGAATTCTCCTTCGTACTTTGAAATCCAGGTCACAGATCCTGAGGCATCTATCAAGTTTTATAGTGCTGTCTTTGGTTGGTCATTTGAGCGCGATATGAATATCCCTATCCCCTACTACCATATTCAGACAGGTGGTATGATGGGTGGACTCATGCAGCGAGAGACTCCATGGAACGATCATATGAAGTGAACAACCAATGCATTTATGTGCTCTATGCAAGTAGAGGATTTTGATGCTCTTCAAGAAAAAGTCCTCGCCAATGGTGGCATGGTCGCAATTCCAAAATTTCCTGTAGCTGGAAAATGCTGGCAGGGATATTTCCTCGATAATGATCGAAATGTTTTTGGTGTGTATCAGGTGGATGAGAATGCAAAATAATTTATTTCTTATTTATTTTTATGATAAAAAAACTCTTTCTCGGACTCGTCGTCATCATCGGTCTCGTCCTTATCGTGGCTTATTTTCTCCCGCGAGATTTCCGCCTCAGCAAATCTGTGGTTATCAATGCTCCTCGTGAGACGGTCTATGACTATGTGAAATTACTGAAAAACCAAGAGAAATATTCTGTCTGGGTTATGACTGATCCAAATGTAAAAATGACCTATACCGGGACAGATGGAACTGTCGGAGCAGTAAGCGCTTGGGTGAGTGACAATAAAAATGTCGGAGTTGGTGAACAAGAAATCAAAGCCCTCGTGCCAAATGAAAAAATGACCGTCGAAATACGATTCAAAAAACCAATGGAGGGAATTAATTGGGCAGATACGACACTCGAATCAGTTGGTGATAATCAGACAAAAGTAACGAATACTTTCTACGGAAGTAATCCGTATCCGTTTAATATCATGTGCCAATTTATGGATATGCTCGTCGGTGGTGATATGCAGAAAAATATGGAGAATCTGAAGAAAAATCTCGAACAAAAATAATTATGTCTACCTCCAAGTCCACTCTCACCTACCTTGGTGAATGCTTGGCTTTTGTACCTGAAGTCATTTTTAAACCCATGATGGGTGAATACTGCGTGTACAGTGAGTGAAGAATTTTTGGGCTCGTCTGTGACAATATGCTTTTTTTGAAAACAACTCCGGCGACACTATCACTGTTTGAAGACCAGGAAACAAAAGCCTACCCAGGGTCAAAAAATACTGCACCCGTCAATCCTGAATGGCTCGAAGATCCGAAAAAACTGGCAGAGATAGTCGCAATCACACTAAAAAATCTTCCACTTATGAAGAAAAAAAATAATATTTAAATCTTTAATTATTTCACTTATGTCAAAAATCACACCCTTCCTCTGGTACGATACACAAGCTCTCGAAGCTGCTCGATTCTACACTTCTATTTTTCCAAATTCAGAAATTCACGGACAAGAACAGTTTGAGAATAGTGGACCAGATGAAAATCAGACAGTACAGATTGTTTCATTCAATCTTTGCGGTCTCGAAATGCAAGGAATGAATGCTGGACCACTGTTTAAATTCAATCCTTCGATTTCATTCTTCGTAAAATGTAGAACAAAAGAAGAAGTGACGGAATTCTATAATAAACTCATAGAAGGCGGAAGTGCCCTGATGGAACTCGGAAAATATGACTGGAGCGAACACTATGGTTGGATCGCTGATCGGTTTGGTCTTACATGGCAGATCATGTATCAGGAATGAGAAACGACGAATATCACACCCTGTCTCCTCTTCACAAAAGATCATTTTGGAAAAGCAGAAAAGGCCCTCAATCTCTATACGACTCTCTTCAACAATTCATCTATCGATAACTGTCAGAAATACCCTGCAGGAGCACTCGAAGGAAAAATCCTCTACTCTGAATGCACGCTCGATGGTTCTCGTCTTATCCTCATGGATGGACCAGGAACACATGAATTTTCTTTCAATGAAGCAGTTTCTCTCATGGTTAGTTGCGAAGACCAAAGTGAAGTTGATCATTTCTGGAACGGTCTCATATCAGACGCAGGTGCAGAATCTCAGTGCGGATGGCTCTATGACGCTTGTGGGGTCTCGTGGCAAGTTGTCCCAAAAGCACTTGGCGAATGTATGGGACGAGACACTTCTGGTAACGTGATGAAGGCTATGCTTGGGATGAAGAAATTGATTGTCAGTGAACTAAAGGCGGCTATTCAGTAGATTGACTTTTATTATATTATTATTACAATCAAAGTAATAAAATTTCATGGATTTCCGCCCTGAGCTCATACTCGCGAAGAGCAACGATTATCACCTAGCCTCTCACCCAAGTACTGGCAGTTTGTTACAATTTTGGGAGCATGACACAGATAGTAACAGTGATTTACAATTCTGGAAAGGTGGTAATAGAAAAGAAGGCAGGGAATTACTCTGGAAACTCCTCCAGAGGACAGGCTGAAACATGGCACACAAACTCATTCCTGATTCGGAAGGAAATAGTTTCTGTGGCGCATGCCATGAAACGAAACCAAGTGAATGTGGTGATGCCATTAACTGCAGACGAAGTTTTTTGAATGATCACTGTCTACACAGCAATCTCGCGGCAAAAAATCCGTTTCTTGAAATTATGCTCTATCTATTCCATACTGGATGAGTTGTTACCGAAAAAGACTTCATCAGTGTATCAGCTTTTTTACGAATTTTATGACAGAGAAAGCAAGAAGCTGATAGATTTGCAATGGTCATACCCAGCAAAAGCAATACAGGTTCAGATTTTATTAAAGGATTTTACACGACAATCTTTGGTCGAGAGGAGTGAGCCCCTCTTTCACTTGAAGAGTTTTTGTGATACGAGGATACTCCCGAGTGATGTACAGAACATATGAAACGTATTCAAAGAGTTTTTGCCGAGAAAGCAGGGCGATGTATCCAGTGAACTATAGCAAGAATCAAAAAAGGCTTAAATGAAAAAATATCCTTCCCTTATCATGCCTCTACTGCAGGACTAATAGAAAATGTGCGGGGAACAATCCACGAATTGGGAAAAAATTTCTGGCAAACACCTGCACCAATATTGTAGAATAAATAAAATAAATTTAATTTTATTTCACATTTCAAAACCACTTCTTCGCACTTTCGCGACGATGCGGACATCCAGGCCAGCAACAGGGTCGTTTTTTTCACGCTTTTATATCTTCGCAGAGTCGCTCAATATGTTCTTGTCTCGTTTCTGCTTTTTTCACAATGGTCGTCCAGCAGATCCATTCATTGCGAGCGAGTGGCGTGAGAGCATTCCATGTATCAGCGATTTTCTCATCAGCAAGAATGGCCTCGCTCATATCATCAGGAAGATCATGGACGACACCGGGGAGAAGCTTTATAATATTCATAGTTGCTTCTTATTATAACTGAAAATCAAGAATTCAGAAACGGGTTTTTAGGGGCAAAACTGTTTAAGGTCCATGAATACAGAAGTGTAAGATGAAAACAGCCCGAGTTTTTTGCCCCTAAACAGTTTTCGTACTTTTTCTACAAAAAGTACAATGCTGTCTTGTTTTTCTCTGACACCTAATATCATATATTTTATGAAATATGTCGCACTGCTCCGAGGTATCAATGTCGGCTGAAATAAAAAAGTCGACATGAAAGAACTGAAAAAACTCAGTGAAAAACTCGGTTTTCAAAATGTATCGACGTATATCAATTCTGGGAATCTCTTTTTCGAAAGTGAAGAAAAGGCAAATACTATCATCAGTTCTCTCGAAAAATGAATCGAGGAGCATTTTGGTTTTGCTGTTCCAATCGTTCTCCGAAATCAATCGCAGATAAAGGCTATATGTGCGGCAATACCAAAAAATTGGACCAATGATGATGCTATGAGGACGGACGTAATTTTTCTCTGGGACAAAGTGAATAATCCAGACGCTATAAAAGAAACCAAACATAACACCGTGGATACCTTGATATACGTTGATGGGGCGATAATATGGTGATTGGAGCGTAAAGACTATACAAAAAGTGGTATGCATGATTTTATAAGTACACGTATCTACAAGCATATGACCGCAAGAAATGTGAATACAACCAGAAAAATCCTAGAAATTATAAACACATAATAATATGAAAACTTTTTCTACTATAGACGCATACATTGCTGCTCAACCAGGAGAACAGCAAGAAAACCTGGAAAAAATCAGAAAAACCATCAGAAAAGCTGCTCCCGAAGCAGAAGAATATATCGGTTATGGCATGCCAGCTTTTAAAATGGGCTGAGCTCTGGTCTATTTTGCACTTTTCTCGAAGCATATAGGTTTTTATCCAGGTGCTTCTGGTGTGAAAAATTTTACAAAAGAACTCACAGGATATAAAACGTCAAAATGAGCGATTCAATTTCCTCTGGATAAACCAATTCCTTTTGATATTATCAAAAAGATTACAGAATTTCGGGTCGAAGAAAATCGTGCAAAATTCTGGAAGAAAAAATAATTCTTAACTTTTCCATATGACTCAAATCACCGTTACTACTCTCATCGAAGCGCCTATCGAACACATCTGGGGATGCTGGACCAATCCAGACCATATCATGGAATGGAATCATGCCTCAGACGACTGGCATTGCCCTGCTGCGACGAACGATCTCACTGTTGGTGGCACATTTAGTTATACCATGTCTGCGAATGATGGCAGTATGAGTTTTGATTTCGGTGGCACCTATACGGATATTGTGGAACACGAAAGAATCGAATACTCTCTCGGTGATGATCGGCATATATCAGTCACGTTTGAAGAAGAGGGGGATAAAATTCGTGTTACAGAAGTATTTGATGCAGAAACAGAAAATCCAATCGAGATGCAACAAGCAGGCTGGCAAGCAATTCTCGATAATTTCCGTGATTATACAGAAGCAAGTATTTAATCATGCAATCAATTACTTTCATTACCTGAAATCAGAAAAAAGCAGATTATCTCGCAAAATATCTGTGAATAGAAGTTTTACACGAAAAAATCGAACTCGATGAAATACAGTCCCTCGATTTATCTGAAGTAGTAGAGCATAAAGTAAGACAAGCCTACAATAGGGCTCAAAAACCTATTCTCGTAGAAGATACCTCTCTCATATTTTTAGCGCTTGGAAAGCTCCCCGGCACATTTATCCGTTTCTTTGTCCAAGAAATCGGCCATGAATGACTCTGTAGGTTATTGGATGGTAAAGACAGATCAGCTGTGGCAAGTACAAAATATGCGTATTATGATGGCAAGAAGCTCGAAATATTTACTGGTGAACTGCGATGAACCATAGCGGAACATCCAGGGGTTGATAATTGATTTGGATGGGATAGTATTTTTATACCTGAATGATTCTCTTGTGTGCGACCCGAACTCAGTGAAGAAGACTATAAAATAACCTATTTTAAAGTAAAACCTATTGAAGCAGTACGAGACTTTCTACTTAGTTTATAATTTTTATTTCTTTATTTTCTTTTCTATGGCTACAGTTTCAAAAAAGGTAAAAATCACCTTCTGGATTTCTACCATCCTCGTCGCTCTCATGACAATACCAAGTGTCTTTATGACAAATCTCCCTGATTCTGTCACGATGTTTAATCATCTCGGTGTTGGTGCGGAGTGGTTTCGATGGGAACTTGAGGGTGCAAAAACTATCGCAGGATTAGTCCTCATTCTGCCATTTATCAAAGGAAGAATCAAAGAATTTGCCTATTTCGGTCTAGGAATAGATTTTATCTCTGCAGTGATTTCTCTCTCAGCTATTGATGGTCTCAAAAATGGCTTACCTGTTCTCATCGCTGTCGTGATTTTAGCTACCTCCTACTGGAGTTATCATAAAATCCAGGGAACAAAAACTGCTTGGTACTAAAATAGTTATTCTATAAAATAAAAAATAATCAAGGCATAATCCTGTTTGTGTTACGCTCTTGTTTTGCTGTTGAGAAAAAAATTATGTAACGTAAGAATATCATTTCTTCATTACTATTTTTATGAACATGAAGCGTCTCACGTCTCTCTCAACAGCATTCTGTCTGTTGTTACATTCGTTTTCTATATTTACTTACGCTACACCTCCGAACGGTATTACTGGAGGATCTGACACCTCTGGTGGTACAAATGCAACTATATCTATCTCGGATTGGCAAGTTACTGGTTCTGGTACAATTCCTGTCCATCTCTACGTCCCAAGCGGTACGCTCTCTATGACGACGACGACTGGGCTGACTTTTAGTGGTTCTTCTAGTGGATCAAGTCTCTATTTTTCTGGTAGTCTGGCAGACGTAAATGCCGCTCTTGCTACGCTCCGCTATACCAATGGCTCAGCAGGGGTATACACGATAGAACTCTCTCTCGTTGATGCAGGCCAGGTCTATTACCCAGCGAATAGCCATATCTATGAAGTAGTGAACAATGGGAGTGTTATTACAGGTGGTGCAGCGAGAACAGCAGCCCTCGCTCGATCTATCAATGGCGTGAGTGGTTACTTGGCGAATATTACATCTCAAGAGGAAAATGATTTTATCAGCGGACGTCTCGCCAGTGATGGTTGGTTCGGTGCGAGCGATGCTGAAGTTGAAGGAACATGGAAATGGCTCGACGGTCCTGAAGCCGGAACGACATTTTGGATTGGTAACTTTAGCGGAAGTGCTCAGGATGGTGCGTATCAAAACTGGCATTCTGGTGAACCAAATCAAGCTGGTAATGAAGACTGTTCAGAATTCTATGCCAATGGCTCTGGTTGGAATGATTTATCATGTAGTGGATCAGTAAATAGTTATGTCGTGGAATATGGTGCTCCTGGTAATCTCGTGAGTATCCCCTCTGATTCTCTCGATGTGACAGTTTCTGCCGACACAGTTACTCAAACACCAACGTTGACATCACCCGCATCGAGTAGTACACAACGAACACTCCAACTCACCTACTCACTTCCGGAAGTTCCTCTTGCTGGTAGCGTAACTGTAGGTTTGAATAACGGTTCTACTACGACTATATTAACTATGTGAAACAGTCAATCAGTTAACACTACGGTAAATCTCACCAACTTGACCTCTACGAGTGGCGTCTCATCTGCAACAGCAAGTAGTCTCGCAGATGGCACCTATACGGTGACTCTCAACTATCAAGATTACCTTGGCAATCCAGTGAGCAGCGCCACAGCCACAAATGTCGTTATTGATACAACTGGACCAGTACAGAGCTCAGTTGTTGTTACTCCTTCTACAGCCTCAACAAACTTAGCTACAGTCTCACTTACAACCAATGAGGCAGCAACGTCAACTATTGCCTATGGTCTCACAAGTTCATATGGCACGACAGTCACCATTAGTGGCTCTACGACAACGAGCCATAGTGGCAATCTCTCAGGACTGAGTACTTGTGGTGTCACATATCATTATCAGATCACAACAACAGATGCGCTAGGAAATGTATCCACTTCTTCTGATGCAACATTTATAACACACTGTGGAAAAACTTCTACAAATAGTGGATATTCCCCTTCACTTCCTCCTACCGAAGAGCCTAAAACAGACACCCCGAAAGAGCCTAAAACTCCATCAAAGGAAACCCTAAAAGAAACTCCAAAAAAAGAGGAAACTGTCAAAAAAGAAGAAGTCCCTACTGTGACTCTCAATTCGGCTATAGAGGTTTCCTGTGATGCAGAACCATATCTCACTCATTCTATTAAGTTCGGAGCACACAATAATCCCGAAGATGTGAAACTTCTCGAAAAATTTCTCAATATGTATGAACACGCAAATCTTCCAGTAGATGGTATTTACTCAAAAACGGATTTTGATGCTGTCATAAAATGGCAAGAGAAATATGCGAATGAAATCCTCTCTCCTTGGAAAATCAAAAAAGGTACAGGTTTTATCTACAAAACAAGTCTTGCTAAAATCAAAGAAATGGAAGAAGACGCCTGCGCACAGAAAAAGAAAAGCAAAGTATAGTTTTCATTGAATTATTTTAAAAAACAGGGATACTCATTTTGTATCTCTGTTTCTTAATTATTTTACTATGGATGAAGAAGTCGTCACAAAAGATGCACACGGGAATATACTGACACAAGGTGATACAGTTATCTCGACACAGAACCTCATGGCTGGAAAAGAAAAAATCCAGAAAGGAACGAAAGTAAAAAATATCCGTCTCACAGATGATCCCGAAGTTATCGAAGGAAAAATCGATGGTGCGATGATGGTGCTCAAGACCTGTTTTTTTAAGAAAGTAGATTAATTTTTTTCATTCAAGAAAAACAGAAACAAGAGTCCGAGAGAAAATACTGTTTGAGCGTCACGAAAAACTGAACCCAATTGAAGAACCTGGAGAGCGAGTTTATTTTCTTTCGGCAATTTTGGATACTTTTGTTGTCAAAAGTATCAAACAGAATTTGGTTCAGTATGGATTCCACCTCGCGCTCGCAAGGCTCGCTTGGTTGGAATGACGGGGCTATTTCTGCCTTCCCCACTTATCCATCGCTTCAATAATGGGAAAAAGTGTTTTTCCGAGAGGAGTAATGGAGTACTCGACACGTGGAGGAATCTCTGGAAAAATTTCTCGGTGAATGATGCCATCCTTTTCCATCTCTCGAAGCTGAGTAGTGAGCATTTGTTTACTGATATTAGGAATGGTTTTTTGCAGAACACCAAATCTATTTGCTCCGTTCTGAAGTGCATAGAGGATGATAATTTTCCATTTTCCTCCTATGACTTTCATACACCGAGATACAGGGCATGATTTTTCGCTACAATCTACTGATTTTTTTATATTTTTTTCTTTTGATTTCATATTGGTCTTATTTTTATGACTAATAATTTTTATTATGACTACTTGCTATATTGAGACATATTAATACTATTGGCCCCGTAATCAAGTTTTATTTCTTCATTTTATCCTTATGTCTTTCCTCTCCAATCTCGAATGGCGCTACGCTGCAAAGAAGTTTGATGCTACTAAAAAAGTATCTGATGCTGATCTCGAAAAAATCATCGAAGCTATCCGCATGACACCAACATCATTTGGTATGCAACCCTATCATTTCTATATCGTGACTAACCAGGAGAAAAAAGATGCAATCCAAGCAGCTGCATGGAATCAGCCTCAAGTAGGGACTTCTTCACACCTCATCGTGATGTGTGCGAGAAATGACCTCATGGGTGTCAAAGATGAATACTTCGACGCACTCTCTGGTGGTAATCCAGAGGCACGAGCTGGTCTCAAGGGATTTGAAGATATGGTAACGGGCTTTATCCCTCACGCCTCTGCTGAATGGGCGAAAAAACAAGTCTATATCGCTCAGGGCTTCGCTCTCGCTGCGTGTGCGGAACTCCAGATTGATAGCTGTCCAATGGAAGGATTTGATCCATCAGCTGTCGCAAAAATCCTCGAAGTACCAAGCAATCTCGATGTCGCTGTTATGATCCCTATTGGTTACCGTGCTGTCGACGAACATCCACGACCGAAGTTCCGATATGCGAAAGAGAAGGTGTTTACATCAGTAAACTAATAAAGTATTTATTATTAAAAAGGAATGCTTTGCATTCCTTTTTATTTTATTACGATAGATAACATTATGTATATAGAAACTTTTGTTCACGCTGTCCTCGGACTATTTTTTCTCTTTCATGGGATAAATCATTTTATCCATCTCAAAGAGCTGACAAAGGAAGCACAACACCATAAATGGACATTTGAAACACGAAAGATGGTTATGATTTCGTGAGTTGTTCTCATTTTTTGAGGATTCACAATAATGACCGGATACTTCGTTACTGCAGGTATTATTGGTATACTCGGTTTTCTGCTTTCCGTGACACCGATAGTACATACCTTCTGGAAAGGCACAACGGCTGAGAAGGGACAAGAGCTTGCTCACTTTACAAAAAATATTGCTCTCATGGCTGAGCTAGTGAGGATGCTCTTTGATCACTAAACAATTATCTCAAACCCCTCTTCCCCAATAATTCCACAGTGTTCTTCTTGGACGCCAATATTACCATCTTCCATGCAGATAGCATGCTTGCCAGTATCAAATATATGACGAGTAGAAAAACCAACGATGGGCTCAATAGCGACGTACGTACCAGCCTTTAATCTCTCCCCTTTTCCTGGTTTTCAAAAATTATAAATATCAGGTTTTTCGTGAATATTTTTACCGAGTCCATGTCCTGTGAGCTCACGGATGATATGAAATCCTCCTTGAGTCACGGTCGTCTCAATCGCAGAAGAGATATCTCCGACAAAATTCCCTGCTTTTGCCTGTGCTATACCATTTGCAAGCGCTTCTCGAGCGACTTCAATACATCGTACATGACGAGGATTTTTTGGCTCTCAGATAATGATAGTTGTCGCTGCATCAGTTAAATATCCCTGATAACGAATCCCGTAATCGACTTTCACGACATTGCCTGATTCAAATGGTATATCCATCGGTACTCCATGAACCACCACATCATTGACTGAAATAATGATATTTGCAGGATAGTTATACTGCCCAAGAAACGCTGATTCGACTCATTTTGCTTTTTGTGTTTTTTTGATCCACTCTTCTATTTCGAGGCCTGTTCGACCAACTTGTAATAATCCAGAAGCAAAAAGTTCACAAATAATTTCCTGATGGATTTTACCCGCATCACGAAGTATTTGGAGAATTTTTGGGTCAGAAACAATCATTGGAATAAATTATAGCTTATTTTCGAAGAGAGGCAAAAAAATATAAATCATTTTTTAATATCTACTCGAATGATATCGACTACATCCGAAACATCTGAATTTTTATTCTCCGTCTAGTGGAGTTCTTAAGACAGCATCAAGAGCGACATGTATTTGTTTATTTTTCCCGACAAGTACAGCTGGTACATCGAGTCCAATTGCCCAAATTCCTGCATCTAAAACATTATCAGGGGATGCCACTAATATAACTGTTCTGATTTTTTTTAATGTTTTCTCTTCAATTTCTCTAATAATTGCTCGACCCCAGGATTCAATTCATTTTCATGGTATGGCTGCATAATCCTTACGGATAACAATTGCATCAGCTTGAGTATCTGAATTAAGTTCAGAAAAGTATGTACCTGATAAAACTACATCCGCTTCGCCAGAGACTCGTAGAACACTACCAACCGCTTTAGATAATGATTCTCTCGACTTTCACTCATCAGAAATAACCAAAATATTTTTCCCTGAAAAAAAACTCATATTGCTGGGATTAAATTTGCTAGAGAATTATCCACACGACGATACCTATAATCACAGCTAAGATAAGGGCAATACGAACAATTCTCACTGTCTCAACAAAGAGATTGGAAACCATACGAAATCGCATAATCCAGAGAAGAGCAGCATACATAAGGACAAATACTCCAATGGCAACGAATGTACTAATGTGACCGAGCCACATAAGGAATGCAAGAATAGCAAGCGATATAACAGTTGCTACGAGTGCCTGCCCAACAGAACGGAAGAGATTTGATCCAAGCTGAGAAAAAATAAGAAATGATCCAGCCATAATTCCCGCTATTTTGAGGACACCAATCAATCGCACCTCTGGGCGAGCTAAAAATATCAGAACACTCGCTATGTCATGGAAGAAAAGTCGAGCAAAAATGCCACCAAGAGACAGGAGGAATATAAATGCTATAAGACTGAGAATCGTTATAAGGAAGGACTTGATCCACCCAAGCGCACTCCATAGTGCCATAAAGAAAAAGAAGGCCACGATAAGGCCGATCACTTGTGCCGTAAATGTACCTACAAAAAGTGATGCAAGCCAAAATCCCACTACACCAATAACGAGACTAATAATCACCTTAAGAAGTGTCTTCCAAAATGGAACCGCTTCGTCGTTTCTGTCAGCGAAAAAGACAAAAAGAAAACTAAAAAATAAAACAAGTGCAAAAACATTGAGAGACCAAAACGGGATATTTTTACCTGTGAAGTATTCAGTATATCATGAAAACCAATTCTGAACTGTCTTTGATGGGGGTGCGTTATTCTGGTTTGGTTCTCATTTTTCTACTTGCCCTTCGAAAAATGTACGACCATCAGCAGTGAATGCACGAGGCCCTTTTACGACAAAACCTTCTGGGGAAGTATTCTTCAGTATCTCACCAGCATAGAAAACGTTTGCATTATCGAAAGCATATAGCCCTTTATCTACGACTTCAAAACTTCCAGAATCAGCATTGATATTTTTCCCATCATAAAACACATTTCCACTATCAGTAGAATACATATCTGTCAGCAGCTTAAATGTCGCCGGATCAGCATCAACAATAAGTCCATGCGGGCCGTAGACATGCTTATTATCTTTTCCGTATCCGTATTGACCAGATATAACAGAAAATGAATCAATATCAGCTCTTTCTAGTTTTTGACCTCGAACAAAAATCTGATCTATATCACGCGCAAATTGTCCTGTTATGAGCTTGATAGTAACTCTATCGGCATTGGGCATTTTTACCCATGCATTATGTTTCTCATTAACGGCATAAACGAAATTTTCATCAACAGCATAAAAATCATTGAGAATTACGAGACCTTTTACCTGAGTAGGTTTCACAGTTGGTGCCGTAGTCACTACTTCCTTTACCGGTTTTGGTATAATAGTCGTCCCTGACGAAGCAAATACAACAGAAAAGAGTAAAAATACAAATAAGGACAGTGTCGATATTTTTCTCATAAAAATAGATTATACAATATAATACATATTAAATATACTGAATAGGCCAGATTGTCAAAGTTTTTTCTGTCTGCAACAATAAAATACTCATACACTTATCACCACTATGAAAGCAATGCAATTTTTCCGTCAGAGTATCGGACTCAAAAGTCCTATCAGACTCATCTATCACTGGTTTCGTGGTGTTATCGCATTTTCCCTCTCAGGAAATCCAGCCAAGAGTATGTATATCATCGGTGTCACTGGCACGAAAGGAAAAACAACAACTTCGACGCTGATAGCTAGCGCTCTCGAGACATCTGGGAGACCCGTTGCTCTCCTCTCCACAGCACAAGTGTGGATAGCAGGTGAAAAGCATGAAAATCAATCAAAGATGACGATGGATAGCCCCTTTAAGCTCTGGAAGATGATAAAAAAAGCGAAGAATATGGGCGTGACACATCTCGTCCTCGAGACATCGAGCCATGGTATCTATTACTTTCGAAACTTTGGCATACGATACGACGCTGTCGTACTCACCAATATATCACAGGATCACCTCGACCTCCACGGAAATATGGATCACTATGTCAAAACCAAGGCTCGTCTTTTCAAGTCTGAGATTCATAAAATCTGCGTCCTCCCTCGCGACTCTGAATACTATGATATTTTTGCAAAAAAAGCTGGAACTGAAGTGGTGACATACAGCCTCCAAAAACCAGCGACCTATCAGGCTCGATCACTCATTGCAAACGAAGAAGGTATCGAAATGGTCATCAAATGTAGTACTCATATTCAGGAAGAAGCTTTTGTACAATCACCACTCATATGAGTTTTTAATGCAGAAAACCTCATTGCGGCCTATGCGACACTCAGAACCATAGGGATCGAAACAAAACCGATGCAAGAAGCATGGAAAAAATTCACGGGCGTACCAGGTCGACTTGAACTCGTCCCAAATACTCGTGGCCTCACGATACTTGTCGACTATGCCCACACAGAGACGAGTCTCCGCTCAGTTCTCGAAACACTGAAAAAAAATAAACAACGTATCATCATCGTCTTTTGAGCCACAGGCGATCGAGATACGACAAAGCGACCAAAAATGGGGCGGGTTGTCGACGAACTCGCTGACATCATCGTCCTCACTGATGATGACACTTACACAGAACCATCAAGAAAGATTATCGATATGGTTCGAGCAGGTATTAATCGAACTGAGGGTGAGACATTTCAAATCATTCCTGATCGAAAAGAAGCTATCGAATGGGCTCTCCGAAAAGCACAAAAATGAGACATTGTTCTCCTCGCTGGTAAATGATGTGAAACAGTACAAGTGACCAATAAATGACCAATTCCGTGGAGCGACCGTGGTTTGGTAGAAAAATTTCTAGGATAACATTGCGTTTTTTCAAAAAGAAAGAATAACTTGCAACTGAAAAGATTTTGATAGGATTATCAAATATCTTTTTTATGATCTTATCTAACACAATCCAGGCTACTCCTACGAATAATCGTCCAATTTTATCATCAAGTCGACTATTACTCTTGAGTGTAGCCGCTCTCGCAATGGCAGCCTGTAAAACAACTCCTCATACACATGAAGAAGTAATGAAGGCAAAAATAACATACTCTCCGAAAAACACATCCCAACCAAAAAATCAAAAACTCGTAACAGATAATAGCTCCGTGGAGGAACGATTCCAATTTGAAGATGTAACCGCAGATATCCAAAAAGATCTGGAGCGTGATGAAAAATCACGATCTATGTATGTTATCATGATGGAATTGCAAAAAAAACTTGAGAAACTCCATCCGAGTTCACAGGTAAAAGTAGATGTACAGCTATGACCACTTATGCGTGTGGAAAATGGCATTTCTTATGTTACTTTTACTGTCACGATTGATAAAAAAGTACACCAAGCAAGACTCGTCGCTAAAAATGTAACCCTTACAGGTAAAAATCATGAAACCCTTGAACTTGATGCACTACATTTTGCTCGTCAGATTTCTACAGAAATGCGACAAGTATATACAGTATATTTGCAACAAAGGGTCTATGGAGTAGCAGCCACCCTCACCGATAGTGATGATTCTGATGACCTCGTAAAAAAACTAACAGACATGTTTACAGAAGAAAAAGAAGCCCTAGCAAAGCATGGTCTCCAGATATGAACCGATATTACTATGGGTAGGCACACGAGCTGAGAGCTTCTTATTCGTATACCTGCCACCGACACAACCATAAATAGTGGAGACATATCTTTTGTACTAGGAACTGGTCTTATCGTGGGAGACCCTACCAAAAAATAATCTACACTGTCTCAAAATATTTTTTTATTAAAGGGATATTTTCATAATCCCTCACCACCCCTATCATATTTGGTTTATAGGGAAGTATCTCGGAAATATTCTCATGATTGATGCCACCAATAGCGACAAAAGGAATTCATAATTCCGAGGCTTGGGAGAGATATTTGAATCCTATTGCCTCCCTATCAGGCTTTGTCGGGGTCGCCCAAATAGGTCATACGCTGACATAGCTCGCGCCTTCATCACGAGCAATTATTCCTTGTTCCAGAGAATGAGTGGTGCGACCGTATATTTTATCTGGACTCCAGAGTTTTCGAATATCGGCAATACTGATATCATCCTGACCTGTGTGAATACCATCTGCATCGACAATTTGAGCGATATCGAGATAGTCGTTGATGATAAGTGGCTTTCCAAATTCTGCAGAAATTCTTCGAGCTTCGTAAGCCCTGGCAAGAATTTCTGATTTTGGTATATCTTTACATCGCAGCTGAATGATCTCAGCACCGAGCTCGAGTCATTTTCGAAGTATATCTACGTCATGAGATATGAGGTATATTCATCGAAGTTCCCACGGCTTATGAAGATTGAGGAAACACTCTTTTTCCAGCTCATAGAGCTCATAGCGACATACCCGAAAATAATCATCACCTGTATACTCTTCGAGAACGCGAAGTGCCTCCTGCGAACGCTTCATATTGGCTAGCAATAAGTCGTACGAATTTTTCCGAGACTGAATTACTTCATTGGCCCGGACATCACTCTCTGTATCTCGTGCCTCCATTCTCGATCTATCAGAAACAGGAAGAGCATGATAGCTTATT
The DNA here is from genome assembly GCA_937924685.1 of uncultured Candidatus Altimarinota bacterium. GTDB lineage: Bacteria > Patescibacteriota > Gracilibacteria > BD1-5 > JAGOOR01 > JAGOOR01. The sequence goes on along the minus strand of CALEVN010000020.1, from coordinate 22,982 downwards.
TTTTTTCGGAGTTGAGCAAGTTTATATGTGATTTTCTCATTGTTTACTACGAAACGAAAATACTCCTCTACGACTCGGAGTCATTCACAGGCACGGTGGATGTTGGCATCAATGATAGATGGAAACATAGGAGTAAAGTATAGGGAAATACAAAAAATTGCTTCTCATTTTTGATTTTAAAAAAAATGTCTGGTAAGATACTATCACTATTATTTTTTACTATGAAACACCTTCGTCTCTTCTTGGCTACTGTTATCGGAATAATGATATTATCACCTCTGAGTTCGTTTGCTGCTTCGTTGACAAACTTTTCATATTCAGGAGATTCTTATGCTCCTGGAGCACATGCGACATATACATTTACTTATACGACTACTACAGCGCTTGGCCCATCAGATTACCTCCTCTATGTTATTTTTGGAAGTGGGTTTGATACGGGTCATTCAGAAAACAGCCTCAACGTCACAGTGAATGGTGTTTCAAAAACAATTGTATCATTCTGGAATGTCGGGCAACAAGGTGCTTTTATCAATATAAACCAGTCTGTGTCCAGTTGATCCACGATTGTTGTTACTATCGGTAACGTTGTTAACCCGTCTTCACCTGGAACATATCCATTTACGTGGCTTCGCACATCAACAGGTGGCGGAAACGAAATCGATGGTGCCAGTCCAAGCCCTGTGGTTATAGCAGCAGCTGATACAACTCCCCCAATACAAAGCGCCCTCATCGTTACTCCGGGCAAAACAGATGCAACAGTGTCGCTTACAACAGATGAAGCAGCGACTTCAAGCATTTCCTATGGTCTCACGAGTTCCTACGGTTCAACAGCTACGATTAGTAATTCCCTTGCCACGAGTCATAGCTGAAGTATCTCAGGATTAAGTAATTGTGGCGTCATTTATCATTATCAAATAAGTACCACAGATGCAGCGAATAATACTTCAACCTCCAGTGATGCTACATTTGTGACACATTGTTGAAGTGGATATTCAGCACCTTTGCCCGAATCTGAAACAACAATAGAAAAAAATATCCCAAATACGACACCGCAACCTAATACAGTTACAGAAAATACTTCTCCGACCAAGTCAGAAACACAATCTATCGAAGTGATAAAAACAGAAACACCGGTCAATACACCCACATTGCAAGAAAAAATAGTCGTAAAGCCTACCATTTCTCAGCCATTTATAACATCCTATATAAAATTTTGAGGAAAAAATAACCCAGAAGATGTAAAAAAACTTCAAGTATTTCTCAACTCTATAGAATGAGAGCATCTCATAGTTGATGGTGTGTATAAAAAAGCAGATGTAGAGGCCATTAAAAGATTTCAGAAAAAATACGCACAAGCTATTCTCAATTATTGGCATATTAATAAACCAACTGGTTGTGTATATATAAACACAATTGAGATGATTAATAAACTTGTTCGAGAAAAAATCTGACAATAAAAAATCCCCCATTTCTGGGGGATTTTCGAGAAAACTAGATTCCACCTCGCACTTCGCTTGGCTGGAATGACAAAGAAGAATTATTCCTTATCCGCTTTTTTAGCTGTTTTCTTTGCTATCTTTTTTTCTTTCTTTTCTGTTCCATCGAGTTCGACATCGATATCAGCTTCTTTTGATTTATCTACTTTCGCAGCTTCACCGCCAGAGATTGATTTCTCAGCACCAGCTGGAGCTGGTTCGAGAGCCTTCATAGAGAGACCGATACGACGTTCATTGATATCGAGAGTGATGATTTTTGCCTTCACTTTCTGACCAACCTTGATGACTTCTTCGATATTTTTCACAGGCGTGTGAGAAATTTCAGAGAGGTGAATGAGACCATTGATACCTCCATTGAGTTCTACGAATACACCAAATTTTGAGATCTTGAGAACAGGAACTTCGATAATATCGTTGAGCTTGTAAGCACCAGCGAGTTCAGCCCAAGGATTCTGTTTGAGACGTTTGATGGAGAGAGAGATTTTCTCAGGATCGAGACCGATAATTTCAACATTGACCTTGTCACCAATTTTTGCAAATTTTGATGGATTTGCGACATGACCCCAATCAATTTCAGAAACGTGTACGAGACCTTCGAGACCATCAAAAGTCACGAAGAGACCGTATGAGAGAATACCAGAAACGACACCTTCCACACGATCACCGACTTTGAGATTTTTGAGAGCAGCTTCACGAGACTGATCAGCTGTTGCACGTTCAGAGAAGATGATTTTTTTACCATCATCCTGGACATTGAGAACACGAACTTCGAGAGGTTTACCGATGAGAGCACGGAGATGTCCGAGGATTTTCTCTGGATCAGCATTTTCCACACGTGGATAGTGGATAGGTGAGAGTTGAGAAACTGGAACGAAACCTTTCATACCATCGAGATCGATGAGGAGACCTCCTTTGTTTGCTTCAGTAGGAACGACTGTCATCGTGAGATTCTTCTCTTTGTTGTCGAGGAGTTTGCTCATGAGTGTCATCTGAGAAGCTTTTCTGAGAGAGAGGATGAGGAGACCTGATTCAGGATCCTGACCGCGGTACATAGCAGAGATTTCATCTCCGACTTTGAGCGTACGAACATCCATGACAGAAGACATGAGATCAGCACCAGAGATGATACCAGTAAACTGGTTATTTACGTCGACGAGGAAGAGTTTTCTTCCAATGAAGACAATCGCACACTTAACAATCTCCCCTTTTTTGAGGATTTTGACTTTCGGCTCAGCAGCCAAGAGTTTTGCAAATTCAGACATAGCCAATAAAAAATTAAGAAATAAAAGATAAACGGTAGGAGCTGCGAGTGCAACTGCTAAAATTTATATGGCTCCTTGTGAAAAAATAAAAGCAACAATCATACCAAGGTATATGACGAAGCGGTATATGGGGCGAACGACGGGGCTCGAACCCGCGACAACTAGATTCACAGACTAGGGCTCTACCAGCTGAGCTACGTCCGCCATACAAAACCATCCAGAAAGTCTGGAAGTGGAGGTAGTATAGAGAGTCAAACAAAAATGCAAGCGATTTTCGTGAGAAGAACCGCTTGCATGCTTATTTGTTGAGCCTTAAAGTATCTTATCGTATGCCGGAAACTTCTGCACCCATTTTTGGCAGAACCTCTGCCTCTCTCATAGCATAGAGCTGATCATAGAGTTTTTTGGCTGCATCAGGATCATTTTTTCGAACATAGTCTTGAATCATTTTAACTATTTCCTCTGGATCTTGTGCAGATGAAAATTTCTCATCTGTTATCTGGGTCGATTCATGCACTTGAGGTGCTTTTGCAACAACAATAGGAGCTGTTATATCGGCCTGGAGATTATTCACTCGAGGAATAAAGAGAAGTGTGCTAACGAGCATCACCATGAGGACACTGCCAGAGAGAGCGAGCATCAAAAATATACTTTTTTCTTGTTTCATAGAACTATGTTACCATATTCCTATTTGATAAGTCAAATATTTTATCTATACTTTTTTTATGCGTCGTCACGAATTTTTCTTTTGACTCGTCCGTATACCCCTAGAACTGATTATAGTTGTGGTTGCTTTTCTCATTGCGCGACATATCCGAGTAACAACAGATCTCATTCCAGGAATTAGCCTCCCAAGTCGAACTCTGGATATCAATTATCTTTTGGGGCTTTCAGCTATGAGCTATGCGATTATTGGTGTGATTTTTTCATTTCAAAAACTCTACACCATAGAACGAACAATGGGTATTATTGAAGAAATTTTCATGATTATAAAGTCTGTTTTCGTAAGTTTTTTTGTGATGATAGGACTTCTCTATCTGACAAACGGATTTCCCTATGAAACTATTCTGATACCCCGACTCATTCTGATCTATGCTTTTCTCTTTGCCATGTGAGGAATCATTCTCGAGAGAATACTTATCAGATATGTAAGAATATACTGATTTTCACATGGGTGGCTCGTGAAGAAAAAAATATTATTGATCATGAATCATAGTGAACCACATATTGAGAAACTTATAAAAAAAGAAAAAAACGTAGAAATCATAGGCTATCTCGCCCCTTTTGAACAAAAAAGCGCATTTAAATATCTCGGCACCATCGGGCAACATGCAAAAATAATCATGGAAGAAGATATCGATGAAATCGTCACCCTCTCTCACGATCTACCGTATGAACTCAGAAAGACGCTCTTTGAATATTGTCAGATAAACGGAATCACCTATCGATATATCAGCAATCCGTACGAAACTGCAAAAAACAATACCCACGTTGATTTTCTCGGGCAAGTACCACTCGTAGAGATACGCACTATTGGGATTACAGCTTGGGGACGAGTTATAAAGAGGGCTTTTGATATCTGTCTGGGTGTTTTATTATTTATCATGCTTTTTCCTGCCACGATTATTCTGAGTCTCTTAATTGTCCTCGACTCTCCAGGTTTTCCATTTTATGTGAGTAGAAGAGTCGGACGGGGTGGGAAAATCTTTTCGATGATTAAATTTCGTTCTATGGTACACGATGCAGAGAACACAAAGAAAACTCTTGAAAAAAACAATGAACGACCAGATGGTCCACTCTTTAAGGTCACGAATGATCCCCGTATAACCAAATTTGGACACTGGCTCAGACGCTGGTCTATTGATGAACTTGCCCAAATAGTGAATGTCATTCAAGGCACGATGAGCTTTATAGGCCCTCGTCCGCATCTCCCTGAAGAAGTCGCAAAATACTCAGACAAACACAGACAAGTGCTCACGATAAAACCAGGTATCACAGGTATGGCTCAGGTCTATGGTCGCGATGCGAATTCTTTTGATCGAGAGGTAGAACTCGATCTCTTCTACATAGAGAATTGGAGCCTCCTCCTCGATACAAAAATATTGCTCCTGACATTTAGGGCTGTTTTTCAGGGGAAATAAATTTGACAATAAAACTTGCCGAGCGAAAATAATCTCTATAATCCCCTCACATACTCATGTCAGAAGGCGACTTCACACCGCGGTCATACCGCCCAAAACCTCTCACAAAAGCACAGCTTCGTAAAATAAAGCAGCAATATGAGAAGTCAGGTGAACGCATCGACGAAATAAAAAAACTCGAAGCATCTCATCGAGAAGAAGACGTCAGTCCTGATTGGGTGTAAAAGTATGTAGCCGTAGTTCAGCTGGAAGAACGCTTCCCTGCGAAGGAAGAGGTCATTGGTTCGAATCCAATCGGTTACACCATTACAAAATTTGAAACATCCGAAAGGGTGTTTTTTATTTTTTATGATACCAACCAATGCACCTCTTATAATCTTTCTTCACTATTACAACCAAGCTAGGAAGCGTGTTTTTCTCTTATATTTGCTGTCCTTTCGAGCTTATTCCAACCATGGCGGTTTCCTCGTAAAGAAGCAATAATGCTACGATAGGTTATAACATACATAAATTGTCGATAGAAAAATCGCTGAATCAAGACTACCCATGATTTTGTGAGAGATTTTTTCTCAAGTGTCAGAGCGATAAGAGTACCAGCGAGATCCATAAACAGAAATGTAATATATCAAACAATTATTGGTAAAGCGTCTCAGCGAATTAATGCAAGTAAAAATACGGCATCACCCAGAGGCGAGAGTATAGGAAATACAACCTGAAAAAGAAACATGTTTGGGATAGCTACCAAACCAACATTTCATTTCCCAAAAAGTTTTCTGTGTTTCCAGAGACACTGAAATGTCCCATATGTCCAACGAAATCTCTGTTTATAGAGAGTTTTTATTGTCTCGGGAGCTTCAGTGATAGATTTTGCCTGGGAACTATAGACAATTTTTCCACCCTGACTCAGAAGCGTCAGTGTGAGATCGGCATCTTCGGTCAGTGTATCACCAGAATATCCACCAATAGAGAGGATTTTACTCTTTCTCCAAGCCCCTGTAGCACCAGGAACGACAGAAATACAATTGAGCTCATCAAATGCTCTTCTGTCATAGTTTTGAGAGGTGACATATTCGACTTCTTGGAAAGCGGTTAACACATTTCGCACATTACCCACTTCTATATTTCCACAGACCGCATCAATACTTTTATCCACAAAAGGAGCAACGAGATAGCTGACGGTATTTGGCATGATAAGTGTATCAGCATCTATGGTGATAATGTAGTCATTTTTTGCCTTCTCAAAACCGAGGTTCAGAGCTGTCCATTTTCCTCCATTTTCTTTTGATATGAGATGTACTGCGGGAAAATCTTTGGAAATTTTTCTGACAATATCAGCAGTCTTATCAGTACTTCCATCATCGATGACGAGAATTTCCATTTTTTCATAATGGCTCTTGAGTACGCGATGAATGGTCCGTTCGATAACTTTTTCCTCGTTATAGGCTGGTATCAAAATACTTACTGGAGGAGTAAAATGAAGGTCCGCTTTTTGTGTATGTCATTTCCCCCTAAACACGAAATATCCGAGGTATACAACACGAAATATAGAAATAATTGTCGTCAAAAAGAAAAGACTCGCTATAAAACCCCATCACCATCGTGTCAAAAAACTCATACAAGCATTTCACCAGACAATCATTTGCTCAGAAAAAGAAATACGAGGCATGATACTGTTTTTTGGAATGCCGAGCAGTGTATCAAGAGAGATGATTTCATATCACTGTGCTCGAATAGCTGGTATGAGTTTATCGAGAGCAGTAACTGTCTGAGTACGATCTCCACCAGCATCATGCATAACGATGATATTGAGTGTTGTACCGTCGAGTTGTTTGAGAACATCATTGACCATGTAATCCACACCTGGTTTTTTATAATCTGAAGAGTCAACGTTTCATCCTACTGCTGTATACCCGAGGGTATTGATTGTATAGAGAGGTTTGAGTTGAGACGGAAGTGTCGGATCAGCATCGGTATCATATGGTGCACGAAAAAGTATAGTCGACCGTCCTGTTGTGCTCTCGATGAATCTCTGCGTGCTATTGAGTTCAAAGCGGAGACGAGCATCGGATACATCTGCAATGTTTGGGTGATTAAATGTATGATTTCCGATAAAATGTCCTGCCTCTGCGACTTTTTTTGCCACATCAGGAAATCGTTCTATCTGATCTCCGACCATAAAGAATATACCAGAAACTGCATACTTTTTGAGGACGTCCAGAATCTGTGGTGTATAGATCGGGTCTGGTCCATCATCAAATGTAAAGAGAACTTGGGGCTTATGCGTTTCAAAAAATTTTTCCACCACATAAGGTGTTGGAACTTTTGTATATTGAGCATAATCGACCAGGTCATCATCGGTTGTTATTTCACGTTCACCGGGAGTCGGCAAATCAGTGACTTTATATAGCTGTCATGCGCCCTCATAAATCGTGGTATCGAGGGGATCTATTTTTGTCAAAACATCAGGTGTAGTATTTTCTTTTCAGAAAAATTTCCATATACCTATATCCTCAATTCACATTCTCCAAAAAGATATACCAGAAACATCTCTTGTTGATATAAAACGATAACTATTCCAAAAAGAAATAGCATCGAGGAGCCATACCGCATGATTATTCCCCTGATCATCAGAGTAAAGAAAGTAACTGTTTATGGCTGTTTTATCGGTCTCTACATCGGCACCTACTTTTTTTGCGAGCATCATAGCATCAGCAAAACCCATGGGTTTTGCCGGTTTATCAGATCCTATGGTCCAGTCATATGCATAGTTTCCTAGGGCGACGATGAGCTTATGTTTTGGTATTTTCTGAAGAGTTTCTTCGATAGCATTTTCGAACCATTCTTTACTCGCTATAGGCCCAGGCAGTCATCCCGCATAGTGCTCGTCATAAGCCATGAGCACGACACGATCGACGATAGTACCGATGAATTCATAATCAAAAGCATTATCATTTACTGGGAGATCAATGGTCACTGCGAGACCATTTTCATGAAACGAATGAACGAGTTTTACGAGCCAATCATTCAATATTTCCCTATCATCAGGTTTCAGATTTTCTATATCGAGATTGATACCATCGACATTATTTTTTTGAATAGATTTTTTGAGCCCAGCTATGAGGCAATCCCCCTGAGATTCATTTTTTATAAGTCGTATAAACTCTTCTCCTCTCCATACACCGTCAGCGTCAGTGTTGGAGAAACGAGGAAAAACATTTTTTTTATTGTCTACGAGATATTGTTCAAATGAGGTATTAATATGTGTTATGAGGCCACTACACTGATCGTTTGGAAGTGAAAACCAATCAGGGAAAATAATATCCACATCATTTATATGGCGCTTCATATCTTCGACGCTTTTTTCGTCTTCCTGGAGGACAAAAGCAGTTTTGAGAAAATTTTCTCCGAAGAATTTCACATCTCTTTTTTGGTCAATAATGCTTATTTTTTGAGATATTTTTCTGGAAGTTTTTATGAGTCAGTGTTGTGAGTCTTGTTTTGATAACTCAGAAGAGATAATATGTGGAGAATTCAATGCTCGACCATAGTACATCTCCAACGGTCTTATACGGAATAAGTCCGGGGTACTCACAAATCCAAATATAATATTGAGAATCAGTAATACACCGAGTATAATAACTCAGATAAATATGGTCTTTGCACGTTTCCAATTTTTTTTGGTAGAATCTTCGAAAATCATATACAGAAGTATAAGCTGAAAAATATAATTGTCATGTAGTTTGGTATCATTCTGGGGGTCATTTATTTTTTCATAGAAAAATCATAGAAAAAATAAGAAAATAGGATTTGCAATTTCCTGAGTTTCCATACAATCGCTCGCACGTGCCACCATAGCTCAGCTGGTAGAGCGACGGTCTTGTAAACCGTAGGTCATCGGTTCAAACCCGATTGGTGGCTCCATTTAAATAGAAAAAATCTATTTATAATCCAAAATCTGGGTCGGTTCCAGAGCGGTCAAATGGGGAGGACTGTAAATCCTTTGCTTCGGCTTCGGGGGTTCGAATCCCTCCCGGCCCACCAGAAAAAATCAAATCTCTCTTCTTTAAAGAGAGATTTTTTATTTGAAATTTGTGAGGTATAGAGATAATAATAAACATGACTTGAGCTGAATTACTCCACCCTATTCATGCAAAAATAAACAAGAATACTGTTCGAGAAAGACAGTGGTGGACGGCTAGCGGAGTAAGTACCATTTTATGTAGCGGTTGATGTCTCGCAGATTCTATAACGATAGCATGAGTTGGGTTCGCGACATTTTTTATGGCAGGAGTAATCGCCATCGCTCATCGAAGATGAAATGATCAACTCATTGGTGAGCTCGAGAAATCCAGAAACTAATGCATCCCCTCCTCGAGAATAATCTCTTCTGTCACATGTTCAGTGAGTTTCTGTTCCTGAGTGAGTCTCTTATGTTTCCATTTTCCTCTGAGAAACCAACCAATAGTAATCAATGCGGTCACAACATTGGTAATCGGAAACGCCCACCAGAGGCCATTGATACCGAGATGAGTATAATGTGAGAGGATATATGCAAGAGGTATCTGAAGTATCCACTGTGATATGAGAGTAATAATCATAGTCGCCACCATATCCCCTGCTGCACGAAATACTCATACAAGTGCGAATTGCACCCCTGTGAAACCAAATGTAAGGGCTATAATTCTGATAAATATAACTCCAGAGGCGATGACGTCTGGATCGTTTGGAACGAAAATTCGTATAAATTGAGGCGCAAAAACAAAAGCGAGAGCTCATACAACAGTCATAATCCAAAATGATATCCAGGCTCCGAGTCTCGCTGTCTCACTCGCACGATCGATATTACCAGCTCCGATATTTTGCCCGACAAGTATCGATATAGCCATGGAGAGCCCCATACAAAAAATCATCACAAACTGGAGCAGTGTCGAACCAACTCAGTACGAAGCAACAGCGAGTGTACCAAATGATGCGATGAGAAATGTCATGACCGTAAGTCCGAGGGCACGACCAGACATCTCGATAGAAGCTGGAAATCAAAGCAAAAATGATCGTTTGATGAAAGCAAAGTCAGGCTTGAAATCATGCAGATGAAGATGAATCCCATATTTACCACCGAGTAGAATGAAGAATCCGATAATCGTAGCAAGACTCTGTGTCCCGAGAGTTGCGAGTGCAGCACCCATAACACCGAGACCATGAAATGAGCCGTAGCCAAAGATAAAGAGTGGGTCGAGAATAAAATTCAGAAGTACAGTACCTCCCACGATATAGAGCGGCATCTTTACCTGTCCGATACCACGCATCACAGACTGAAATATCATAAATCCGAAACTAAAAACCATACCAACAAAGGAAACCTGCATAAATCATTTTGCACTCTCATAAACAGCCGCATCGACACCCATAAGCTTTAAAATCGGTGAGGTGAGAATAAAACCAAGTGCTCCGAGAACTATGGAGACAAAAACAACCATCAAAAAAGTCTGAGCTGCAACATGATTCACCATTTTTTCATTTTTCGCTCCGACATACTGAGCGATAAGTGTCGAGCCAGAGACAGCGAATCCTGCTCCGAGGGCAATCATGAGAAATGTGATTGGGAAACTGACCGAAACAGCCGCAACAGCAGTACCACCAAGTCGTCCTACCCAAAATGCATCAGTAAACTGGTAAGCACTTTGAAGAATCTGTGCAAAAATAATAGGTATTGCAAGAGTAAAAAGTGATTTGAGGACTGATGGTTGTGTGGTTGAGTTTTTCATAATGATTAAAGTGACTGGATACGAGATATAATTTTTTTATTGAGCATTACATAGTGAGAAAATTCTGCATCGTCGAGTGCTTCAAAAAACTTTGCAAAAGCTTCTACCCTCACCTGTGTCATACGTTGCAATTCTGTCTGTGCTTTTTTGGAAAGAGATATATGGAGAACTCTCTTATCCTCCTTGCTTGTTTTTCGAGTGACAAATTTGTTTCGCTCGAGCTCATCGACGAGTTGAGTCGCTGCACTACTCGAGACTCCGAGCACTTCAGCGATTTTTTTGATACCGACTCCTTCGTGTTCTCGAATCACCGATAATGCTATCCACTGAGCGTGTGTGAGCCCTGGTTGTCTTACCTGACAACCGATTTGACGCTTAATCTGTTGAAATCAGGCAAGTATCTCCCCTATCTCTTTTTCTCTTTTCATAAAATTAGTTAAGTTACTTATATAAGTATCTTAATTAATTTAAAAATAAATCAAGTTGAAGTGGTAAAAAATCTAAAGATAGGATTTAGAGTAATTTTCTTATAATGCACTTTATGTCTCAAAAAATATCTATATCAAATCTCTTCTCTACTGCACGCTGGACAGTAAAACACGGTTTTCGTGAGGCGCCATGGTGGTATACTGGCATGATTCTCTCTCACGCCGGTACAGCATTATTTCCGATATTTCAGGCGTATATGATGGCAAGCGTTTTGGCTCTTGTCGTCGAATCTATCAGTCTCCACGCTGTCGTGCCACATCTCTGGTGGACCATGGGGGGATATGGTGTCGCTACACTGCTCATGAGATTATCTGGATCTCTCTCTCAATTTTTCTGGATGCGCATGAGATACGTCTCAGATAATGCTATTTATGGAAATTTTCTCAAGCGAATGGCAGAAATCGATATCCCCTATCACGAAGATCCGACATTTCAGTCAACCGTCAAACGAGTCGAAGACGCTCTCGCATGGCGCGTCATGGGAATGCTGACAAATGTCTCAATGCTCGTCACCAATGCTATCGGAGCACTCACGATGATTGGTATACTGTTAAAACTCGACTGGTGGGTACTTTTGGCTGTATTGGCACCTATTATCATCGATTATCTCATCAATACACACTTTGGATCAGACATATGGGGTATATGGATGTATAAGTGAGATGAGAGAAAAGAAGCCGACCATGCACTCGATGGTTTTAAACACAAGGAAATCGTCCAAGAAGCAAAAATTTATGGTTTTGGTCACTATCTCGCAAAAAAATATAATGATGCGAATAAATCATTTATTGCTGCGGTGGTCGGGAAAATCAATAAAAAATATTTCTGGCTCACCGGAAATTCTATTATTTCTGTGGGGATTTCTCTTGGTATTCAGGTACTTCTTATATTGAAGACTATTGCTGGAACTATTACCCTCCAGAGCTACGTATTTTATGTCCAAGGTCTCCAACAAATAGCAGGCCTCTTTCAGACGATTCAAAATAATATCTCTGAACTCTATGAATATGGTCTCTACGTCCTCGATGCAAAAAATCTCTTTGAGCTCCCAGATCGTATCGACAAAAGTAAAAGCACCGAGATAGTCGCAGACCTCCCGCCGACGATAGAATTTCGAGATGTCAGCTTCTCTTATCCAAGCTCTGAATCAGCAGTCATCGAACATCTCTCGTTTATTATCAGACCCGGTGAACGTATCGCTCTCGTCGGAGAAAATGGCGCCGGAAAAAGCACCATCATCAAACTCCTCGCACGCTTTTATGACGTAACAGGAGGTGAAATACTGGTCAATGGGGTCAATATAAAAGAAGTAAATCTCGCAAGCTATTATAAACTCTGGGGTGTCCTCTTTCAATACTTTGCACGATACTGGTTCACTGCGAGAGAAAATATCGCACTCGGAAATCTCGACTTTATCAATGATGCTGAGAGGCTCAATCGAGCGATAGAAAAAGGCGATGCAAGAGAGCTCATCGATGGTTTACCAAAAAAGGAAAATACGATGCTCTCCACCGACTTTCCTCAATGAGTCGATCTCTCTGGAGGAGGATGGCAGAAAATCGGTATCGCTCGTGGTATGTTTGCTGAACCTCGTCTCATCGTCCTCGATGAGCCAACAAGCGCACTCGATGCCCTCGCAGAAGCTCGAGTATTTGAACACATTCATAGTGTCGCAGAGGGTATGACGATGCTCATGGTATCACATCGATTTTCTACTGTACGAAAGGCCGATCGCATCATCGTCCTCGAACATGGCCGTATCGTCGAACACGGTACTCATGATGAGCTTATGACAAAAAATGGACTCTACCATGAGATGTTTGAGACACAGGCAGAAGGATACAGATAGAGACTAATGTTCGATGAGAACGTACTGATGGTCAAATCTCTCTACCATCTCTTTCCAGAGCTTCCAAGAGATTTTGAGTTCTTTTTGTATGCTGAGACATTCGAGCTTTTTCAGAGAGACGATGACATCCGCTTTTTTCTCTTGAAGGAGTTCACGGTAGAGATGCAATTGTCTATGAAGCTCATCGACTTTTCTCTCAAATTCAGCCGCTACGTGCTCAAATCTCGCTGCTATATTCTCCCTCGTAGACATATCTGGTAATTTTTCTCGAAGCGTTTCCATGATCATTTTGAGGTCTTTTTGTATCAAGTTCGAACGAATCACGAGACCATCTTTACTTCTGAGATTCTTTGCGAGGTGAAGCTTTTCGAGTATCCAGATAAGCCATTTAGTAGGATCAAAGTGATACCACGCAATACCATTACGATAATCATTTGGAAATGCATGATGATAGTTATGGTACCCTTCTCAGAAAGTGAAAAATGCTAAGAGAAAATTATCGACTGCTGTCAGCTCTTTTGCATACGTCTTTGAGCCCCAGGTATGAGCGAGAGAGTTGATGAAAAACATCGAATGATGAAACACAAACATCCAAGCAAAAAGGCAGAGATAGACGCTCGACATACTATCGGTGATAGAGGCCATGAGACAGACTATCAGAATATTCAGATTCAGAGCTATTTGATGATAGTATTTGTGTTGTATTCGTACCCACTTGCTCGCCCAGAGATCAGGTATTTTCGTAGGGTCCATAGCTGGTCGCTTGAGGAGAAACCACCCCATGTGTGCAAAGAAAAATCATCGCTTGATACTGTAAGGGTCTTCCATTGTATCAGTTTTAGCATGATGAATGCGGTGATCATAGGACCACGTCGCAGCAGAACCAGCAAAGCCTAGACAGCCAATAATGAGGTACATAATCTCAATCACTGGATGTGCCTGATACGTCTTGTGTGAGAAATACCGGTGATAACCAGCCGTTATACCTATAGCAGCGATAATATAGAGAGAAAGTCCGACAAAAAAAGCTGTCCAACTCCATGAACCATAGAGAAAGTAGAGGGGGGTCATAACAAGAAATCATCCCTGCATAATCAGCATAAAAATGATGCTCGTCCAGTCATAACGGGAAATAGTTTTCATACTGGGATTATAAGAACCTCCTATTGAGACTCAAAAGAAAAGACTTGCCCCCGAAAGAAAATAAAGGGAGAATAATTGAACTTCAATATAAAAACAGAGATTTATTTATAACTCAGATAAAACATCTGAGAAATCATCGTGTTTTTCATCTCTCAGATAGGTATGAAGTGCGTTTCTGGTAGCCAAAAGCGCGAGCACTTGAGCCCGTTTACGACGAGGAGAAACGGTGATTCCAGTATCACGAACGAGAGTCTCTTGATTCCAATAAAATAATGTCTCAAAATCTACCCCTTGGACGATATCGCCGAAAAGTCATGAACACGCAATCGTAATCATAGAAGCCTGACCGGTAAATGACCATTTTTTTATCACATTATTTTCTACCAGAAGAAACACCTCGATATCATCTCCACAGACACGATTATGTTCTTTATATCGGATAGAGCACTCTGTCATTTCCCCCATATGTTGAGGATTTGTGGCATAAAAATGTATGGTCTCTGACTGCATGGATGTATTATGTTATGAATAAAACATCTGTCAATACTTTCCGTAGGTGAAAAGGGGGGTGAGAGCTTGGAAAGAGAAGGGAAAATATGGTAGTTTATACTCATGACTGAGAATAATTTCAATTCTACAACCGAAAAAGCTGATATTAGTGCGTATGAAAACACTGATCTATCACAGCTCAATGCTACGACTGAAGACGTCAAACCAACTGAAGAACGCCTCGAAAAATTTCTCATAAGAGTGGTATTTACAGCCAAAGTATTGGGTTGGCTTGGCATAATAGCAATGATACTGTGTGCTCTCTATGGTTGGACTCGCAATCAAACACAAGACTCGTGGCTCATGAATCTCCCGATGAACCTTGCGGGAAGCCCATCCTGTACATGGATGAATCGTGGATATGATACATGACTTCGTAAGGATAGCGCATTTCGAGATTATCTCACAAGCAAATGAAAGACATCTCTTGCTGATTTTATCGACAATGGTCACTGTATGGCTCCTGATAGCATCACGACATGGCTCGAACTCGAAAAGACACTTGCTAGCGATGAACTCGCAAAAGCATATGAAAAAATCATACCAAAGAAATTTCTCGGTACTACAGTGACTTCATCACCAGAGCTCGATGTCATAGCTGGTCTTGCCCCATCTCATCGAATGCAGCATGATGTTATATTGCAGATCATATCTGATACCACAGATCGACTTTCAGAATCTGGATCGCGTATTACTTGTCAGCAGGTACGTTTTAGCGAATTAACTGCTGAGGCTCAATGTCAGGTAACAACGAAAGCTCCGATTCAGCCTCGAGCGAAGGCAATTGATTTTGTAAAATCACTCAGCAAGACAGAATCTCTCCTCGTCATCTATCCGAGCATGCTCGATATGCGACTCGATGAAAAGACGAATTTACTCACGACTGAATTTAGTGTCCGAATGACCTACATACCATCGAGATACGAAGCGAATCAAATCAAAAAACTCACCTATGACAAACGATAATCCTATCATCAATCTCAGAAATAAATCTATCACATGGATATCTATCGCTGTTGTATCATGGGTAGGCGCTTGGTGGATATTTACCTTTTTTGGAGGTACGAGCTCTCCTGAGATGCAGCATATCCAAGAACTCAAAACAACTCTCGAACTTATCAAAAAAGAAGGAGTTATCACGACAAAAAATTGGGACGAACTCACTGCAGAAGAGCGAAAAACTGAACGCTGGAATACCATGACTCGCCTCTCTCCTACTATTCAGAAACTTGCGGGCATAGGAACTCCTGCTGCAGGTAAAAATATCGTCACGATGAAGAGCATCAGTCTCAAAGTAGGAAACGAGAACTATATCCCTTGGCTCGAAAAATCATGGACTGGCGATGCAGAATCTATGCTCACAAAAACTCAGTCAGATATTGCTGAGATTATCCCTGTATTTACTGGTATATCCGAAGTAAATAGTACGCAAGATATTGCCGGAAAAATCACTCTTAAATCCCTCAATGATTATATACAGACAAATATTGTAGAGAAATATGGTTTAGCTAATGCCTTTGGTCAAATAGGTATCGATCGTGTCAAATTTATGGATGAAGCTCCAGAAGTATGAGTCTATGATATACCACTTCATTTTGAAAAAGTGCCAAACGAGAATGTCATTAATCTCCTCCAATTCCTCTGAAAAACAGGATGAGTACGCATCTCAGAATCAGGGAAAAATATCACCCTCGAACATATGAATCAGGAGCCTATCAAGACAGCCGATGGAGGTGAATCAACATTGAAGAATCTCCTCATCACCGTCAAAGATATGAATGTCACCCCAACACGAATAGACAATCAAGATGAAAAAAATGTAAACATAACCACAAAAACAAAAAGTCTCTGGGATGTAAATATCACGCTCCAATTCTATATACGTGGCGTCAGTCGTGATCATATCGCAGCACTGGATGCTAGCATCCTGTCTCTCCTTGATAAAGGCTGAAATTCTAAGGAGTCTCTCATTGCTCGTGGTAATGCCCTCCTCAAGGCATCAAATGGTGGGCCAGAAACTCCACAGATTCGTGATATTATACACCTCCTTGAACAAGCTCGAGCTGCATATGATAGTTTTGTTCTCGAGGAACGTGACCCAAAGAAAAATTTCTCTCCAATAGATATCCTCCAACATCGTACTGAACTCATGACAACCATCGAAACACTCCAACAAAAACTCTCAGTAATGAACAGACTTGTTAATCCTTCTTCGGTCTAATATGGCTTCTCTCGAAATACTTAAACAGGCAATATTCACGGGTGAAGATCCGGCAAAAGTTTGTGACCTCATGATCGTCGTCGCTATTGAGGATGGTGCCTCTGATATCCACTTGGAACCACTCAATGATAAAGTGCGTCTCCGTTATCGAGTCGATGGTGTTCTCAACGAAATTCTCGAATACCCAACGGTCAATCATCCTCAAATCGTCGCACGTTACAAAATCCTCGGTAACCTAAAGATGGATGAAACACGTAAACCTCAAGATGGTCGTATCTCACACGAAGTTGGTGACAAGGCATTTGATCTGCGTCTCTCAACGCTTCCAACTGTTCATGGTGAAAAAATAGTGATGCGTATCGTCGATAAAACGAAAAAAATTCCAGATCTCGAAAAACTCGGTCTCGAAGGACAGAATAACACCATTATTAATCGTGCCATCGAACAACCAAACGGTATCATCCTCAACTCAGGTCCTACTGGTTCGGGTAAATCAACCACTCTTTATGCAATCATGAAGAAATTGAATCAACCGAAAGTGAATATCATGACCTTCGAAGATCCAGTCGAAATCGTGGTCGATGGACTCAATCAGAGTCAGATTTTTCCAGATATCGGGTATACATTTGCTACTGGTCTTCGTACCGCTCTCCGTCAGGATCCAGATATCATGATGGTCGGAGAAATCCGAGACCAAGAAACAGCTGATGTCGCTATCGAAGCATCTCTCACTGGTCACCTCGTCCTCTCCACTATCCATACTAATTCTGCGGCAGAAACACTCACACGTCTCATCAATCTCGGAGTAAAAACATTCCTACTTCCAGCAACGATCAATGCTATTATTGCCCAGCGTCTCGTACGACGTATCAATCCACAGAAAGCAAAACGTGTCTCATTTTCAGAGCTTGATATCAACCTCCAACAGCGTGTCAAAAGTGTCATCGCTACCACTCCAAAAGAAGAAATCCGCATCCGTCTCACTGATGCAATCATGAAAGATCCAGGATTTCTCATCCCAGATATGACAAAAGTAGCAAATCCTGATCAGGCGTATGAGGGACGAATAGCGCTCTATGAAGTGATGGAAATCACTCCTGGTATCAAAGATATGATCATGCGTGAAGCTCCTGCTCGTGATATTTTTGCTGCAGCCGTACGAGATGGGATGATCTCTCTCGAGCAAGATGGTATCATCCGTGCGCTTCAGGGCGTCACAACACTCGAAGAAGTCTACGGAGCTGTCAGACAGGAAGTCTAATAATTATTATTCATGAGCAATCAAATCATCATTCTTTCTGAAAAATTTGAAGCACCAAAATCAAAAGTTCAAAAAACATGGTGGGAAGCTATCAATGATGCTCTGCTCGCAAATCAAAAAGTACGACTCAAGGATAAGGTGACATTTTACCGACTCCTCGCGACAATGGTGAATGCTGGTCTCACAGTACTTCAATCCCTCAAAGTCCTCCGAGATGAACAAAAAAATCCTGTCATGAAAAAAGTGCAAGATGCCATGATTCAGGATATTCATTCTGGTCACAACCTCTCAGCAACACTCAAGATGTTTCCGAAGAGTTTCTCAGACTCAGAAATCGCGATGATCGAGTCTGGTGAAAAAACTGGTAAACTCAATGTAGCGCTTCTTCAACTCGCTGTTCAAATCGAAAAACTTTCTTCTCTCTCAAAAAAACTCATAGGAGCCCTCATATACCCTGCCCTGATCATCTGTGTGATGATTGGTGTAGTATTCGTCCTCATGTGGCAAGTAGTACCGAAATTGATTGGTATTTTCGCTGACTTTGGCGGGCTCCCCCCTGCAACACAAATGCTCGTAGCAGCGAGTAATTTTGTACAGAATTTCTGGTATCTCTTTCCTGCTATACCTTTTATCGTTGTGAGTTCATGGACAGCCTGGAGAAAAACAGAACATGGACGTTATATGACTGATAAATTTCTCCTCATGATTCCTGGAGTTGGTACACTTTTACAGAAAATAATTGTGTCTCGTTTTGCTCGGCTTCTTGCGAGTCTCATGAGTAGTGGCGTCTCTATTGTTGAAGCCCTCCGTATCATCTCTGGTGCCGTCGGAAATGAAGTCTATCGTCAGCGAATTCTCCTCCTCCGTGATGATGTCACTCGTGGTATCACCATGGGGAAATCCCTCGAAAATGATCCCCTCTTCCCTGATATGGTCACACAGATGATCAAGGTCGGAGAAGAAACGGCAAAAATCGATCAAATTATCATCAAAGTCGCAGATTTCTATGATGAAGAAGTCGATGGCGCAGTCAGCTCAATCAATAAGATTATTGAGCCGGTTATCATCGTTACGATGGCTGTCTTCGTCGGTCTCATAGCTTATGCTATCATGAGCCCTATCATGCAACTCTCTGATGTGATTAGTCAGCAATAAGCTCTCCGATATCCTCAACACGACAATACGCAACACGGTGATCTATATACGATACTGGAACTGGTGCATCACCTTTTCTGAGGGAATTAATAAATGCTGTCATAAATCTATCATCTATATCATCTTCTATTAATTGAGATCATTTCTTGGTAGTAAATGTAGCTTTTACATCAGACAAAACTTGATCAACACCAGATCCTGGTATAAATCCTTCACGCTTGGTAGCGCCCAAAACTCTTCCATTGAAGAGTGTCCGTATAACTCTTTCCCTGAGTATAGCTCGACGCTCAAGACCTACTTCTTTGCCATTGAAATCTTCGTATGTAAGTCTGATTTTATCAATAGCTGGACGGATAATACCGTGTTCACCATGAAAATGATACGTAGCTTCTCTCAGAAGAAGAGCCACATTCCCCTCTCCATATTCCGCTTGAGCACGAATAAGTGCATCTTCGAGGTTGTCACGAGATATATCTCGAATAATAGTGAATTGGCCTCATACAGTTTGTGCAAGAATTCTTGCCTTTCTGCGTTTGAGATCCTTTTTATAGTGTTTTCTGAGTTTGGTAAGATCCTCTTTTGCACGAGTTTCACGAGCAAGAGATTCGACAGTATGATTTCCATTTTTTATAATATCGTAGGCAAATGTCATAAGTGCATTTTCAATTCTCTGTCGAAAAATTTGCGCATTTTCTTGTGGAGGATTATTGAGTTTGAATTTCAAAACTGGTTGTAATTCAAGTATAGCTAACCATCCACCTCTTTTTCAGAATGTAATGGCTTCTGGAAAACCATTCTTACAATTGGAGCGATAAAAAAGATATCATTTTTCTCTGCATACAGCTGAGAGACGATCTATTTCTTTATCCCATACTGCGGTCTCATCTTGATTTTTTGCTCTAAATGATGTGATTTTTCGTTCCAATTCTTTTCGCAAATCACCAGTTTCAAGAGCATCTGAAAGAGTAAATCAAAGTGTCTGAAATTCTGCATCAATAGAATCAATAAACTTCAGTTTTTCTTTCTCCTTTTCATCCGCTTCTTCTTGTTTTACTCTCGCTCGTATTTTTTCCGCAAGGGATAGAAGCGTCACTCTCTCTTCTCCTGCAAGAGATGGCGATATTTCACTTGTATCAGTTATAGTCCATGTTCGATGATGGTCTCGAATTTCAGATCATTCTTCTCATACTATCGATAATATACCCTGAACATGCTCATCTTCCAATTGAACGGTGACTATGCCCTTATCGTAACCTCACTCTTGCTCATAGAAATCTCGATATTCTGATAAAACCATGAGTGCGACGGTGAAGCTTTGCGCTTCTTTATTTTGTTCCATTTTTTCCTCTTCCTCCTGTTTGACTCTTGCCCGGATTTTTGCGGCAAGACCTATAATCAAACTCCTCAATGAACCCTCATCGAGAATTGGAGAAACTTCATCAACATCAGTAATTGTCCATTTTTTGTGCTGAGAAACGACTTTTTTCTTATCTGATATATGACGTTCATCGAGCTCTAGGGTCACTCGACCATTATCATACTTCCCTGTTCGCTCATAATCTGATACATACGTTTGGAGTATAGCAAACGTAGTTGCGAGACTCTGTGCCTCCAATGCTTCTGCCGTCATTTCTGGTAATTTTGGTGATGCTACTAGCGCTTCAGCAGGTTTATTGAGTCGATGAGTTTCGAGTATAACGCTCCTTGTTGTTACATTTGGTTCAAATTCTCTTCAAAGAGGAGCGGTAAAAGTAACTCTATACTGAATTTTTCCGTTATGCTTGAGCACTCCAGGCTCTACTGGCACAATTCAGTCACTCGGAAGAACTATATTTTCATAGAGTATTTCTTCTTTTTCAACCGGCATTTTTCGTGATACAGAAATTAAAGTACCCTCGGGATAACCAGCTTCTAAAAGCAATGAAAAATCAATATGCCGAGGCTGTTCTCTGTCATAGAGTTCGAGCCCTATCAAAGTAGTGTCGATCTCAATTCTTTTTTGTCTATGCAGTGTGTCCTGAACTTCTTTTTGTTGTTCTTGAATTTCCTGAGAAGACAAAAACCCATCCATCCACACAGATGATACCCGTGCAGCAATATGGTGAGATAACTCAATAACATATGCATTGAGTCTCTGAATTTCCTTTTGTGAGTCAGCGATCTTGATTTTACCATTCATAATATCGGTAATTCTCGCATTTACTTCAGCTCTCTTGTTTTCGAAATCCACATCGGTAAACGTATGAAAATTACGTGGCAGTATGTATTTTTTTCTAGCTGCCCCCTGCAGGCTCTCAGATTCTGGTTTCACCATGAAGGCAATATCATCCTGATCAAATAACTCTCGAAAAAATCTACCCTCTGGTGACAGAGGTCGACTTTCTACATTTTTCCTCATTTCTGGATTCTCGGACAACAGTTGACGCCAGAGGTAGAGGTAGGGGGTTGTACTAAAAATCTTGATTATTCATCAGTAACAAACAAGCTCGTGAGCTGCAAGAAGTGATTTAAAAAAATCCATTTCTCTTTTTTCTATTTTTCTATCAATCGTCACGAGGTATTTCTCATTTGGATTATCAGAATCTGGTATATCAAAAGTAACAAAATTTCACATAAATGCCATAATCTCGGGCATATCAGTTGGCAATAAATTCATAAGAAAATAAAACATCGCACCAACGGTCTTATCATCTTTAGTGAGCACATAATCGATATGGCGGTCGAGTTGTTCCTGTAAATCAGCGCATATATCATACTCTGGAACTGCTCTGGCAATCATCTTTTTTGTATCCCATGTTCGTCTCGTACCAATGTATTTTGGTTTTGTGCCTATATTTGCGCCTATAAGTACATTATTTGGATGTGGCTCAATAAATGTACAAGAAAAAGAGGACGACAAGAAAAAGAGGTTCTGGGCGTCTTGACGGAGATTTCTATGTACTTCTTCGAGATCCACTTCTTCCATTTTTTCTGCTGCCAAGAGACGCCGAGTGAGTGGGATATTTCTCTTGGTTCACTTTTCAAGCATAAACATCTGAAGTAGGAAAAATGGCAAGAATTTCTTCTTATCATCAATCATATTCCTAGAAACATGCATAATCATTCTCTCGAGATCAGGACCATGTTGTTCATACATATCCTGCATTTTTGGGCGTGCAAACTCAAACATCATTTGAAAGTAGATAGCATAATCCCTACCTCTATTCAAAACAAATTCCCCTTCTAATCCTTCACAATATCTATACAGATCATCAAAAAGCATCTCAAAAAGTTTTATCTTTTCTGGTTGCAAAATATCAGGACTCTGTCGATAAGATGAGAGTTTGAGAATTTTTGGAACAGTAGAAAAGTCTATTTCCACTATTCTCTTGGGCTCTTCTGGTGTACTTGATAGAGCATTTGACATAATTGTTTCATATAATATAAAACAATCTTATAAGTCAACAGAAATTCAGTACAGATTTTTGATATTCTATAATATCAAAAAGTATATAACGACAGTAACAATATTAAAATCTCAAATTTGATTAAAAAATTTTTCTAATGAATCGATTTTAAGATCTGATTATTAATTTTTGTTTGTTTTATTAGGAATATATGTTAGATATCAAGTTAGTTAGTTTAATTGTCAATTTATTGATTGTATTATTG
>CALEVN010000019.1 GCA_937924685.1 uncultured Candidatus Altimarinota bacterium | reverse complement strand
GAGATCTACACAGGCGAAGACACTCTTTCCCTACACGACGCTCTTCCGATCTACCTTTTGTATACTCGTTACGTACCCCTGTATTGGTGCATAGACAGTTACTCCGACCCATACCGAGAGAACGACGCCGACGAGGAATAAAACAAGTTTCATAAAAATTAGTTACAATATACATTTTCCTCTTTCCCTGTTCGTATATATGTCAGACCTGTTCTTCTGTCTATATGGAGTTCATTAAAAGCCTGATTTCTTTTGAGTTTCAGGACAATCTGCGGCACGCTATTGGTGCCGATATTGAGAGGTTTTTCTGATGTGTTTTGACCTTCTGTAAAGAGTATCTTGTCTCAGAAAAATTCAGCACTTATGGTACTTGTGGCATCGAGAAGTGTTCCGTTGTCACTTCCTGTGCAGGCATACCATGTTCAGTTGAGCTCTGGTAGTTGCCATGTTTTTTCCCAGGTATCTGATTCGTAGGTGTCATCTGTTGATTTTGCGAGATTAACATGAGAGATGCCCTTTATCTCATGATTGGTATTGTCGACGGACAGGGTTATTTTTCTTTTTCTCACGATATCTCCGTTTTCTGTTTTACCGAGAAGGGCATTTACTTTTTCCTCATCGACTTTTCCGAGTATCTGTACTGTTATTTCTTCTGTTTGGCTCCTTTCTTTTTGACGAAAGAGTGATCCTATACTTCCGAGCTGCGTTAACATGATTATAATTAGGATGACTATCATAATTTCGACAAGAGTAAATCATCATGTTTTTGGCGTTTTTTCTTGTTTTTGCATGGGAATTAAATTACTGTGAGTATACTATATCAAAAGTCTTTATGTACAGAGTAATCATTCTTCTTCTTCTGGCAATAGGTGGTTTCGCCTTTGCGGTTGATTCTTCTGAAACCATTTTACAAGCTACGATGATAGGGGAGAAAACAATTGGACTTCATTGGTCTGCCATGCCTGGTGCTACAAAATACAAGGTCTTTTATGATGAAAGTATTCTTCTTAAAAATGATGGTACTGACCCTCTTCTTGATTCTGATTTTATTACTCAAACAGACTTTGATGTTCATGATTTGTCTCCTGCTACAGAATATACTTTTGTTGTGAAAGGTTTTGATAAAACTGGAAAAGATGTTTCCAAGAGTATCCCTCTTCATGCACGGACATTTCGTGCTCTCAGTTTTTCTCTCGTGGGTGACCCTGTTGCGACAGATGATCACACACTGCAGCTTGTTTTTACACAACCTATTGATGCGCAAAAAACACAGATTACCCTGATAAATTCTAAAACAAAAAAATCTCAAGTTCTCGACCATATAGAAAATTCAAAAGAAGACCTCAGAAGTATCAATGTTATTTTGAAAAAGAAATTAGAGACAGGAGCCACCTATGATATGACACTTAAAAAAGTTCTTTCTCAGGCCGGTTTTGAAATGCCAGCTGAAAATAAAGCAGTACTCAAAGTGGCCTACAGTGGTGATTTGGGACAGATAGTACCACCTACGGCAGTTACAAATACTCCAGCAACTCATGATGATGCCGAGACAACAGTAGAACCAAAATTCGATAAACCTGTCCCTATTGATCGACTTCCTCAAACCGGTCCTGGAGAAATGCTTTTCTTATTTTTTGTATCTCTTTTGGTTGCGTTTTTCATACAAAAAAAGCTCCACAGGGGAGCTTAGTTTGTTCTCAAATTGAGAAGACGGTTATGCTTTGACAGGAATACTAGGCCCCATGGCACTACAAACATAGATTGCTTCAATAAAAGTCACCGTTGTTTTTAGTCCAGATGGACGAGCTTCTTTGAGGTGAGAGATGAAGTTTTCGATATTTTCAGTGAGTTTTTTTGAACCAAATGAGAGTTTACCACAAACGCCGTGAATATCACCTTGTTTGTCATTTTTTACTTCAAATTTACCACCCTTGAGTTCTTTGAGGATAGACTGGAGGTCTTCTCCGACAGTACCAGATTTTGGATTTGGCATGAGACCTTTTGGACCGAGAACTTTAGCGATTTTACCCATCTTACGCATCATTACAGGAGTTGCTATAGCGATGTCGAAATTGAGCTGGATAGCACCACTTTCGATACCAGTAATGAGGTCATCACCACCAGCGACGAGAGCGCCACTATTGATGAGAGCTTTTTCATCTCCAGCATCAGTGAAAGCTGCTACTTTGATAGCTTTACCTGTACCGTGAGGGAGAGTCATACCCATACGAATCATCTGATCCGCCTTTGTTGGGTCTATACCAAGTCGAAAGTGAATCTCGACCGTTGGGTCAAATTTCACATAGTTTGTCTTCTCGAGAAGAGCGACTGCTTCCTCGACTGTATAAGTTTTACCAGCTTCGATAAACTTCGTTGCTGCGTTGTATTTTTTGCCTCTTGGCATAAAAAGAAAAATAAGAAAATATTGGTGCGAGCGGTTCACTTGAGTGAATCTCCCAACAGGCGACATGATACAAAAATATTGCGAAATGCAAGAAATTTATAAGATAGTGACCATATGATTACCATAAAACTCAAAGATCCATCAGGAAATTGGCATACTTTTACAGGAGACTCAAAATCATCTATCACTGAACAATGTGAAAAACATGGTATAGACTCGCCATTTGCTTGTAGGGCTGGTGCTTGTACGACATGTGCATGCCGAGTGAAATCATGAGCTGAACATCTCGTACAAAATCGTTTTTGAGAAAAGCTGATTGAGACTGATGAAGATCAGTTTCTCTCTTGTATTGGCGGTCTTCATGAATGACATGTAGCCTCTTCAGAGCAATACGAAGTTATCCTCGACTACTCGGAGTAGTTTATTTGAAGAAAAATGGTGCCAATGTCTTTAGAATCCAGGGGAGGAGGGACATCGCTATGAGACCATAAACAATGTCTTTGATTTTTTCTTTTGATTTTGCCTTCATGTCTTCTGAGGCTACCCCAGAAAATGACATACCTATACCGAGTGTGACAATCATGAGAACACCAATGATCAGACTGATGAAAAATATGAATTTATATATATCAGATATCATCGTGATAAAGGCATCAGCTCAACATACCGTACATTTGTAGCGAGCCAGTTGCCCACTTTGTCCATTGCTCGATGATCCTCATTTTTCTCCTGCAATTCCGCATGGTTCACTGGTATAGGTTGATATACACATATTTGTGATAAGCCCTGAGCTTATCTCATCTTGAGCCGCCCATACTGAACCTATACCTCATATGCATATGAGACTAGTAATACAAGTGAGAATGATTTTTTTCATAGTTAGATGATATTAATGCCAGATATTTCTACAATAATAGTGTATGACAGAAGGAGGAGTATGGTAGCAAGAAACGTGTAGGTAATAATCCTCTTTCATTTATCTCATCGCTCTTCATCTCCACCTGCTGTGATGTAATAGTATGCACCGACGATGATAAATATGATAGCCACTGGCCCAGCCATAAAGAGAAAGAAGTTTCCAATAGACATAAGAATACTCATGATGCCTGTTGTTTTCAGAGGTCCTCAGAAAAATATAGCCTTATAAATTCCTTCTATAAATCCTATGATAATGAGAGCCACAATTCCGTAGATAATTCTCATTTTCCCTTTATCTGACCTGTCTTCGCTGTTACCACGAAAGAGCATCGTAAAGCCTCACCATGTAAACATCACTACTGCTGCTGCAATCATGATTACTTCGAGAAATTTCATGATAGCTACCGTTGTCCCATTGCCCCAGAAATTCTGTGCACAGAAAAAATAATTACACTGATAGAGGTCTCATTCTGTGAATATCCCCCCAGGATCTCTCGTTGATACCGTCTGTACTTTTCTCCAAAAATTATCTTCGAGATAGGTGCTTCCAGTAATGATTTCATAGATCAGCTGTGGTATATTGACGAGAAAAAGACCCATAATAATGAGTAATATTCGATATTTTCCATCGTTCTGTTTCTCTTCATCGCCCATGCTGGATATCCAGAGATATCCTACATAGAGGAGCGCAAGCAGCGCTACACCATTGAGTGCAATTTGCGCTGCTGTAATCAATTTTACGGCGATATCTTGAATAGTTCCTACAAAATCATTCCCGGTTGTTTTGATGAGCGAATTATTAGAAAGAGTGCTGTTATTGATATCAACTACACCAGCACCCCAACTATAATATGCGATAAAAAGGAGAGAACATAGTATGATATGTGGCAGGGCAGTACGGAAATGTCTGAAAAAAGATGTCATAATGTTAGACGTCCTGATTGGTAAAGAATCCTATATAGTCGTCACGGTGTATGATGCCTTTTTGTTCAAGCTCTTGAGCATATATATACATCGGGATCATTCCTTCACTACGACCCATCTGAATAGCATTATCAACTTGTGCCAGATCACCAGTACGTATGAGATTTTTGATACCACTATTGACGAGCATCAGCTCAAAAAGGGCGACACGTTTATTGCTCCCATCTCGTCGTGGCACAAGTCTCTGGGAAAGTACACCAAGAAGACTGTCTGCTATACGTGTAAATATCTGTCTTTGTTGGTCTGGATCGAAAAACTGTACTATACGACTCATAGTCTGTACGCTTCCAGAAGTATGGAGTGTTGAGAAGACGAGGTGACCTGTTTCTGCGAGATTAAGAGCAGCCTCAACTGTATCAGTATCGCGCATTTCTCATACCATGACGATATCTGGATCTTCTCGCATTGCTGCTCGGATAGCTGCAACAAAAGAATTGGTATCACGGCCAACTTCACGCTGATTAAATATTGATTTTTTATCTGAAAAAAGAAATTCAATAGGGTCTTCGATGGTGATGATTTTTTCTCATCTTGTTCTATTTATCTCCTCGAGCATAGCAACCAATGTGGTTGATTTTCATGATCCTGTTGGTCCAGTGACAAGTACGAGGCCTTGTTTTGCCTTGAGAAACGAGCTGATTGCTTGAGGTAGACCTAATTCCTCAATACTTTTGGCATTTTGTTCGATACGACGAAAGGTAAAAGTGAGATTTTCGAGTGACCAGGCGCCGTTGACTCGAAATGATATATGACCTTCTTTTGTGATATATCCGAAGTCTATATCATGCATTTTATCGAGCTTTTCTGATAATTCTGGGTGTTTTTGAAGTACAGCTGTTTTTATTTGTGAGAGATGATCGGGTGTGAGCACGGGTTCTTGGTCTATTTTTATGAGCACGCCTTCTACACGGTAGGTGATTGGTTTATTTGTTGCGAGGTGTATATCTGATGCATGAGCAGCAATGGCATATCCGAGAATTTTCTCTATATCGATGGATTTTTTTGTTTCATCTGTAAAGAATTTCCAATTTTTCAGTTCTTCTCATTGATTATTTATGACATTTTGTATTGCTCATTTTTCCTTTTGGTTTTGTATGAAATCGATAACTTGAGGAAAATGTTCACGTGCGTATGCCTTTCCTTCTTCCACTGTTGCAACTACCTGAGCCATCTGTTTTACACCGGTAATCTCGAGAATATCCCCCATAGAACCGGGCACTATGATGACACCTCCACCAGACGCATGAATAAATTTTGCTATTTCCAATATACCTGTAATGAACGCTGTTTTGAGCCCAGTTACTTTTGTAAAATCAATGAGGGCTACTTGAGGAGCCTCTTTTGCATACTTCACTATTGTTCCAAATACAGGTGGCGATGTCTTTTCATCGAGAATGCCGACACATGTGACAGTGAGGATGCCATCTTCTTGGCTCACGAGAGTTTGAGTAAGTTCCATAAGCACATGCTAGCATAGAATTTGTTTTCTCGCTACTGTATTCTCTGACAAAAAGCCTTCTCAATATTGACTTATATTATTACTTGATTCTAATAACTTTTACTCCGTCCTCTCATCATTCTTTTTTATTTCATCGCATAAGAGGATGGCTTTCGGATGTGCTTGCAGGAGATAGGGCGTCTATATCTATCTCTACTTGTTTTACCTCTGTGTTGGCTCGAGCTCCAAGGAGACCCCTGATGACACGATAATTGATCTCGTCCACCATAGTGATAAATAGATTATACGCTTTTTCTTGGTATACGAGTAGGGGCTGTTTTTGATTATATCCTTCAAAAGCGACATCTTCTCTCAGATTTGCCATTCGTTCTATATGTTCCATCCAGAGCTGATCTATGGCAGCGAGATAGACTTCCCGTTCAAATTGTTCGAAATTTCTTTCTTTGAAGAGTTCTTTTACTTCTGTTAGTTTTTTATTCCAGAGTTCATAAATTTTTCTTGATGCTTCTTCTGGTTCGTTTTCTTCTATAGTTACGTTGTATCCCAATATATCACTCATGCTGGTATTTAATTTTTCATGGTTTATATGTCATTCTTCCTGATGACGAGTAACGATCCGCTCTGCTTCATCTCGGAGTATTTTATCTATTTGCAGGTGGATATCGCTATGAGCCGATTCGCCGCGTCCGAAATCCTCAAGCATCTTTTGTCTGCGACCATAGATAATGAGACGATGTTGATTGAGGACGTCATCGTATTCAAGAACGTGCTTTCGCATATCAAAATGGCGCCCTTCTACTTGTTTTTGTATTGTTGTAATTCGCTTTGTGAGAGTGTTACTCTGGATGAGTGGCTCATCAGCTGGGAGACTCGCAAAAAAACCAGAATTAAACATCGCAAAAAGTTTATCTCCACCAAATATACGCATGATATCATCAGCAGGTGATATGAGGAACTGGCTCATACCAGGATCGCCTTGTCGTCATGCACGTCAACGGAGTTGGTTATCTATACGACGAGTTTCATGCTTTTCTGTACCGAGAATGGCGAGACCACCGAGTTCGGCTACACCTTCCCCAAGCTTGATATCTGTTCCTCGTCCAGCCATATTTGTCGCTATGGTAATAGCATTTTTCTGACCAGCATTTCCGACGATTTCTGCCTCTCTCGCATCTTGTTTGGCATTGAGTACCTCATGCTTGATTCACTTTTTTGTGAGCATGTCAGAAAGAAGTTCTGATTTTGCTACTGAGACTGTACCAACGAGAATTGGTTGACTTGTTGCGTGGATTTTTTCTATAGTTTTTACGATATAATCAAATTTCCCTTTTTCATTTTTGAAGAGTAAATCAGCTTTATCGTCACGAATCATGAGCTTATTGGTAGGGACTTGTACGACATCGAGTCCGTAGATTTTTTGAAATTCTTCTTCTTCAGTTTTTGCTGTACCAGTCATGCCTGAGAGTTTTTCGTAGAGACGGAAGAAATTTTGATACGTAATACTTGCAAGCGTTTTACTCTCTCTCTGAATAGTGACACGTTCTTTTGCTTCGAGAGCCTGGTGAAGACCGTTACTGAAACGTCGTCCTTCCATGACACGACCAGTATGTTCATCGATAATCATGATGTCATCACCCCGTACGAGATAATCTATATCACGAATATAACACGCCTTCGCTCGGAGAGAGTTTTCTATATGATGGAGATCGTTGTAATGATCGCTGACAAATATATTTTCGATACCGAGTTGTTTTTCAATTCTTGCAACACCATCTTCTGTGAGAGCGACGGTTTTTGTTTTTTCGTCAATTGTATAGTCTTCTGGATGAGAGAGCTTGGCTGATATCTGTGCGAATTTGAGGTATTTTGAAGTGGGCTCATCATCGGGAGCAGAGATGATGAGTGGTGTACGAGCTTCATCGATCAAGATAGAGTCTACTTCATCGACGATGGCGAATGCTCGACGAGACATCACTTGATCGTGAATACTTCGGGCCATATTATCACGGAGATAATCAAATCATGCTTCAGTATTGGTCACATACACGACGTCACATCAGTATTGTTGTTTCTTTTCGAGAGAAGACATGCTATTCAAGACGACGCCTGTTGTGAGTCACAGTGTTCCATAAATAATACTCATTTCACTTGCGTCTCTTTTTGAGAGATATTCGTTTACTGTGACGACATGGACAGGGTCACCAGAGAGAGCATTGAGATAAGCCGCAATAGTAGCGACAAACGTTTTACCTTCACCAGTTCGCATTTCTGGGATATTACCTCCATTGAGCGTCAATGCGCCGACTAATTGGACATCAAATGGTATCATGTTCCATACTTTTTTTGAACCATCCGAGAGTGTAAATTCTTGTCCATAGATAAGTTCGCTCGCTCTCCTGTGAAGAGCAAGAGCTTCAAATCGAAGCGACTGTACCATTGCTTCTCGAGCAGTAATGTAGGCTTTTTTATTTTTTTCGTGAGCCTCTGTTTTTTCTATAATTGTGAGATTTTCGTCACTATCTATCCTGTCTTTCTCTGTTATATATTCAAGCTTTATTGGCTCAAATTTTGCCTGAAAATCATGAGTTTTTGCCTGTACTGCATCCACAGAGGTGATTATTTTCTTGTATTCTTCTTCTATTTTTTTGATTTTTAGAAGATCTTTTTGATATCAGTGAAGTACTGCTACTGTTGGGTCACCGAAGAGGCGGCTAAAGAGATTCATACTACTTTCTATACATTAAATATTAATAACGAAGCATAAAATCATGATAATTTTCATTAGATTTTGTGTGATTATAGCTATTTTTTCGGTTTTTCAGGGAGAAGTGTTTGACAAATAATTATATTATTTAATATAAAATTATGCCAGATAATAAAGAAAAAGTATTTATAGCTCATGCTTTACCGATTGTGCTTTCTGTAGATGGTAAGTTTCGAATTCTTTTATGACAAAAAACTGTATGAAATGCTGTTGATGATATATTGATACAGCCTTTTTGATGAAAAGTAGAACAAGGGGAGAAGACCATGGATGCTGGTATTAGGGAACTTTTAGAGGAGGTAGATGGATTTGATCCAGAAGTGGCAGAGAGATTTTTTGAGGGGGTAAATTCGCTGAAGTCTCTTTCTTTTTATGGTGTTTTTTCAGCGCCAAGCGATGTTAGACCAGAGAAAATACTGGTTATACATTGTTGGTGAAGGCGGCTTTTATCACAAATCCCTGTTTCTGAAAAAATATGATCAGAAATGAAAAATCCACAATGGTATACATTTAAAGAGATATTTGAACACCCTAAATCAGGCACTTTGACAAAAGTGATGGCAGCGTGTTATGGCGGCATCATTTATTATGACATTGACTGTATAGGGTTTTTGCAAAAACACATTAATCATCCATATCTGCCTCTTCGTATTACTATTCTTGAAACTTTGCTGACAATAGCTCGAAATCAAGATAAGAAAATGGAGTATATGATAGATGTTTTACAGCAGGATAGCTGATTAATTGAGCTTATTAGAAATACTTTTTATGACTTGGACTGAAAAATTCCTAAAAAGGTTATTTTTCAATGCGGGAAGCTTTCTCGATATGAGTTGTAATTTTGGAGATGTTTAAGACCATTTTTCTATATATTTCTGGACATCAAATTTTTTCTCCATACCTCAGAATGTCATAGAACGAACAAGCCCGTAGTGAGTTTTCTTCGGTGGAAATGGTCTATCGTGTTTGCCAAAACACCAAGCAATACCGGTGTACCCATTTGGACTACAGCCATCTACAGCGTAGGTATCATTGAGATAGACACCAATTCAATAGGCTTTTTTCCAGTCACGAAACCATCGGAGCAATTGTTTTCACCAATACATACGTACATAACCATGAATTTTTCCTGTTTTCACGAGTTCATGTTGTGCAGCATTCCAGAGGGGGTCTTCTGTTTTTCCATTTCTGAGATCATCAAGTGAGTATTCATCATGTGTGAGGAGGGAAGTCTGTCTTTCTCTGTCTTCATCCAAAGTTTTTATGACCCAATCAGGAAGACAATTCCATTGATCTGGATGTTTTTCGTAGTACCACATATTGATAGCGAGCTCTCTTCGTACGAGACATTCTTCTAGGAATGCAAGAATATTTGGTTTTTTAGTTTCAGAATGGAGCTCATAGTATATCTGAAGTGGTGATATGCAACCAAAATGGAGGTAAGGGGAGAGGAGGGAAGTATTCTCTTCATTTGGATTGTTTCTCTTTGTATCATAGTGTTCGAGTTTTTCTTTTTTGAACCCATTCCACAATGCTTGAGCCTGAGATTCTCCTCCGATAAATTTATTTACATGTCACTGGCTTATTTCGGAGAGTTGAGATGCGTATTTTTTATACCAATGAGATGCTCGTATATTTTTGAGTTCGTCATGTGTTCTCGTGCATGCAGTCTGTATTGGTTTGATGGATTTTTCTGTCTGTAACATGGTAGTCATGTTCCAATATTTTTTTCTCAGCGTGTAGGCTCCATATTCGACATGATCGCTTGCTATCCAGGGTGGTAATAGGCTCGCATCATCAATCAGGATGACGGGGATATCGAGTGTCTTTGCGAAATAGAGGAGTATGTTTTGGAAATATCGTACGTAGCTCGCACTGGCAATAATCATGCCTATATTATTTTTTTTGATGACGTCTTCTATGATTGTTTGTGTTTTTCCGTATGCGACAGAGAGAATAAGTCAGATTTTTTCATACGATGTAACGAGCTCAGTGATTGATTCTATGAGAAATACTAACTGTCGAATGTTTTCGTGTTGATAGTGACTATCTACAGTGATGAGAGAGATGAGGTTTTGTTTTTTCTGAGAAGCGTATTCGCTCGAATACATGAGACCACAATTCCACTCGGTTCTTAGTGCTCATTCTGCCCAATAGAGAATATTACCGCTATTATACTGTGCGTCATTGAGGTGTTGTATTCTACGGGAATCAAACATGGTTAGAGTATATAGAGAAGTTCTCCAAGTGCCAGATCAGGAGTTTTTCTATATGATACTGCTCATTTTTGGAGTTTTTTGAGCATGTCTCTCTGGTACTGTGTTTCGAGTTCTATGCACGCACTAGCCTGTGCACCATACGTTGATTCTCCTGAGAGCATGAGATGATCGGGCCCTGTTAGGACGGATTCTTCCATATCGTATATCTCATCTTGAGTGATTTTTCATGATGACACAATCATGCTCTCGAGAAATCATGTTGCACAGATTGACTCGGTTTCATATTGCTGGCAGAGAGCAAAAAAATGAGTTTGCACATCATGCATATTTGAAACAGCCCTCGGATCCATCTCTACTCTGAGATCACCCCGTCCGAGCATCGCAAGTGAGAGCTTTCTTTCTTTAAGTATTTCTGCAGTACTATAGACGGCATAGGGCGTTTCAAATTTTCCACCCAGATGTCAGTGGTAATTGTATGTATTTCTCATTATATCAACGAAATGCTCTATATCAGAAGGGACACTGAAATAGGATACCATGATATTATCGACATACTCAAAGCCTAGATTATCTCGTGCGAATTTTATACTCTTGTGGTCGTGTTGCGTCACACAGTCGATACCAAGTGGTCTATTTCTGACACAGATTCACTTACGTCATTTGAGGATGTATTTTGGTTCTCCATTTTGTATTTCTGTGCACTCGATAGTTGCTTTCTCTTGGATTTTTCCTCGTACAACTGCTGTCATTTTACCATCATCGAATATCACACTATCTCAGACTTCCATCACGGCGACGATTTCTGGAAAACATACTCTCAGATGGTTATATGTGCAGAACCTCTCATTTGAGTTCCCAGGAGCATAGGTGACCTGGAACTGATCACCAACACGCATCATCATCTTATCTCCGATTTCTTCACTCATTTCATGAATACGTGGCTTGGGTCATTGGAGATCAATAAGTATGGACACATGAGGATGAAGAGTTCTCAGGTATTCCGCAAGCATTTCTATGTCTGATTCTTTACCTAAGTGAGAACAGTTTACTCGATAAATCCCTATAAGGTTCAGTAATTCTGGCTTTTCTATGAGAGCCTGGGTCAAAGCTGGTCCATGCGTAGCCACGATATATTCTTTTGGATTTTGTTTTTCAATCCTCGACAATGGTGGTTTATTTTGGACCGATTTGATAGCTGCTTGATATATCTGTGTGAGTTCTGACATATGGCGATTGTATGGAGAAAAACTCTTATTCAAGAGTCTTTTTTTGAAAATAGTATGAGTGCAGAACAAATAAATTTCTCATTTTTTGCCTTTTCTCTATACTACCGGCGATTACTTTTCTATTATTTTTTTATGCAAGCTACGAGTAAAAAGATTTCGAGTTATAGCTACGAAGTCACCATTAAAGAAGGTGCAACAGAAATGGAGCACTATAAAAAATCAGCAGCAAAAATGATTGCTGGCAGCCGTCAATTTCCTGGCTTTCGTAAAGGTGACGAAGTCCCTATGGAAGTTATCGAGCGAGAGATAGGTGCCGACCGTCTCATGGGTGAAGCGATAGAGC
Organism: uncultured Candidatus Altimarinota bacterium; assembly: GCA_937924685.1. Taxonomy (GTDB): domain Bacteria; phylum Patescibacteriota; class Gracilibacteria; order BD1-5; family JAGOOR01; genus JAGOOR01. The sequence continues at coordinate 8,663 of CALEVN010000019.1, read as the reverse complement.
AGGCACTCCAATCTCTCTATCCAAAAGCTCTCAAGAAGCTTGGTATTCAACCAGTCGATCTCGGTGAAATAAAAGAGCTCAAATCACATTCTCCACTTGAGGTTATTCTCATAGTTGAAATAGCTCCAGAAGTTCATCTCGACATGAAAAAAATCGAGAAAATCAAAGTCGAAGTCGCTGAAGTTTCTGTTTCTGATGAGGAGCTCCAAAAAGAATTAGACGAAATCATTAATCGTGGTACACATTTCCATACTCGCGGTGCTCATCACGGTCATCACCATGATGAAAATGGTGATGTCGCAGAAGTGACAGATACAGCTATCCAACTCGGGGATCGTGTCCGTCTCAATGCTATCGGTTCTGATAAACGTGGTGGAAAAATCGATGAACGTATGGGGCTTCGAGATTTTGATCTCACTATTGGCTCAAAGATGATGATACCAGGCTTTGAAGAGGCTCTTATCGGTGCAAAAGAAGGTGATGTTGTAGAATTTGATATCACTTTCCCAGCTGACTACCACAGCAAGGACTTTGCTGGTAAAAATGCATTCTTTTCATGTACTATCCTCACGGTCGAATACCCGCACAAACCTGAATGGTCAGAAGAATTCATCGAGCGTGTCTGGGGCAAAAAGCTCTCTTTCTCTGATTTTAAAGTAGAATACCGAGAGGCTATGCTCGCTGACAGAAAAGATAAGGCTCGTTCTGAAGCGGAAGAAAAACTGTCGAGCGAGCTTATCGAAGTCACAAAGCTCGAAGTAGGCCCAAAAATGCTTGCAAAAGAAGTCGAAAACCTCTGGCAATACCACAATCGTGAGATAGAAAAGCAGGGGATGGATATCAAATCGTATCTCGACCATCTCAAGACTTCTGAAGATGCATTTAAAAAAGAACATATCGAACCATCAGCGCTTCGTCGTATCAGCTCTATGCTCATCCTCGAAGCTCTCAAGGCTCATTATAAGCCAGAAGTCACTAATGAAGCAGTTATGGCAGAACTCAAGAAAGTCTTTGCACGATATGCTTCTGATGCGGAATTTGAGCAACGTCTCACAGAGATGGCGAAACCTGGAACAGAACACTTCAATGATATCAAGTCTCGCCTCGAATATCGAAATATTATTGATAGGTTTCTAAAATAAACTTTTATTTTTGAAAATGAAAATTCATCTCCTAAATCTAGGAGGTGAATTTTTGTGGCACCAAGAAACTTGGTATCTAGGGTTAGCGGAGTCGGGTAATTAGATCATTTCCTTAATAATTTCTTACACGAAATCTCTCAAATTATACTTTGTTGTTTGATCTTCTGATCCTCAATTGTTATTATCTCATTCTTCTCGCTCCTCTCCACTTTCATCTGGTGGATTCATGGACAAACGGAAGGCCTCCTTTTTCTTTTTCATATCTTCTTCTGCTTGAAGCTCATTTTCTGTTGAATCAATTATTTCGTGTTCATATGCCATAATCATATGATTTACATCATCTAATTCTTTTTGAGCATCATCTCTTTCTGTCTTGGCATTTTCAAGTTTTGTTGCTAATTCTTTTTCTTCTTTTTCCGCTTCTGTTACTTTGCTTTCCAGTGCTTCTTTTTCTTTTTGTATCTTAAAGAAATTCTGATCTGCATCGAAACTATCCGCAGAGGCTTTATCAAAATTTGTCTTTGCAGTAGCTGCAGCCTGTCTCAAGGTTTCTATATTTGCTGGTTTTGGATCTGTGTTTTCTGCTTCTTGTAATGCTGCATCAGCTGTGACTTTGACAGTACTTGTACGTACGGCCTCCGCTTTTTTTAGCATTGCTTCTCATGATGCGGTCTTGAGTTCAGTGGTTTTTTGTTCAACTTTATCTTTTGCTCAAGTTAAATTATTGACAGATTCATTATGTTTGCTTTCTGCATCATCCACTGAGGCTTGTTTTGTTTTTACATCTTCTTCTAATGTTCCTTTTTTATCTTTGAATTCTTTCAGTTTTCACTGCACTATGCTCTGATCCTCTCTTATTTTTGTTAATTTATTTTGAGCTGTTTTAAACTCTCTTTTTGCCTTTTTCTGTTCTGGAGTGAGTTTTGGTTTTTTTTCTCCTTCTGTGGGTGTTTCAGTTGGAGGGGTTGAATCAGGTGTACCATATGTTTCACCAGTTTCTTCACCTTGTGCATTAAGTTTTTTAACTGGTTGGTTAAAACTTCCTTCACCGCCACTGGCATTATCCAGTGCTTCGAGAGTTTTAGGACCTATAATACCATCTGCCTCGAGTCCATGTGTTGATTGAAAATCACGAATAATTGCTACTGCCTCTTCGTGAGGTGTATTTTGGGTAACTCCGAGACTCGCCCATATCTGATTTGGTTCTATTTTTTTACCTTCTGGCATTCTTGATGCAAGCTTTTTCATCCATTCTGTACCCAGCTTGAGTCGTACTTGAGCTGGAGCTTCTTTGAATTCTTCTGGATCATACTTTTGTTTTGCGCTTTCCGCAAGGGGTTTTACAATGCCTCTTATCTCTTCTTTGTGTCCAACGAGATTGTCAAAGTAAGGCTTTTTTTCTGGCATAAAAAAGTAATTAAGGGTAAATTACTTAATTACTCTACACTATATTTTTTTAGAAAGCAAATATTCAATAGTTTTATTTCTGTATCTGCATTTTTATGAGCTCTACGGTTTTTTTCCCTCGGCGAAGAATCGTGTATTCGTATTCTCCGTGGTCGATCATTTCACCTGCATTTGGTATGCGGCCGAAAATAGTATTGATAAAGCCAGAGACCGTGTCGTATTCTGGACTCTCTGGAAGTGGAATTGGGAGAAAATCATTGGCATCAGCAATGGTCGATTCTGTTTTGACAATATAGGTTCCTGGTCGTTTTTCCATGACTATTTCCTCTTCTGTATCGTGTTCATCTTGGATTTCTCAGACGAGCTCTTCCATGATATCCTCGAGCGTGACGATTCCAGCTGTTTCACCATGTTCGTTGGTCACGATAGCCATCTGGATATGGAGTTTTTGGAAATCCTTGAGGAGTTGTTCGATTTTTTGATTTTGAGGAACAAAGTGTGCTGGGCGTGAGAGACGATGAAGGTCTATCTTTGTTTGTGTTCGGAAAGCAGGGAGGAAGTCTTTGAGGTAGACGATACCAACTATTTCATCAATCGAACCTCTATAAACGGGTATACGAGAATAACCCTCGACAATAATGGTGTCAAAGTGTTTCTCAAAATCATCATCTATATCTATGGCGTAGATACGACTTCGAGGAACATATATCTGTCGAACGGTTCTGTCATCGAATTCAAATACATTTTGGATGAGTTCATTACTCGATTCACCGATGACACCCCCTTCTTCTGATTCTGTGAGGAGAAGCTTTATCTCTTCTTCGCTGTGGACATCATGATTTGGTCTTCCATCAAAACCAAGACTTCTCATGATCCATCGAGTCATCGTATCAAAAAGCCAGATAAATGGGAAAAATATTTTTTGGAATATTATCAGCGGAAATGATATCCAGGATGCGATTTTGAGAGGACTTTTTATTGCTACGAGTTTTGGGATTTGTTCACCAAACACTATGTGCATAAGTGTTATACAGAAGAGGGCGATACCAAATGCTACCGCATGTATAATGGTTGCTGGTACTGCTATGTCTCATTTCTCCAAAAAATAACTAATCCACCGCGCAATACTTGGTTCTCCTACCCAACCCAAGAGGAGGCTTGCTATAGTTATACCGAGCTGTATGCCTGAAAGATAGGTGTCGAGATGAGATAGTATTTGTTTTGTATGGTGTGCCCATTTTTTTCCTTGTTTTATCTCGAGCTCGAGTTGTGAGAGACGTATTTTTACCAGAGCAAATTCACTGGCGACAAAAAATGCATTGAATGCTACAAGAATCGCAGTAATACTTATACCAAGCAATATTCAGATACTGGGGTCAGGGTTCATATTAACGTATTATAGAGACATTCTCTATTGTGCAACAGGTGTTGTAGTGCTCGTGTCTGATGTGCCTGTTGTGCGGAACTCTGGATGTCGAATTTTTCCACCGAGATATCCTACGTATCCGAGTCATAGTATGAGCAAAATGTTTCCTATTATTGTTGCTAAGAAGAGTTTATTTTTCCATGTATATTCTCTTTTCCAGAGATAGGCCTGCAGAGCTATAAGCGCTAGTATGACATATCCAAAAGCTGCTGCATAGTCGGCAGCAGAAGAGTGTATTCTGAGCGCAGCTATTCAATTTTGGTCTAGTTTTACCGAGGTGGTTCATCTTAGAAATGCATGTTCGGCTCCTTCTCCGCTACTAGTCGCAATAGGTATAGCCACGAGAGATATGCCCAAGATGATAAGTCCTATCCATTTTATGCCATTGTCTTTTTTGTAGAGTCACCAGAGGAGCGGTATCATCGCAAGAAAAGTTCCCATAATGGGAAAATGAACGATCATGACATGAATATGAGCTGAATCAAACATATATAGTGTAATTAAAAATAATCAGAAAAAGTATACTCTTATAAGCGAGCCTCAAGTGATAATGCGTCAATATTTGATAATTCTTTCAAGATTCACTCAGTTTCTGTAACGCTCGTGACCGTGGCGAGCCTTTTTCTATATTCTCTGACACCCTCAAATCCATGAAGGTAATGGGTAAAATGTTTCCTGATTTCGAGGCAGGCACGATTTTCTCCTTTTGATTCGACCATATAGGCCATATGTTTTGTCATGACGGCTAGTCTTTCCTTCCATGTAGGAATGTAATTCCCGGGGAGAAAACACCACGGATTTCCGAGACCCCCTCGTGCTATCATAAAGCCTGCTAGGTTTCACATTTTTGCAATTCCATCATCATAATTTTTGCAATCACCATTACCGATGACGGGTATGCTGACATTTTTTTGGAGTTCCTGAATTGGTAACCAATTAGCTTCGCCAGTGTATTCTTGTTTGTAGGTTCGTCCATGAACTGTTATGAGACTCGCGCCTGCTTGTTCAAGTGCCTTTCCGAATTCTATGAGTTCTTCTGATCCGTTCCAGCCTAATCTCGTTTTGACGGTAACAGGAATTTGTAAATTTTCTGCAAGAATATTCACGATTTTCATTGCCCGATCACGATCAACCATGAGTCCTGAACCGTAGCCACATTTGACCACTTTTTTCGCTGGACACCCCATATTTATATCGACTCATTGTGCTCCGTAGGATTCGATGATTTTACCAGCCGAGAGAAATATTTCGGGAGTATTTCCAAATATCTGAAATACAAGAGGATGCTCAATTGGATTATGAGTCAAAACACGCTTCGCAAGAAGGGGATTATGGTGAAGCCCGTCGGCACTATAAAATTCTGAGAAAACGACAATATCTGGAGCAACGGTATGGCAAATAGATCGAAAAGCACTATCACAATATCCATCCATCGGAGCGAGGGCTACAATGGGTTTGTTTTTTGATGTAAAAGAATCTATCCAGTTCATATTATTTTTTGATGATTTTTCGTCTCCAAGCGAGATAGAGTGTAAAACTAAAATTTATAATAACCAAAAAAACAGGGTAGAGCCAATTGACGAGTATCGGATTTTTTAATCCAAATAATGAAATAAAGCTCTTTATACTACTGAGGAGATACATACTGATATTTTCTTCTTGTGGTTTTAAAAATGATTTTCTCCATGTCGGAAAGAATGCTAATGTATCTATCATACAAACAAGCACGACGGCTCATACATCATTCCGGACTTCTATCCAAAATACTATCAAAATAATGCATGAAATCAGTGCTATCTTATCTTCACGAGTTACGTTTTTTTCACCATATTTCAATGATAATAAAAAAATCACGCCACATACAAAAGCGCTCGCTGCCAGCGCCCCAAATCACCACATATCTTCTCCATTCTTTATTTGAGCCATACAGGCTACTCATGTAAGTATGGTCCAAGGCAGCCAGGAAAAGGCATGTGGTTTTATTTTTCACTGCAAAATATCAGGAATATATCTCCAACCAGTATAGAGAGTGATAAATATAGCAATGGTTCAAAAAAACATGTTCATTAGAAGAGGAGTATAGTCATGGAGTTTATTTGCGCAAAAAACTCATATAATACCGTCATGAAAACTTTTGTCCTCTTTGGTTCTACAGGCGACCTCGCTACACGCTACGTACTTCCTGCTCTCGGTACCCTCCTCCAAAAATGAGTCTATGATAGGCTCATATGTGTCGGCCGACGTGAATGGAGCCGTGATGATTTTCGTAATTTCCTAGCGCCATATTCTAATCTCCTGAACCATACAGAAACGATAGATTATGTGCGGCTTGATATAGAAAAAGGAGACTACTCAATCCTTCAAAATCAACTTTCATCAATAGGAGCTTTAACTGGTGAAATCACTTACCACCTCTGTTTGAGTCCAGAATATTTTGTTGCTGTTGCTCGCTGATTGGCTTCAGTTGATTTGAATGGGGCAAATACTCGCATCATGATCGAAAAGCCTTTTGGTCATGATCTGAAAACTGCCATTACCCTGAATCTCGAACTACAGCACGTTTTTCATGAGGATCAGATTTATCGAGTTGATCATTATCTTGGGAAAAATTTCGTCAGGGAAGTGATGCAGTACAGACTAGAACAGGGTGAAAAATGGTATAGTTCTCGAGTGAGTGAGATTTATGTGACAGCACGAGAAAATATCACGATTGAAGATCGGGGTTCATACTATGATAAGAGTGGTGCAACTAGAGATTTTCTTCAGAATCATCTCCTTCAAATGCTTGCTCTCGCAACCATGCAAACGCCACATTCTTCTGATCCGAGTGATATCCGAGATCGCATATTTCAGGCGATTAGTTCTATAGCCCCACTTCTCCTCGATCCTCGACACGATATCCTTCTCGGTCAATATGAGTGATACCGTGAGACATCATGAGTTGCCTCAGGATCGCGCACGGAAACCTATATACGTACTCAGCTGACCATAGATAATCCTCACTGGATGGATACACAGATTATCCTCGAAACAGGGAAAGCGCTTGATCGAAAAGAGAGTTCAGTTCGATTTGTTTTTCGTGATGGTAGTGAGAAAATATTTGCAGAAACCTCTGACAATAAGAACAATGCGTATGAAACATTAATTGAAAAGGGTATAGCACGTGATGCTTCTTATTTTGTCCGATGGGATAGTGTTCGTGCTGCTTGGCAAGTTGTGGATGAACTGCTTCATTGCACTAATAATTGCCCATTACTAAAAACTTATAAACAATGAGCGAGTGAAGTGTAATTACTTTTTTGTTTCCATTTCCTGATGTATTTTTGACACTGCGAGGTTGCTAGTACCACTTCACTTTATTCACAATAAGTCACTGAAAAGAGATTCTTTACCAAATTTCCATAGTTCTTGAGGTAGAGGCTTTCAGTCTTTTGCGGTTCATATAGCTCATGCATTGTATGATACTATTTCTCCGTTCTCATTGACGAGGGTAATGGAGTGATGATTGTCGCGGGTGAGATGGCAGGTCATTCATGGCTCCGGGATGAATTCTTTTTTAATTATTTCAATTACAGTACTTATACCTTCTTTATCACCTCTCTGAAATTTCATATAGGAGAGATGTGGTGATACTTGCAAAACTTCTGTGGAGTATTGTTTTGGCTGTTTTGCGTATTGTTCATATTCGGTGAGGTCTTCGGTTGCTGCATGTAGAAAAGCAGATATATCTGGTATATTTCATGAAGTATCTATGAGTCCGAGTTCGAGAGGTCGACCTGAATAAACCCAGTCAAACATCATGCCGTAAATAATATCGGTATGTTTCGTATTCCAGAGATCATGGAGTGTGTTACTATGAAAAACTACATCAGACGGATAATTGTCTCTATCACAAATAGTTTTCCACGCATTTCAGAGAACTGGATTTTCATTTAATTTATAGGCATGCTGGAGATAAGAAATACAATTCACCATCATATTCTTATGTTGTTCACCATCACTCGGAGTGCCAGTATATGATTTTTCTTTTTTCCAATCAGTTTTCCAGTTCATTTTTGCAACAAAAGATCCATCTTTCATCATATATCAATAACGTAATCCCATCATGTTTTGCATATTACACAACACCATTTTATCGTGAGGTGTTTGATGTGGTTTTTCTGTAATTTTTTCTGGTTGGGGAGAATTTTCTGGTGTATTTTCTGGCTGTCTCATTTCTGTGTCCGGTTCTCAAAAATAATTTCCAGCTGTTAAAAATTCCATACCATTTTCTTCTGTATTGTATGTAGCCAAAAAATCAAAGAGATCTGTATCATGGATGTCTGGATTACTTATGCCATTTATACTGTAGCCACTTTTTGAATTACTTTTTGTGATTTTCACTATACCTATATTGGTGAAAATGGCATAATATTCATCGTAATTTCTCTTTCATAAAATAGCCTTTAGCCCCTCAGGATTTACTTGTTTTTTCCAAGAGCTCGAAACGTAAATTTTCTCTGGATTCTTTGCGTCAAAATCGATGACGCTTTGTTTCCATGCTTCAGAACTATTTGCTTCTGTTGTGTGTTGTGAATCGCTTTCTCCTTTCTGTACTGTAGTTGTATTATTTTTCCCCGATGATATCTGATTTTCAGATTTTGGTCCGCAAGCAGAGAGGCACGCAATTGCTAGAGTAGCATATATGC
>CALEVN010000018.1 GCA_937924685.1 uncultured Candidatus Altimarinota bacterium | reverse complement strand
ATGTTACCTTGACTTCAAAAAGTTTGAGATTTTCAGCTGGAACGACAACTACAATGTCTCCGAAATGTTGTTGGAGAAGTTTACAAGGTTCTCACAAAAACTAATATTCTTGTAAAAGAAAGATTGTGGCGAGTGTCACCAAATGAATTAGTACAGTCTGGAGATGTTTTTTTTATGTATACATGCCTCGACTATACCTTAGTCACTTGATATATGTTGAGAAAATTATGAATTTGTTGAGAAATGGTCATCAATGAGCTCAAGTGAGTCTGATGACCAAAAATACACTTTGGTATAGATTCGGAATATGGTTTTATTGATCATGTAATTTGAAATAGTGTGATTTTGGGAAGTTGAAAATTACCGAATTTCTATGAACCATTAAAATCAGAAACACAAGTAACAAGACACCATATAGGCTTGCATGAAATAGATGATCAGGACACTATTTTAGATATTGTTCGAAAAAAATGTTTAAAAATACCCCTCTTATCAGAAGAAACAGTAATCCAGCTAGGAAATAAATTTGAAAAAGATAATACTCCTGAAGTTTGGGAAAATTTTCTCCGACAGTCAGGATGAGACGTAAAAAGGCCAACTGTTTATTTACAAGGCTAGGAGTCAACTACTTGTCACCAGACACATCTCCTCATATCGTGCCCCATATTTTCCCGGTATATAGATACCTGGCTCAATGGTGATTACCATTCACTCTTCGAGTTTTTCCGATGATTTAGACGACACTCCTGGTGCCTCGTGAATATCGATACCGACGCCATGTCCGAGCGAGTGTGTGAAGTATTTATCATATTCTCCGAGCATTTCCCGAGCTTTTTTATCAATATCGGCTATGTTCATGCCCGGTTTTGCCCATTGTATGATTGCATGAGTCACTTCTGTCACGAGCTCTCCTATTTTTTTTGCTTCATCTGGAATACCGCTCTGATACACCATGCGTGTCATATCCGAACAATATCCCTCGTAGATAAGTCACATATCGAGGAGGATAATATCATTTGCTGTAAGTTTTCGTTCTGTCGGGCTATGATGAGGAATCGCTGAATTTTCTCAGAAAGCAACAATAGGAGGAAAACTTGGACCACTGGCACCTTGTTCGAGTTCGAGAATAAGTATCTTTCGTGCGATTTCCTTCTCCGATACACCACAGACGAGAAAAGGAAGTATATGCTCGTATACGCTCTTATTTTTACTCTGTGATAGTCGCAGTTTTTCTATTTCTTCAGGTGTTTTTATCATTCTCTGTTGTGCAATAGGACTACGCTGTAGTGTAATTTTTGGACCGTATTTTTCGATTTTTTCTTTGAGCGATACCGTGAGATATTGTGGATCGATTTCGAGAACTTTTTGCTGTGACAATACTTCTCCCCATTTCTCTGGACGATCAACAATGGTATATTTTTTCACATCAAACAATCCACTCGTTCGAGGATCACAAAAAATGACTGATTTCTCAGAAGAATACAGAATCATGATCTCTCCAGGATCATGCGATTGAACTCTTGTAAGATAATATATATCAGAAGGGGCGATGATGAGATGCATGGGAGTAAAATCAAAAATAAGAGCAGAAAGAGAGTCCTAGAAAGAATAATCGAGGCATGATTTTTATAAAAAGTCTTCTTTTTTCTTGCCAAAATAATAAAAATTGCCTAGAATAGTCCCGTTATTCTATTTTGTTTCCTTTCTATGAAAAATCAAAAAGGTTTTACGCTCGTGGAATTGATGGTCGTACTTGCTATCATAGCTATCCTGGCTACGTCTGGTATCTCACAGTATGGTAAATTTATCAAATCAGCTCGTGATACAACACGTATCGCCGATCTCGGAGCTCTCAATGTCGTCATTCTCGATTCTATTCAATCAACTGGTATCGTCCCAGAAACAGCAGCTGATCTCGCCACCAAAATCAAAGACGTCGCTGGTAAAAAGCTCATCGATAAACTCAATGGTACCTCTGCTTGTCTCAAAAAAGATGGGACTGTCACTCCATGTGGATACAAATATGCAACATGTGATGGACGAACTGGCTACATTCTTGCAACAACATTTGAAAGCACAAACAACATTCCAAAATATGAGAAAGATGATGTCAGTACTTCTGACCCTACCGTACTCAGTCCAGATCTCTACGAACTCGGTACTTGCAATGCTATCGACACCGGTGGACCAATGACGGCTATCTACGATCCGACAGAAAAGGCATAGTAACACGTAACTCTCAAAATCTCACCATCTGGTGGGATTTTTTGTATTCAAAAATAAGAAACTTGCATTTTAAAAAAAAGTTTTATAGTGACGCAACTTAATTATCACCTTGTATTCTATGACAATGCACGACACAGAGGGGCACTATTCTGAAACTCTCCATTTTGCAAATAACATGCCTGCCGCTCCTGAATCTCTCAGAAAAGCATTCTCAATACCTATGCATTGAACGACTCGAACAGTCATCTGAGGTACTACATCATCAACAGCGCGTATTCTTATGGAAGAAGAAAAAAGAGACTAAAAAAGTTCACATCACCCCACAAAAATCCGCTTTTTCGAGCGGATTTTTTTGCATTTCCTGGACAGACCATAAAATAATCACATTCTCGTTACTTTAAGTCTCTTCACTATGGAATTTCCAAAGGTCTATACCCCCTCAGAATTTGAATCTTCTCTCGCCAAAATGTGGGAAGAAAAAGGTCTCTACGCACCACAAAAATCTCGCACAGGGAAGATATTTTACATCCCTCTCCCTCCTCCAAATGTTACAGGTGTTCTCCACACGGGTCATGCTCTGATGCTCGCTCTCGAGGACGTCATGGTACGCTACCATCGTATGAAGGGTGATGAAACACTCTGGGTACCAGGCACCGATCATGCTGGTATCGCAACGCAAAATGTCGTTGCAAAAGCACTCTCAAAAGATGGCATCCGCCGTGAAGATCTCGGTCGTGAGAAATTTCTCGAAAAAATATGGGAATGGAAAGAAAATTCTCACAAAACTATCACTGGTCAGATGCGTATGATGGGCGCAAGTGTCTCATGGGATCATGAACGCTTTACGCTCGATGATGCAAACAATAAACTCGTCACTGATACATTTGTAAAACTCTACAATGATGGCATCATCTATCGTGGAGAATACATGGTGAACTATTGTCCAAAAGATAAAACCGTCATCTCAAAATCAGAAATCGAGTACCGAGAAGAGCCAGGTTTTCTCTATGAAATCGCCTATTTTGTCTCTGGGGTCGATAAAGAACTCATCGTCGCAACCACTCGTCCTGAGACACTTCTCGCCGATCAGGCTATCGCTGTTCATCCAAAAGACAAACGCTACAAAAAACTCATCGGAAAAACAGCCATTCTCCCTATCGCTAATAGAAAAATCCCCATTATCGCTGATGAAATGGTTGATATGGATTTCGGTACTGGTGCGGTCAAGATTACTCCAGCCCACGATCCAAATGATTTTGAGACTGCAAAACGTCACAATCTCCCCCTCGATTATCGTGTGCTCGATAACAATGGCGTGATGATGAAACACACTGGTGATTTCGCAGGAAAAAAAGAGATGGAGGCTCGTGAGATGATGATCGAGATGCTTCGAGCACGTGGCAATCTCATGAAGGTCACACCACATACATCGCAGGTTGGATATTCAGAGCGTGGCGGTGTCCGTGTACAGACTATCGTCTCAACACAGTGGTTCGTCGATAGCAAAAAACTCTCTGAAAAAGTCATGGCCGGATGGGCAAAAAAAGAATTCGAGATTATCCCCTCTCGGTATGGTGAGATATTTGAGACATTGATGGGAAACCTCCACGAATGGTGTATCAGTCGTCAGCTCTGGTGGGGCCATCAGATACCAGCCTATTACGACAAAGAAGGAAATCTCCTCGGTGTCACGGATGATCCAAGTAAGCTGATAAAAAAATACGGTGCAGGCAATGTCATCCGAGATGAAGACGTACTCGATACGTGGTTTTCTTCTGCACTCTGGCCTTTCTCTGTCCTCGATTGGACGATGGAGGATCCTGGGAAACTTTTCAAGAAATTTTATCCAGCACAAGTCCTCGAAACAGGACATGATATTCTTCTCTTTTGGGTCGTTCGTATGCTTCTATTTGGTTACGGACTCACGGGTCAGACACCATTTAAAACCGTCTATCTCCACGGTCTCGTGACGGACGATCAAGGGCGAAAATTCTCGAAATCTCTCGGCAATGGTATCGATCCAATAGAAGTCATCAAACAGTATTCTGCTGATGCCCTCCGTCTGTCTCTCATCGTCGGAAATACTCCTGGAAATCCATTTCGATTCTCTCTCGACCTCGTGAAAAATAATCAGACATTTCTGAATAAACTCTGGAATGTCGCACGATTTGTCTGGATGAATGTGGACGAAGGAAAAGGTGTCGAAACCGATATCACGAAACTCGAAAAAACACTCACAAAAAACTGGAGCAAACTCCTCGACTACGAGCGATGGATACTTACAAGGCTCAAGAGAACAAACCTCGATGTGACTCGCGGTATGGAGGAATATGATTTCTCAATGATGGGCGAAAAACTCATGTCATTTACTCGTGACGAATTCGCTGATTACGCAATCGAATGCTTCAAGCTCTCAAAAGACGAATCAAAATATGGCAAAGAGGTGATGATGTATACACTGCTCACGCTTCTGAAACTCTGGCATCCATATATCCCATTTGTCACAGAAGCACTCTCAGGTATCCTCGTCCCAAAGAAGACAATTATTGACGCAGAGTGGCCTGAATGTCCTTTTGAAATCGATGCCGAAAGTGAAGAACTCATCAAGTCAGTCTTTGAAGTTGTGAAAACTATCCGCACAATTCGTGGTGATCGTAAAATCAAACCAGGCGAAGCAGTCGGCGTCGTCATCTATGCCAATCCTCGTGATCGTGCTGTTCTCGAACGAAATATCGCACTCATCGCTGGTCTCGGAAAAGCAAGTGACGTCGAATTCACACTCACCAAAGATGGACTCTCTCGTGAAAAATATACCTATGGTATGGCAGGAGAGGTCGAGGTCTTCGTCGATACGAGTGCTTGTAGCCATGATGACGATATCGAGCGTCTTGAGAAGCTCATCGCAGAAAAAGAAGACTACGCTCGCATGCTCGAGATAAAACTCACCGATCCAACTTTTGTGAATAAAGCTCCCGAAAATGTCATCCGTCTCACACAAGAGAAAAAAGAAGTCACACTCAGACAAATCGAGAAAGCACGGGAAGAATTAAAGCAGTATAAAAATTAATATTATCTTTCATTTAACATCTATGTCTCAAACTCTTACCTTCTGTATCAATCTTCCCGACGCTCACAAAGCGATTGAGTGGTATAAAAATGTCTTTGGTGCCGTTGTCGAGATGCAGCACGATGACGAAGCAAGTGGTAAACTCTACCATGCCAATCTGCGATTCGGCGAGACGCTCATATTTTGTTGTGAAGAGCTCTGTATCCCTGGTGTGAATAGTCCACGAACACTCGGTGGAGCTCATATGTCCATATCATTTGAAACTTCTGATCCAGACGGAGTCTTTGCAAAAGCAATAGAAGCTGGAGCAGAAGAAGTATCCCCTGTCGCTGATCAGACATGGGGTATGCGTTCTGGTACTATCCGTGATCCATTTGGCTACAAATGGAGCATATTTAAGCCTCTGTAATGTCTGTCAAATCCCTCATTTCGGAAATTCTCGCTCTCAAAAACCCTGAAAAGATAAAAGTCTATCAGGGATTTTTCAAGACAGGCAAATGAGACTACGGAGAAGGCGATGTTTTCCTCGGTCTCACCGTCCCACAAACTCGTGGACTCGTCAAAAAATATGCCTCTTCGATGACGCTCGAAGATGTGGATGTGCTTCTCCAGAGTGAATATCACGAAGTACGTCTCGCTGGAGTCCTCATTCTCGTCTATTTTACCCAGAAAAAAGTCTATCCACTCAAGGAATTAGCACGTTTTTATATGCAGCATGTTTCTGGTATTAATAACTGGGATTTGATTGATGGCTCAAGTGAACATATTATTGGCCCATATATCCAGTATGAACTCACACATGAAGAAAGAGTCGATTTTATCACTCAATGTATCGCTAGTTCGAATCTCTGGGTTAATCGTATCATCGTCCTCGCTTCATTTCATCAGATCAAACAAGGCAATGGAAAACTCACGGTATACATCGCTGAACGAATGCTGACACATAAGCACGACCTTATCCATAAAGCGGTTGGCTGGATGCTTCGTGAAGTGGGAAAGCGATGCTCGATGGATGAACTCCGTGGTTTCCTCGATCAATATGCCACGAAAATGCCTCGTACGATGCTCCGCTATGCGATTGAGAAAATGGAGGAAACAGAAAAGAAGAAATACATGAAAAAATAACACCTCTTGCGAGGTGTTATTGTAGAGATATTACAGAATAATTAGGCTGCCACTTTGTCTGTCACTTTTGAGAGTCCAATCATATCAAATATGTACTGTGTCTTTGGATGAACACGCTTAAATGATATGGTCTTCCCTGTTCGGTGAGTACGAGCGATAAACTCCGTGAGATAGGCCAGTGTCGTCGAATTGGTATAACTGAGTTTTGAGAAATCGCAGTCAATATGCTTATAATCATGCTTCTTCTCTATCGTATGGGTGAGCTCGGCAAAAGCTTCATCAGCATTTGTCTCATCGAGTTCTCCAGCGATGATAAGCTCGAGCTTGTCGTGATATTGCTTTCGGACCTGAATTGTATATGGTGTATGAAAAGCATGTACTGACATATAGATGAATCTAGGAAGTAAAACTTAACAAGCATATTATGAATTATATTTTACATTATGTCAAGTTTTAATTTTAATTATACAAAAATAGAGAGTATTGCTGATTTAAAAGGCATTTCGATGAATAAAGAAAGTTTCTGGCAATCCCCTCTTTGGGCCGAAATACTCATAAAAACACAGCAAGCTGACGTTTTCGTAGTTCAAAATGATAAAAACAGCATACTTATCGAACGCAGAAGCATATGGAAGGGGTATTCTGGTCTCTATATTCTCGGCATTCGCCCAACTCTTATAACAGAAGATTTAATAGGCTCAATTCGCGATAATATCGCTTCAGAAAAGGATCTTTTTCTCCAAATCGAACCTCTCGGAGACGACACTGACAACTCTTTTTCGTTCGAATTATTTCAGAGTCATGCAGCACCATTTCGACGTTTTATAGAACCAGTCACAGCGCTTCTCAATCTCACGACACCAAAGGAAGAACTCCTTGCCAGTTTCGCTGAAAAAGGTCGCTACAATATACGCCTCGCTCAAAAACGCTGAGTCACAGCCAGATGGGTAAGATGATTAGACAAATATAACGATACGACATACCTTGACGCTTTTTACCGTCTTCTCGATGAAACAACCAAACGTGATGGTTTTGCCCACAATAGCCTGACATATTACAAGCATTTCGTAGAAACGCTTGAGTCACAGAATGCATGAGGCTTACTGATAGCAGAAAAAGAAGGAACACTTCATGCAGCCGGAATATTTGCATACTTTGGTGATATGGCGATCTACTATTATGGTGCTTCTTCCAGTGACACAGCCATTCGTCGTGATATGGCTACCTACCTTCTCCAATGGAATGCCATGGAAGAAGGTATTCGTCGATGATGTACCACCTATGATTTTCTGGGCATTTCGGCTGACGGAAAAGGAAAACTCGCTGGTGTGACAGAATTTAAACTCAGATTTAATCCCGAAAAAAAACACTGGATGAGTGAAAGAGTCATGATTTTTAAACCCTTTACTTTGAAGGTACTACAATTCATCAGTCGCATAAGAAAAATATTTCGCTAATGATACCTCTCGACGTCCTCGATGCATTTTGACTCCCGCACAATGCCGTACCACTCCCAGGCGGACAAGGGAATTCTTGGCGAGCTGGAGATGGCGTCTTGAAGCCACATGAAGCATCATACGAATGAATCTCTATGATCGTGAATCAACTCAATCCAGCAAATTTTCGTATCTCTCGTCATCATACTACACGTGATGGTCTCTATACCTATCGAGGATGGTGATGTACCCATTTTGAGCTTGGTGAAGAAGTAACTGGCAGAATCACAGAGAAATATCATATAGCCAAAGAACTTCATGATATCCTCGCTCAGGTCAACATACCAGAAAACTGGAAGCCAAGTGACTCCCCCTGGTCGCAAGCACACGCAATAGTGTGGTGAGAAAGAGAACTTCCTCTGGATATACACCCAGAAATATACAAAACAATTCAGAGCATAATGACATGACTAAAACCTCTTTCATTTCCCTCTCAGATTATCCATGGTGATCTTTGTGGAAATATCCTCTTTCATGAAACTCTTACACCCGTCGTAATAGATTTTTCTCTCGATTATCGTCCACGAGAATATGCTGAAGCGATACTCATCGCAGACTCTATTGTATGGGAAAACGGAGGAGGAGAAGCATATGCACTTCTCCCCCCAGATTCCAAGCAAATACTCCTCCGCGCATGTCTTTTTCGACTGATGACGAAAGCTCTTCTCAAACCACAAGATATAGAATATTTTCAGACACGATGAAGGGGGTATAGTACACTTATTCATAGATTTTTCTAACTTTCACACATTTTCTGATGAATATGGCGAAGTATAACATCAGCGTGATCATAAGGAACTAAAACTGATGCCACACGATCGTTCAAGGCATGGATCATGTTCACTCCTCCGAGAATTCTCCTCAGTTCACGAATTCTCTCTTCACTTCGTGGAGAGTGATCGACGACTGATATAACACATTCATCTCCTCCTTTTTGAAGAGCAAGAGGGACGCCTCAGAAATCGATGCCCTCTGTCGTTCGCTGAACTTGTGGCCCCTTCTGAATCAGCGGTAAAGCCTCGGAAATATCTCATCGTCGCACCCGTGTTATCCTCTCTGAAGCAAAATCACCCACCTCGATATCTACTGGTTCACCATTTGCAAACACATGTTGATTGAGAAATTGAGCACCAATAAGGGGATGAAGAGTGGCACGAAGTGTTGACATAGAGGCTTCGGGTATTGGTTGGCTCGAACCATTCACAATCCGTGGATCAGCAGTACAAACGGGAAATTCTTTATGAACCAAAAGCCCTGCTCAAGCTCCAACAGCTAACCTCCCTGCATTTGCATCGGTGTAACCCCTTCCGAAACGTGACAACATTCTGTCTTTCGGATTCATGCGAAGTGCCCCAGATATGATGAGATTATGACTTTCTCTGACTCTGCGATGAACCGTGTTTATTTCCTCCTGCATCCATGATCGGCTCGTGACAGATATCCCGCCTGTCAAATGACTATAAATAATAGCAGAAATATTTTCCCCTAGTTCTATAAATGGTACGACGACATGGAGTCTCCCTATACCTCCACGACCACTGTGCGCTGGTTTTTTCCATACTGAAGCAACGAAATCATTGGACTCTTCTGGTCATCGAGTAAAAAAGCGTGCAGTTGGTGATCTCTCTTTTGTATAGAAATCCATATCTGCAAAATATTTCTGAAAAAGATGTTTTATATCTCGTTCAATTGATCTAAAAACAGGACTCTCTCTGAGAGATTCACACACAGTATGAAGAACAAAGTCCTGCACAGCAAGAAGGAGTTCTTTGGATTTTTTCGTATCTCCAACAGATAACGCTTGAGCTGCATCTATCAGTACATTCGTAGTACGAAATTGGTCTGTATTTGGAGCTGAAAGAATAACTGAAAGTGGTCAATTTCCTCTGAGACGCTGAATCAACGGTGCAGTATCGGAAATTCGAGCTGCTTGAATGCCTCATACTTTGAGTACTCGTGGCGGTAATGAATCAGGTGACATAACAATAAAATAATAAAATAAAAACTCCGCTTCAGGTCTTGAAAGCGGAGTCGAGAATAAAAAACACTATTTTATCCTCCCCGCTTTGGCGGTTTCTTGGTGGTCGTTGTAATAAAATAAAGGTGGGAAGACATGGTATATTGGTAATAAAAAACCCTCTCGATGTGAGAGGGTTTTGAAAAATTAATTTTAGACAAAAACTACCCCCTCGATATGAGAATGGTCTTAGTAGTCTTTGTTGTAAACAATATTTGCATGAAGGAACTATAATAATTTTCTAGGAAAAAGGAAATTTTTCTATTTTTTCCTTATCTCAATGATCCACCGCTCTTGATCAGCGAGGTTATAAGTGAGAACTTTTGTGAGTATCATACCCCGGTTTTTAGCGATTAACTGAGCATCATTCCATTCTTCTTCTGATGCCATCTTGTATATCCACGCTCGACCGTCGGCTTTGAGAAGAGGTTTGATCCACGTAAAGAGATCATCGATATAAGCAGCAGCCCGAGTCACGACGAGATCGTAGTGATCGCTTGTCGATGGCGTACCATCCATAAATATAATACCATTTTTATTATGCTTTCTCTCTTCTTTCATCGTCGCAGATACTAGATCCTCGACTCTTCCCCACTCCGGTGTCACATTCTTCAGGTCAAGTACCTTAGCAAACTCTCGGACGCAATCTACTTTTTTTCGAGTAGCATCGAGGAGAGTGAAATCATGCTGTGGAAAGACTGTCGCAAGGGGTAAACCTGGAAATCCTCCACCAGTTCCCAGATCAAGGATTTTGAGTTTTTTGTCTCAAAATTGTTCAAATAATGGCACAGTCACAAGACTGTCTTCGATATGCTTCACCCATACACCCTCTTCATCACGAATTGCGGAGAGATTGATGTGTGTATTTTTTTCGAGGAAGATAGAAACCAGTTTTTGAAGTTGTGGGTTTTTTCGGTAGTTCATATTGGCAGTATAGCGATATTACTTTATTTCAAAAATAACTTTTCCGCACTGTCTGTGTATGATGTTTCCATCTTTTTTATCAAAATGCCACAAAGTATCATCTTGTTTATTTACAGAAACATCGGTTTTACGACTACAGTGACACGGTAAATAGTGAATATGCGTTCCTATAGAGCGCGAACTGTGTCTGGTACGTAACATGCGGGAACATTCTAATGCTACTAACTGTGATTGTCTTTGAATAATTGTATACGTATTTAAGCATCAGAGTGGGTGAGATCCTTCTGCAGAAAAAGCAGCTCAATAAAATGGACAATCTCTTCATAAAACCTGACATACTTTATCTGCATGGATATGGCGACATTCAACACTTCCATGAGAAGTATGACTATAAGAGAATGGAGAAAAAATAATATCTGACATAAGAAGAAAATAAAAAAATAAAAAACCTCTCGGATATGGAGAGGTAAAAAGGTGAAATAATAGCACGCCTTAATAGCTCTCCTATGGGTAGGAAAGAAGAAGGGCGAGAAGGAGTGCAATACTATTTGTCATTTTAGATTGATTCATGAGCAATATCCGCTGTGAGACCCATAAATTGGCCATCTATGAGCAATTCTGTTTCTTCAGCGTGTCCATGTGGGAGAATATGAACCATTCAGAGGTGAATCTTGCTACGAATATCCTCTACCAATTTGATACATCGAGGAGCAAATCATGAATGTTGTATGATGGCAAAAATCTGTCCTGGGAACTCATTTTGCAAATGAAGAGCTAATTCTCGAGCGGAAATAGGCGCAGCGGGTACGTATATTTGATCGTGATGATCTGGATGAATAAAGTGTGACATAAAAGATAAAATAAAAAAATAAAAGTTATCCTCGGCGCACAAATACCAGCGGGCGATACAGAAGAAAAAAGAATGTGAACATAAGTGTAGAAAATAAAAAAAACCTCTCCGATGCGGAGAGGCGAAAGAAGTATAATACGTCTAACTCACTCTCCGAGTAAAGGAAAGAAGCACGACGAGAAGGAGTGAAGAATTGTGAGACATAAATTAATGTGTTTTACCATTAAGAAAACCACACCCATCATCATTCATTGTTCCTCAAAAACAGAGAACTTTTCAGGTCAACCAAGCCTGCTCCATTCTTTGCATAGCAGGGCATACCTGATTTATTTTTTGACAAGTTCTACCACGAAGGTGATGACAGGATGTACATACTTTTATAACTCGTCAACCAAATTCTCATGGTGTATCATGGCTATGAAATGTATATGTTGCTACCATAAAAAAAATAAAAAACTCTCCCGTTTCAGGGAGAGTGGAAAGTGCGTGATTTTTCTTCGCAACAAACTAACTCTCCCGAGGGGAAAGAAGAAGCACGAGAAGAAGTGAACTTGATTGACGCATGTATGTTATTTTAGACGAATGAAATTTTTGTCAAATTAGAACGGAACACTGAGGATGAGTTCACGGATATTATTATATATATTTTCTGATGAGAGATCTCGAATTTCATCAAGAGTTTTCCAGTCATATTCAGCTATCTCAGACGCCTGAGGTACGATAGCCCCGCTGATGACATGAGCAAGGAAAAATTCTTCATATTTTTTCTGTGGTCATCGATCATTGATATACTCAATAATCTGTACTCGTACTGGAGCAGGTAAAGTCGTAATATGTGATTCCTGACAGAGCGTGATAATACCAACAAGCTCAATTGTTATACTGAGTTCTTCTTTTGCTTCTCGAATCATCGCTTGTTGAAATGTCTCCCCCGCCTCCACGTGGCCTCCTGGAAGCGTCCATGGTTTATGTGTCGCATGCTTCACGAGGAGTATCCTGCCATCACGATCTGTGATGATGCCCCGCGCAGAGAACTGGAGAGGGAGGGTTTTCATATCTCTATTATAGACGAAATAGGGGCATTACAATAGCCTATTTCCCAATCGAATAAATTGTATATAAGGCTTCTAATAATTCATCCAGCGTCTCAAAAAGTGTTTTTTCTTTCACGGTTCGAAGTTCTGGTAATGTATATTTCTCATCGAGAAGCATAGAGCGCATTGCCTGCAAACCAGTGAGTATATTTTCATAAAATAATTTTTTTCTTCCAGTCAGAAGTGGATTTTCAAAAGCATCTGGAAGTGGTTCTGCAAAGAGAATTTTTACTGTTCATTTTTTCTCATCATCATACATTCTCTGCATTTGTTGATGGATGTCATGCGGACGTTTTTTTGCATAAAATTTAGCTAAAAATGGAAACTTATCGAGCCAGTAGGAGATAGCTTTTTCGCTACTCTCTGGAACAAGATGTGGACCATTATGATTACCGAGTTTCACGATGTGCGCTCCTCATAATGTACGAGCATAATCATACATCACTGGATCAGAGAAGTAGCCATCAATCAATTCCTCTTCTCCTACTTTCCGTATCGGTTCTGACCAACGAGGTATCGTGAGAGTAGCAGCAAGCGCCTTTTGGAATTCCTCTGGTGTCGCAGTATCCGATCGTATATAACGAGATTCTGGGTGTTCTCACGTCGTGGTTGTTACGACATGAATAACAGGATTTTTTCGGCCATCTGGTCTTGGATTGTGATAATCTTTTGGTAAAACAGGTTTTTTGTACCAATCCTCTGGTTTTTGGAGCTTTTCCCCAGTGAGAACACCAGAAAGAAGATCCTCTACTTGGAGTATATTTTCTATTTTTTTACCGACAGATTTCTCAAGTAGGCGAGTGATTCTAGAGGAGAATCTTCATACCAATTTTCTGATGGATGCAGGAATAGCATCTATCGAATTAATTGCATTAAGAACATTTGGCACAACTGATGCGGTCAAAGTAGGAAAGCTAATAGTCTCAGAAGGACCATGATCTTCGCAATACTTCACCATGTTAGGCATACGACCAAGAGCAAAACCCATACCAGCAAAAGACCCGGAAGAAGCAAAAATAATATGATCAAAATCGGTCGGTTCAATCCCCGCTTCTACCATAGCTGCCATCATACCAATACTCGAAGACGCTCGATATTCACCCGGATCAACTATGAGGACACGTGCTCACTCAGGACCTATCGTGTGATCTTTGATGCCTCGAAGTACCTCATTTTTAATCTGAGGCTGGAGTATTTCTGGTGTTTCTTGTAGTTTTCCGAGAGACATATCTCTAAAATACCACACCTGAAAATGATAATCAAAGAAAAGTGGTCTTTGTTTTTCCACATGTATCACTACAATCGGAGTTATAATTATGAAGAAAAAGCCAAAAATCATCGCACCTCGTGTGGCCAATAAAGCTGGATATCAAGTTCAGGATGTCTGGTTCCATAAAGCAAAAGCGGCTGGTTATCGTGCTCGAAGTGCTTTTAAGCTCATACAAATACAAGAAGAAACAGGCATCATAAAGCCAGACATGGTCGTACTCGATCTCGGTTGTGCACCAGGAAGCTGGCTCCAGGTTCTCTCAAAAACCGTTGGCCCAGAAGGACGTGTACTCGGTATCGATCTCCAAAATGTCGATAAATTCCCTCAGAAAAATATCAAAACATTCGTCGGAGATATGACTTCTTCTGATTCACATCAAGAAATGAAAAATTTCCTCCGAGAAGTACAAATGGAAGGCAAAGAAATCGAAAAAACAAAGGAAGAAGCTGGTGTCTGGTGAGTCAACGATAATCCAAAAATAAGGACGAGGTATTTTCACCTCATCACATCAGATGTTGCTCCAAAAACAACTGGTCGCAATGATGATGACCAGTATAACAGCGCTATGCTCTGCCTCGAAGTCTTAAAAATCGCCGAAGAACTCCTCGCTCCAGGAGGAAATCTCGTGATGAAAATATTTGTCGGTCGAGATCTCTCTCAGGTTCTCCAAAAAGCAAAAACAATGTTTAACAAAATCCAAACCATCAAGCCCGACGCGTGTCGGGATAGAAGCTTCGAGGAGTATGTCGTGTGTCGGGGATTTCGAGGCTAAAAAGGCACATCCATTTCGGCAGCCTTTGTTGAAGGACCTGTTGGCGCTCCACCATTTGCTTCACGATTTTTCTGGTAGTCATTTTCTACGACATAGTGTGTATCACCATATTGTCCTGGTTCCTTGCGTTTGAGGACGGTCATATTGACGTAACCCTTTTCATTTACGATTGCCTGCATATCTTCGAGTTTGAGAGAGAGATTCAGGATTTCACCATACTGAGTTGATACTGCTTTTGCAGATCCACCGATATATTTTTTATCAGCCATAAGAAAGTTTTATAAGTTTTAATATCTGTGAAATGATACCTATTCAGCAGCAATTCCTTCTTCTTCTACACCAATGAGACGAATACGGTAGCCAGTGAGTTGTTCAGCGAGACGAACATTGCCTCCACTTCGACCGATAGCACGGACTTCTTCAGATTTTGGAACAGAGACCTGAGCGACACCTTCTTCATCGAATTGGACATCGAGGATACGAGCAGGGTTGAGAGCTTGTGCGACGAGCTCACGTGCATTGTCGGTATAGTTGATGACATCGACTTTTTCTCCTGAGAGCTCTTCGACGACCGCTTTAACACGGATGCCTTTTGGACCGATGAGGGCGCCAGCAGGATCTACTTCTTCAAATTCTGAGGCAACAATGATTTTTGTTTTAAATCCTGGTTCACGAACGATTTTGACGATTTCAATGGTTCCATCCTCGAGTTCTGGCGTTGAGAGTTCGAAGAGTTTTGCGACGAGTTGTGGATCCTTACGAGAAAGGATGATTTTTGGATCACCATGCCCCTCATCTTCTACTTTTTTGACGAAGACATGCAGACGCATACCAGGTGTATATTTATCACGGCTGACCTGTTCACCTCTTGGGAGAAGCACCTGAGAACCATTGAATTCCACGAAGACACGATCGTTCTCAACCATATCGACGCGGACATTCACGATTTCACCCTGTTTGTCCTTGAAGATTTCATAGACTTTTGCCTTTTCAGATTCACCAATTTTCTGAATGATAACCTGACGAGCAGCCTGGGAAGCGATACGACCGAAGACCTGTTGATTGTCTCGGAGAACATCACTGACATCGATTTCGATAATATCACCGATATCAAATGCATCCGCATCTTCACCAAGCTCAGCCTTGCTGATTTCTGTGTTTGGATTCGTGACTTCTTCGACGACAGTCTTCTCGAGCGTGACAGCGATATCGCCTGTTTCGAAATCGAGTTTGACGTTCACGATATCATCCTTAGTTCCGTAATCTTTTTTATAGGCAGTACGGATAGCAGATTCGATGATTTCGACGAGGTCTTCACGACGGAGACCACGTTCTGCAGCGATATGATTGATAGCTGCTTCTATTTTCTTGAGATCAAGCATAATTCTTATTCAAGTGAAAAATTAAAACGAAGAATAAATCTTCATCAGCCAAAAGAGTATAGAGAAACTCTGGGTAAAAAAAAGAACCTGGATATCCAAATTCTTGCGTTTTCGACTGATTACGGGGACAGTATATCGGAAGACCACGGAAAATCAAAAAGAAAAATTGACAAATATACCTCAGTACTAGAAAAATACTGGTCATAAAAAGATATGTATGAACTTATTTGTCGAGAAGCTGTATTTCGATAATCCTCTGACCATCTGAAAAAAGTTTTCTATTTTGTATGTCTACCCGTGGAAACCATTTTCCAGACAGTGTTTGCGTGTTATTTTTATAAGTAAATGTGGTGCTATTAGCATTCCATGCAAGATGCAATACGTCCTGATCTGTATCAGTCATTTTTGTCATGGATTCCCTCCCGTATCGATCCCAGAGAGTTATACCCCCTCCAGTAACGAGGAGATACTTCCCTTCTTTCGTTCCACGATAAACACGCTGAACATCAATTGGTGGCGTGAAAATCTGACGTGTGATGCTATCATAAAAAACATCCTTTCATTCCCTTGCAACAACATAAATACCATCCACTCTATTCTCAAAAGAAATATCACCTAAAGCCTTTTTCTCTTCCTCTGTGAGTCATCGGGCAGAAATGCCAGAGACGTCTCCATCACTGAGAAAATTGACCCGAATAGGAGTACGAAAATCAACTGTCCCTGCTGTATTACGAGCGATGGATATAAAAAATGATTGATTGCTCTCCTTATTTGAGACAAGTATAGATCCGCTTCCTGGTGGTAATCTGGTAATATCACACACTGCTGTGCAACTCTCTTCGCGTGACCATGGAAGAGTAAAGTGAATCCTATAATCAAATCCGAGTATGTGTATGTGTGTGTCTATGAACTCGGCCTGTAGTCGTACAGTGACCTGCGAAGGCACATCGAGCTGGAGTTTCAGAGAAGATACGTCCCAAAAATAGGTTTTCCCGACCGTCCACACTATCGTTCAGAGAATAACAGCCACCAGTATCACTGGAAAGAGAAAAGAAATAATTTTATCACGTGTTTCACGAATATTCATAGAAAAAAGAGCTATTTTGAATAGTATAGAGGAAACTCTATGCTTTCAAACCAAATTACCTCTCTTATTTCCACCCTTCGTGGCGGCTGATCATCGGCACCGCTACTCCTCTCGGAAACGCATGTATGTGAAGTATTTGATATGATTTATGGCACAGAAACACTCGCACTCGAAGAACTCCAAGAGCGATGAATCAGTGATTTTCTCTACTACGATTGTAGCGACAAAGATAACTGAAATCATAAAGCTGAGAAAATCCGTGAACATGCCTTCAAACTCTACCAAAAACCAGGTGGCGATATTTTGATCGCACTGTTTCGAAGTATAGAAATACTCACTGATACATCAGCAAATGCGCTCCTCCATCTCTTTGAAGATGTACCACCGCAAGTACTCATACTCGTCACCAGTCGCTCTCCACAAAAGATCATTTCTACCCTCCAATCGCGCATGCTTTTGATCGATAGTGGAGCCACTTCTCGTGGGAACAATCCACACCAAGAAGCCATCGATAATTTCATTGCAGGAAAGCCAGAAAAACTCTTTCAGATGACTCTCGCTCCGAGCAAAGAATCCAAATTTACTCGTGATGATGCACTCTGGATCGTCCAAGGTTTGCAAGATGCTATAGAATATGGTAGACTGCCTGTGAAGCATGCGAATTTGGTCCTCCAGACACGTCTAGATCTCGAAACCACCAATACCATCGCAAAATACCTCATAGATCAGCTTCTTATCTCCCTCTCATGCGATTAATCTACACTCTTTTTTCTTTATTATGAGCCTGAATAGCCTATGCAGATGATGCGCGGTCTATTTTTCTCGATAAATATGGGAACGGGGTCACAAATACTCAACTCCGAACAGGAGACATCCGTATCACTGCTATACCTGGAGTTATCGTCGCAGTGACCAATAATCTCCTCTCCTACGCGGGTTATGTAAGCCTCGGGGTGATACTTATGGGCGCATTGATGTATGTGTTTGGAGGGGTCAATGAAGAAGCAAAAGCAAAATGAAAAGAGGCTATCAAAGTAGCGCTCGCTGGCGCCATCATCGCATGGTCAGGCTGGATTATGGTGAATTTTATACTTGATAACCTCGGATAATATGGAACCAGTTTTTTCTTGGCAGTTTGAGAGTCGTTTTGAGAGAGGAAAAAAATGGTATACCATTGCAGCAACGCTGGTTATCACATCAGTTATAGTGAGTTTTCTCATCGGAAGCTATCTCTTTGGTATCGTCATTATCGTCTTTACTGGAGTATATCTGCTCTACGACATCAATACTCATCCTCATGTACGTGTCGCTGTGAATAGTGATGGTATCGAACTAAATGGTGACATATATGCTTATGGACGCATGCGCTCATTTCTCATTGTACGCGTCGATAATAAGCCACTTATACTCCGCCTCAAGCTCTCAAGTCAAACGATGCCAAGTATCGATCTCTTTCTCGATCCAAGTGTCGATATAGCTGCACTTCGTACCTACATCGGCGCTTATGTCGGTGAAGAGCCAGAGGCCGAGATAACACCAATTGAGCGACTTCTCATGTGACTTCGCTTGTAATATTTCTTTTTTTGGTAAAATTATCTCATGCACGTATCACTTTCTTTCACTTCTGCCGTAAAGGTGAATCTCCATTCTATGGGAGAGTAGAAAGGTGAACGCATTTGCTTACTTTTAACACTCTCCCCAAAAGGGAGAGTTTTTTTATGAAAACGCCAGATACTCATTTATTTGAATGACTTATTCTCACTATTGAAAACGAGTGCGAAAACGCACTCAGAAATACTCTTTTTCAGGTGGAAAAAACACTGGTTTTTCTCAAAAAAACGAACGAGCTCCCTCAAAGTGTCGACATGCTTCTCCTCCAGAAACTCATACACACATCTGATTGGTGCGAGCATCAAATCTCTCTCGTACGATGTTATGTTCTCTACCACGTCTATTGTCTTTTTTATCGAACAAAAAACCCCTGTTCTGCAACAAAGGGTTTTCTGAAACACATTTGGGAAAAGTCTCAAAAAGCTCGAATACAACTCGGAGAATAATTACCATTCCAAATTTCCTGCTGTCTGATACTCTGTGACTTTTGTTTCAAAGAAATTTTTCTCTTTTCGGAGATCCATAATCTCACTCATCCATGGAAACGGATTTTCATCACCGTGAAGAATCGGGAGGTTGATCATTTCACAACGTCGATCGACGATATGTCGGACGTATTGTTTGACCGCATCACCATTGAGACCGAGAACACCATATGGGAGACAGTCTTCGACATAGGCAAGCTCATGTGCTGTTGCTTGTTTGAAGAGGTCGATTACTTTCGCCTTGAATTCTTCTGTCCAAATTTCTGGATTTTCTGCGACGATACCATTGATGAGATCACGACCATATGCTATATGGATAGACTCATCACGGAGTATGTATTGGAATTGTTCACCGATACCTTTCATTTTGTTGTTTCGCATGAGCTGCAGCATCATCGCAAAGCCAGCATAGAAAAATATACCCTCCATGATCATATTAAATCCAATCACATCGAGCAAAAATGCCTGCTTATCAGCTGTTGTATTAATCTCAAATGTTGGATCCAGGATTGATTTTGTGAGATTGACGACGAAATCATCTTTTGCTTTGATAGAAGGGATGGTCTCATAGGCTGCAAATACTTCTTCTGGATCGAGAGAAAGTGAATCACAACAGTACACAAATGTATCAGTATGAACTGCTTCTTCGTAGGCCTGACGAAGCATATACTGACGACATTCAGGATTTGTCACGTGACGATACATCGCGAGGACGATATTGTTCGCTGTGAGGCTCTCTGCTGTTGAGAAAAAACCGAGATTCCACATGATGAGATGACGTTCGTTGTCTGTGAGGACATCTCGTGCTTTCCATTGCTCTACGTCTTTTTGCATTGGTATCTCCTCAGGAGTCCAGTTATTTGCCACACCATTTTTGTAGTGTTGACGTGCCCACTTATACTTCATGGGAAGTATCTTATTTGGATCTGTACCGACAGCACAGATGAGCTTCTTTTCAGCAGCCATAAATCGGAGAAATTAAAAATTAAAAAAGAAGAAAGAAAAATGATTGAACAATAAAACTATACATTTTAAATCCATTCCGAACTATAAAACACAAGATATTGTGTGCTGCATTTATATCCAGACACTATATCTAGTCAAATCGAGTTTCAGAGAAATGAGTTGCAAAATTTCCTAGTTGAGTTGTATTTTAGAGAGCATTAACCGATAACGCTCATATTGAAGCACTTCTGATATATCCATCCACTGACAGCTTGATATACCATCATCTTTATTGTCTGGAAGAGGTAAGGTGGAATCAGCCAAGAAAAGAAACGTCATCGCATGATGCCAGTGCTCTGGTTCTTGTTTTTTCTCGCTCAGAGGTATGACATGTGAATCGATATGGAGAAGAAGGGGATTTTTTTGTTCATCGAGAACGTAGTCTGTCTGTACGCCTGTTTCTTCGAGCACTTCTCTTCGAGCACCTTCAGCAGGATGTGTATCTTCAGGATCGATATGCCCACCGGGCGTGAACCATTGCTTATGTGTAGCATGGTAGATCATGAGGATTTTTTTATTTTTTGGATCTATCACGCACCCGTCAGCGACGACATGACCAGTGAAGTTTTTACGTGAGACAATATTCTCTTCCCTGTTTTGTATTTGTTCTGTGAGAATAGGAAAAGACTCTTCTGAGTAGAGTGCAATATACGTATCAAAAAGATGCTGAATGAGTGTAAACATAATTATTTGGCACGTATTCCTGCCATATCACGATAGAGGTCAAGAAAATCTGGGAAAATAGGAACAGAAAAAATGACAGGTTTTTTTCTACGAATTTTCGGTTTATGTCATTTTTTAGCTGTATTCACGGGTGGTTCTTGTATGCGAACACTCGCTATTGGTATACCTTCATGGTCGTAAATAGACCCACTTACTGTCTCCCCTCTCTCGTCAGTTTTAGAAAATTCATGATGCTGAAGCCTGGCACGGTGATCGATAACTCTATCGATTATTCCCTCGTGAAAAAATTGTAAAACTTGCAACACCTGGCGCCCATACTGATTAAATGTTCTATTGCCAGTTGTTGCAATCATCTCAGATTGATACCTCGGGCTTCATGATTGCAGGAAACGAAGTGCATTTTCTCGATTTTCTTGATCCGTCTTAAATGTCGGAAAAGTAAGGATGGCGGTATTATGTCTGAGCAAATCACGTACCGTCTTGGGTACATCTCATCTTTTGAGAAATTTTCTATCATTCAATTCTCTTTTATGAAGGTCATTAATTTTACCGAGATTCCCCCTTCCAGCAGCGAGTTGTATGCCGAGCTGCATAGTACCATGCACCATGGGCATATGCATAAGCCAATCGGTCATCATATGATAATCAGCCAATCTATCTGCCATAAAAATATCACCTACAGGATTGTGGATTTGTTTTTTGCAGACGGAAAGGAGTATGCGCTCGAGCAATGCGACTTCCGCATAGTGACCATGAAGACGGCGAAAATAGTACTCCATAATTTTGGACCAGCGTTCTTCTCATTTTCGAAGATCATACGATACACTATTCTCAGCCGTGTGAGCCAAAAGCCAACGAAAAGCTCGACGGTACACATCATCATCTTCTTCTTGACGACTCACTATACCATAGACCTGTGCGAAAACTTTTGCTTTTAAGGAAGGGAGTTGACGATCAATCACGTGGCCACCAAGTTCCATATGATCAGGTGACTTTTTGAGCTTATCATTCAGATGCATAAGTGTTCTAAACCGGTCTTGTGGTGTGACTTCTGCGCTCATAGAGAACTAAAACTGAACTGGAACTACCGTATCCATATCATTTTGTGGTTCTCCTGATGGATTATCTTTTCTGAGTACGATTTTTCCGAGTGAGCCAGCGGGTTGTGTGGGGAATGCGAGAGTCGCAGTAAAAGGCACCCAATTATCTGTCATCCAATCCCCTTGTGCTTTTCCTGTAGTCGTCGCTATAACTGTTCCATCATTTTTCTGAAGCTCTATCGAAAATGAAGCTTCGAAATACCATGGACCACGAGCACGACCAGAGAGAGAAATCGGACTTGTGACAGTAGTATTAAGCGCTGGTGTGGTAAGTTCAATCATTTGCGAAACAGTATGAGCAGTCTCTGCTGAAATTTTTGAATTTTTGACTTCAGAAGGAACTGGCGCTTCAGCAACTGGTGCATGCGCTCGTTCTGCGGAGAAAAACCAAACACCAACGAGAATAACGGCAATAATAAAGAACCAGGAGATGAGACACTTCATAGATTTTTATAAGGAATAATGCTGTCATTATAGACTCGCTCGGACGATTGCAACTATTCACCACTGATTCGTACACTCACGCCGTCGTGATGTTCGTAGACTCTCTTTGTATTTTTTTCCATCTTGTGTGCGATTTCCTCTTCGAGGTTGATACCGAGTATTTCCGAGAGTCAGAGGAGATAAATCGCCACATCTGCGAGTTCTTCTCCGAGATCGTCTTTTTTCTTTCTCCATGCCTCAAACGCCTCCCCTACTTCGCTGTAGAGATAGGCGAATTCGAGCGGAATATCTGTCACGTTAAAACCTTTTGCAATTTTATTGGCGTAGATAGATTTTTGGATTTCTTTTGTGTTCATACCAAAAGTATAGCGAGGAAAGAAAAACTCCCAACAAAATATATAAATTGACAGAAGTGAAAAGTGGGTAAAATGATTTTTAATACGTATTTATTAACTTCTCAATTATGGCTGCTTTTGAAACTCAAGATCCTCATGGAATATTGTCCGCTATGGAAGCAAACTGATCTTTAGTAAGAAATGTCCATGTAGTTTATAAACTCGGCACTCATGGGGATGTATATGTAAACAAAGATGCTCATCTCGCACACCCAGAAGTCGCAGAACGAATCAGTCAATTACTTGCAGAAGGTATACCATCAGGTTCCATTATTATTGGTCCAGAAACTCGTACAGAATTCAAACTCGCCGAACGTGTTGCACAATTGAGCTGATCTGATTACTTTCCCACAAAGAAAGAAAACGATATTCATACTTTTGATGCAAACCATATACCACTTTTACAATGAAAACAGAAACGATTTGTAGTAGATGATATATTGAATAATGCTGTCACTCTGGAGCAAATTGAAGCAGCACTTGCTGCACTTAATCTGACTGTAGATGAATTTCGTGTTATGGTAAATAGAAACCCGGAGAGATCGGCTAGTATAAAAACACCCATAAAAGCATTGGCAACAAGTCAAATGGATCAATGGGATGAAAGAAAAGTACCCATGGAACTTCTCAAGAAACCTATCACAACCAAACTTGGTAAAGGACGAAATTGGGTACCACAACCATGACAAGCTCTTGCTGCACAATTTTTTCTAGAGCGAATCGCAAAAGAAGAACTTGGCTTCCGTCTTGATGATGGAATGATAGTTGTAGCAGGAAGAGAAACAGAATGGGAACTTGTTTCGGATAAAGGACAAACAAAGGATGGAACAGAAATCAGAATGGATGTAGATCAAACTTTTGTTGTGGGAGAAAAGGCTTAAATTGGCTTAAACCACATCTATCACCACCAATTCTGCACCAGCAGAAAAAGTAAACTCTATCTCGGTCACGTCACTGATACGTGCTTGATCGCCTGCTTCGAGTGTTTCACCCGTGATGAGATCGACACTTCACTTCGTGACATAGACGAAGACATGATTCGTGCCCGCATGAGGCATATGTGTCCATGTCGTTTCTTCGTCAAAAATACCACGATAGATCACCGCATCAGTATGAATCTCGAGAGCGTCGTGGTCAAATCCTGAAGCAAGAGGGACGAGATGATTATGAGGCATACCAGAAAAATCACGCTCAGCATGTCGTGGAGTGATATTGTCTTCTCGTGGCATGATCCATATCTGATAGAGATGAACTGTCTCATCTCCCCTATTCATCTCACTATGGAGAAGGCCTGAACCAGCAGACATGACCTGTACACCTCCTGGTTGTAAAGTCGCTTTTCATCCGTGTGAATCCTCATGTGAAATAGCACCACTGAGGACTATGGTGATAATTTCCATATTCTTGTGTGGATGCATACCGAAGCCCTCTTGTCATGCTATGAGGTCATCATTGAAGACGCGAAGTGCTCCAAAGTGCATGTTGTTTGGATCATAATAATCCGCAAAAGAAAAGAGATGTTTTGATTCGAGCCAATCGTGCTTGGCAGTGTAGCGATCATGCGCTGGGATGATGTGGATATTCATGAAGAGATTATATATGAAAAATTTCACAAGGAAATAAATCTCTTAGTTCATTGATGCTCTAAATCCACCCTCATCACCCTGAGGGAACTCTAAAGCAGGTATGACAGGAATCATAGGCATCTGAAAAACGCTCACGTCATACTCTTCAAAATACGCTGCTAGTTTCTCTAAAAAGTCGATATATCGCTGTACGAATGCGATAGCTTCAGGAGAAGCCCCCTCTGCTATCACAGAAGAAACTATGAGTCATAAATGGTCTTCATCTTCTGATATCTGTGTATTCACATCACACAAGAGAGCCAAATCATCCTCATCATTCATCTTTTCATTTTCCGTATGAATTTCTCAGAAAAATGTATGCAGTATTTCACGAATTCGCACAATATCAATAGCTAATCTCACTCTAATACGATGGGAATTTTTTGGCCCCATTCCTAGAGCTATTTGAATCATTTCCAATTCTTTTCTGAGTCCTAATAAATCACCTCTCATAATATCATCAGTGAGGACTTCCTCCACCACAGCAAATGAATCACCCGTGAGTGGTCTCGCTTTCAGACTCAATGCCTGGTGTTTTATCGGATCACGAAAATGTCACAATAAACCTCAAACAATACTCGAGTAACGACTCGCTACATCAAAAGCACACTGTGAACTCTTGTGTGTGAGCAAATCTGTCACCATATAAGAAAAAGTAGTGATATCCTCCCGACATGAACGGTACACCTG
Source organism: uncultured Candidatus Altimarinota bacterium (assembly GCA_937924685.1). GTDB lineage: Bacteria > Patescibacteriota > Gracilibacteria > BD1-5 > JAGOOR01 > JAGOOR01. Next base: position 18,156 of record CALEVN010000018.1, on the reverse strand, counting down.
ACTCGGCGAGTCAGACTTTGTACTCTTTTTTCCTATTTGTTTTTCTGGGAGACTTTCCAGAGCCTCGAGAACACTTTCTCTTACAATAAATAAGCGAGCGAGTGCGAGATAATGATGTTTTTGGTTAGAACTTGTGAGATTTTTTCAAATTTTTGTGAGATTTGTTTGTGCTTTTTCTAATGCAGTAAGATGAGTTGCTTCTGACATAATAATAATTTATTTCATGTATCATAAATAAATATTTTATTATGCAAATTAATTGTTTTACCCTATTTGTCGAAGGTTTTTGGCCGAAAAAAGGCAAAAAAAAGTCCCAAGTTATTGGGTAATAAACTTGGGACGGACCAACTTCTTGCGTGTTCACACACCACAGCTGGTTGATAAAAATATCGATTGTAGCTGGATATGAGATACATAGGCGTTCTGCACGACAGAACAGACCCTGACAAAATAGGAAACATGAGGTCTCAACTCTCCTTCGGTAATGGAAGCATATTCACCCGTCTTCATATCGTGTATCCAACACTCAGTATCACCCTTATCACCATGCAAAGCATACATGAGAAAAGTGATACCGAGAACAGATGACATCGACAGATAAAATATATGACACTGGTAGGCAAGCCATCCAGTAGTCTATCTATTTGTATTTTTGTAAAGCGGTGAGGGACCGTGAGATCCTCTCCATCGAAGAGTCGAAGTTACCAAAAGCACAAGAACAATTTGTAAACGTAGTATAGCATGTCTATTTCAGAAATGAAGTTCCCTGCTCATTGCAAAAAAAGAGAAATAATTCGTGATAAAAAAATAATCGCATATAGAAGCCATTTCTCATCTATATACAAAAAATACATAAAAAATGCCTCTAAAGCTCATACAATAGGCTTTTTACGGGGTTTTGTATACAATTTGTATACGTCAAAATGCTTATTTGAAGCGGAAAACAAAGTTCTCTTACAAAAAATCGCCACCAAAGTGACGATGAAGAGGCAAGAGAACCGAAAAACCTACGAATTATCCCCATCATGACAGATTTGATGGAGGCAAGTAGCACATCTCATGCTACAAGAGGCAGTAACACTTCCAGTTCATGAAGGTGGAGTGTTTTTACCTCGCTCCTCTGCTTGGCGTACCATAAGTGCAGCTGTTTCTTCTGCAGAGGCCATTCGAGGAACAGAAGAAGAAGTTGGATCTGATGTACTTGGTGTTGCATTCATAGAAAAAATTTATGTGATGATATGTATCTTTTTTATTGTGCGAGTCTTTACTGGGTTACCTTTGCATAAAATTCAGCAATGGTCAGAAAAAAATCTTCTATGAGTGTTCTCTTTGTTCCTTCTCTTCCGGGTATTCGCATAGCGCCACATCATGTACGCTCATCTCTCATATGACGAATTCATGGAAAAATATCAGATGCCGGCATATTGAAAAAATGCGTACGAGTTTCTGGATTATAGAGAATAGATGACTCTGCATTATGCATCTGAATTGCGTACGTATTAATCATAGCCTCAAATGTCCCTATATGTGCCAGCTCTTTTTTGAGAAACTCAATTGAAACGGTACTGGCAACTTCATACATCTCTTCCCCAATGAGATGACCATCACGAATAATACTCTCGAGAATCATGCTGGCAGTAATTGCAGGGTTTTTGATTATAACACCAAATAAGTCACTTGCTTCTTTGTCTGGCAAACGCGTCAATCGCAAGATAGTACTCATTCGTGATTGATCGCCTGGAATCATTCATGCTGGACAACCTCGTATACCAGCAAAATAATGACTAGACATAAAGCTGATAAATTTTTCACTCGCTTGTGCAATACTCTCATCGGTTCAGAGGTTTTTTTCTCTCAATTCCTGCACAAAGTCATTCATATGTTTATGGAACTCGACAAGTCCAGCCCTGCATACAATACCAGCAATAGTCCTACGGACAGCGGCAAGGGACGGAATATCTGCACGATTCACTTCCCCTTTTACTATCTGAGTAAGCGTCTCAGCATCTATCTCTCATGGACAACGAGCAGGTCTCTGAAGAGTAATACCAGGAGCCGCACTTCTAAACTGAGAGAGCGTGATAGCACTTGCTTCTTCGGTCAGTCTATGAAATGGGCATTTTTCAGATGGCATAAATATGAATTTCTGTATATAAATATACACAAATATAATATTTGACAATATATATAATTATTTATCATATATTTCATGAAGCCTGAGGCTGGATTATGCCCTGTAAAACACCTGATTCAACCATCAGAAAAAAGTCGTTGCCCCGTACATCGAATCTTTTCATGGTTCAAAACAAGGATATTTTTTATCACAGACAAAATACCTTTTCGACAACAGAATGTATCAAGAGAGGCTTTTGAGTCTGCCTCGTGTGCTTTTTCAGAAATACTCTTAGAACATCATTTTCATATAGATTATGTCCTCAGGTATGCTTTATGTGCTTCGGTAAACGAAGGATGATATACTTCGCCAGAAGTGGCAATAGAAAAATTATTTCTCCAGTATAGTGATTCTTCTAACGGAACTGTAAGTGATACGCTGATCGACGCCATGTCGGCAATAGAGCAAAAATACCAAACAAAATTCCAATCTGCAACACATGACTCCGTGATGTATGGTCGAATAATAAATGCCTATCCGTTTTGAGTGAAAGTCATACATGATACATGGAGAAATTTGATTATTGCTTTCAAAGTGAGGCATGGCCGCTTCCCTACTCCCGAAGAAACAAAATCGTTTCGAAAATTTATCATAGATTTTACAACTATGATCGGTAAAACACCAGCTCTATTTGCGGTATCAATGCGTGAATTACTCATCAAAGCGAATCCAAAACCAACACTCGTGATAAGTCAGGACGGACAAGTAGATTTTCATCCATCAAAGGAGAAAGCAGCTATACAACTTACCGAGCTAGAACTGGGACAATCAGGAAAATTTGGCATACATCAAAAAATGCTCAACGGTTTTTGTCCAGCACTTCCTCTGATCCCAAAAATTGCTGGTATGTGCTGTGATTTGCTCGAATGAGCTTACGCAGATATCTTCAAACTAACGGAATAATCCCCTCATCTATCAATCAAAAGATTTCTAATGATTTTTTTAGCTCTACCCACCTAAGTTAGACCTCGAGAGCAATAATCTCCCAAATATTTGTCGTATGAAAACGGATAGCGGTTTTATCAAGAAAGCAAAGAGTGGTATTTGGATTAAGTGCTCGTCCTTCCTCGGCATGGAATCAATCTTCTTCGTAGAAATATGTCTCACCAGCGTTTTTCTCAATATCTGGAAACCTATCGAGAAGTCTCTTTCGAAGTATATATATTGAGTCTGAATATGGTCACAAAACAACCTCGATATGATCCCAACCGCCATACAGCTTACTCGGCTTTGGATACATCAGCTCACAAGAAGCAATCTGAAACTCACCAAAAACTATCGGTTCTTTCAAAGAAAAAACACAGACCTCTCTCCCATTTACTTGTGCTGAGTGCATCTTGCTCGAAGCGTCTCACCACTCAGCCTTGAGCGCATCGCCCTCCTCGAGAGAAGAGGCTCGATAGGCGATATGATCTATCGTAAGACCTGTCAGATTGAGTCATATAGCATCGAGATTGCGGAAGAGTTGAATAAGGAACGTGTGCATATTAAAAATATTTCGCAATTACTTGAACATCATCGGAAGCAAGTAAGGTATCCTCTTCTATTACTTCAAAAAATCCATGCTCTTTGAGTAAATTCATGAAATACTTGTCATCATCGAGGAGTGTAAAATATAAAAACAAAACTATAAATTTACTTCCGTATCTTTTTTGCAATTCCTCAAGAAAATCAGCTTCTTGTTCTCCACTTAATTGGGAAGTATATATTTTTTTTATTATTTTTTTGGATCTTTCAAAGAAACTTCTTAAGACACGATGTGTCGAAATGAATTCTCAAAATTTTTCCACAACCAAACTATTGCTTCTGTGTGTAGTACTAATCTTATCAGTTTGAAAATTATCATACAGAATACGACTTAGTCTCAGATGATCAACATCTCAACGATATACAGAAAAATATAAAACATGAGTTTGTATATTTACAGAATCAGCATCAATAAAATCAAAATAATTACTTATATCTTCAACCTTTGTCCTTACTTCATTTTTTCTTGTTTCTAACATTTGACCTAAGAAAGCCATATATACGACACAAGCGCCAGCTGCCGACCATAACGCACCTGTAGTACCTCACAAAAAATCACCAAATGATCACCAACTATCCATTGCATGATTTACAAGATCTGGCTTTTTAAGGCAAAATAAAAATATTGGCGGAAAAATACCAGCAATGAAAAAAATTAAAGCTAACCACATAAAAAGTCTTAATTGGAACTCTATGTTTTCTATACCTTTAATCATTGTTTAAATTGTTTTGAAAGCCCGTCCAATTGGACGGGCTAAAGTTTTACTGACAAGCCTCACAACTCGGCCCATTGAGAATCGAACACATCACTTTTTCAGCTTCAGTGTATTCTTTCTTTGGTTTCGCAGACATTTCAAGTTCTCCTGATGGAGCCGTTGGTGCTGAAGCAGTGACACTGACAGCTTCGAGAGTTGATGTTGTCGTAGAATTACTAAGAGTACTCGAAGCAACTGATGCAGTGCTTGTAGATTTTTCAATAGCCGTTGCGCCGAGAGTTCGGAGATAGTAGGTGGTTTTGAGGCCCATTTTCCATGCCATCATATAGGTATCGTTGAGGACTTTTCCTGAAGCACCTTTGATAAAGATGTTCACTGATTGAGACTGGTCGATCCATTTGCCACGAACTGCAGCAGCCTTGATGACCCATTCTGGTGAGATCTCAAATACTTCTTTGTATTTCGCACGGAGACGAGCTGGGATACGGTCGATTTTCTGGATAGAACCATCGTGGAATTTGAGTTCTGCGACCATCTGAGCGTCCCAGAGACCAGCCTTTTGGAGGTCAGCGACGAGGTAGTCATTGATGACCGTGAATTCTCCTGAGAGATTTGATTTCACGTAGAGATTTTTGTAGATCGGTTCGATACATGGGTAGACACCGACGATATTTGAGATCGTTGCTGTCGGAGCGATAGCCATACAGTTAGAGTTTCTCATACCGTACTGCTTGATAGATTCACGAACAGGAGTCCAGTCGAGTGTACAAGTACGATTGACGTCGACACGTTCACCACGCTCAGCATCGAGGAGAGAGAGTGTATCGATTGGGAGGATACCTCTGTCCCATTTTGATCATCTGAATGATGAATACGCACCACGTTCTTTCGCGAGTTCAGAGCTACCGAGAATAGCGTAATAACTGATAGCTTCCATCATCTCATCGTTATACTTCACTGCTTCTTCGCTGTCGAAATCGATATCGAGCATGTAGAGTGCATCTGCGAGACCCATGATACCGAGGCCAACTGGACGATGACGGAGATTTGATGTCTCTGCTTCTTGTGTTGGGTAGAAATTGATATCGACGACATTATCGAGCATACGCATACCAGTTTTTACTGTCTCTGCGAGCATATTGTGGTCGAGTTTTCCGTCCTTCATGTGACGAGCGAGATTCACAGAACCGAGGTTGCACACGGCTGTTTCTTCTGCTGACGTATTGAGGGTGATTTCTGTACAGAGATTTGAGTTGTGGATGACACCGGCGTGGTCTTGAGGAGAACGGACATTACAAGGATCCTTGAACGTAATCCATGGATGACCCGTCTCGAAGAGCATAGAGAGGATCTTTCTCCAGAGGTCTTTTGCTTTCATCACTTTGAAGTGTGTGATTTGACCGTTGTGAGTCATCTTCTCGTATTCAGCGTATTTGCGTTCAAAATTTGAACCGTAGATGTGGTGGAGATCAGGAACATCAGATGGAGAAAAGAGTGTCCAATCACCATCTTCTTGTACACGCTTCATGAAGAGATCAGGAATCCAAGCCGCTGTATTCATATCGTGAGTACGACGACGCTCATCACCAGTATTCTTACGAAGTTCTGAAAAGTCTGGGAAGTCGAGATGCCAACACTCGATGTACGCACAGAGTGCGCCTTTTCGCTTACCACCCTGATTGACTGCTACAGCTGTATCGTTGGCGATTTTGAGGAATGGAATAACACCCTGAGATTCACCATTTGTTCATTTGATTTTTGAACCTGTTGCACGGATATTTGTCCAGTCGTTTCCGAGACCACCTGCCCATTTACTGAGCTGAGCATCATCAGCAATGATTTTGAAAATTGAGTGCAGATCATCGTCTACTGTTGAGAGGTAGCATGATGAGAGCTGTGAACGCTTGGTACCAGAGTTGAAGAGTGTCGGAGTTGAACTGACGAAGTGAAGCTGAGAGAGCTGATTGTAGAATTGAATTGCCCATTTTTCCTTGTCTGTTTCTCGTTTTGCGAGACCCATAGCGACACGCATCCAGAATGCTTGCGGGAGTTCTCGACGATTTTTCTCATGGTGGATGAAGTATCGGTCGTAGAGATTTTGTACTGAGAGATAGGTAAGGAAATTATCTCGGTCTGGTTCGATCGCTTCTGCGAGTTTATCGAGATCGTAGCCCATGAGATCAGAAGAGAGATGATCTGTCTCGACGAGAAATTTTACATTGTATTTGAAGGCCTCACGATAACACTTGGTAAATCCAGAATTCTTCATATCTGCAGAACCGATGAGGTCCTTGTAGTAGTTCATGAGGAAGAGTTTCGCAGCGAGGTATGAATACTGAGGATCACGTTCGATGTATGATTTTGCCGTCATGATAGTCGCTTGAGCGATATCACGAGAGTGAATACCATCAAAGATATTTGTGTGAAAATTGCTGACGAGGAGATCGAGATCGATCGCTGGATGACCATTGGCAGCGAGCTCAAACACACGACGAACTTTTGCCATATCAAATGCTTCGATTTTTCCATCACGTTTTTGGATTTTGAGTTCTTGTTTCTCGATTTTTTCTTCGACGACTTCATTGCGTTCTTCGATACGCTTCTGACGGTAGGTAATATAGTGTTTTGCGATTTCATATCGACCAGAACGCATGAGGTGGAGCTCGACAGCATCCTGGATATCCTCGACGCTTGGGACGTAGTCTGTACCTCCAAATCTATTTTGTAGGGCGAGAATGATTTCACTCGTAATCTGTGGAATAAAAGTGATATCATTGTGTCCTATAGCGATGCAAGCCTGCTCGATAGCGTTTTCGATGCGAGAGCGGTCAAAGGGAACAAGCTCATTATTGCGCTTGCGGATGGAGTCCAGAGTCATACGACAACTTTATTAAGAATTAAGGAGGAAAAATGAAAAGTTTTTGGGTTGGTAGAAAAATCGACCAAACACAATATCTTGTGTCCGATAGTTATATTCAGACACTATATCTAGTCAAATGATTTTCTGTGAATTTTTAGAAAGTCCGCCTATGAAGCCAAGAGAGTGAATACTTTTTTTGCGCAAGTAATTTGTAGAGAAAATTTCTTGCATTTTCCCTTGGCAGTTTTGGACTAATAGTTATTGCTGTATTTGATAAGCAAAACCTGTCTTTTTGAGTGCAGCTACGACCCTCTGAATAACTGATGGATCACCCTCATAAGAAATCTCTACTGGTTGTGTGTCTGAAGTTTTTGGAGGGTGTATAATATTGGTCATATTTACTTGAGCAGGCATTTTCGATAAAAACACCTGAAGAGCTCTTGGACGTTCGGGTAACTGAACGATAAAGGTTATTTTTCGTCCAGAAAATTTCTCAGCTCTATCAACAACGCTTGGCATCTGATTGAGGGTAAAGCACCTCCCAGAGACAATTGCCACTACCTTACCACGTAATCATGGAATAATATCTCATGCCACACTGGCAGCCGCGAGAGCACCTGCTGGCTCGACGATGTCACCTGCTCGATTGGAAAAATCAACCATTGTCTGTGCGATACGTCCTTCTGGTACTGGATGAATAGGTACTTCATTTTGTTGAACAATATGAAATGGTCTCTTTCCTACTTGTTTCACCGCTGCGCCATCAACAAAACCATTCACAGAATAAGGAAGCGGTTCGTTTGATCCAACAGAAAGCGCATGTGCCATACTCGGAGCACCTGCTGGCTCAACACCAACGAGTCTCACATCACTTCCCCAAGCGTTTCGAGCACTAATACCGCCAGCCAAAAGTCCTCCTCATCCGACGGGATATATAATAGTTCACACATCTCCTCGATCTTCTAATATTTCTGCGGTGACAGTAGACTGACCGATAATGACATTTCTGTTATCAAATGGATGTATAAAGACCGCTTTATTTTTTCTTTGAAAATCTTGAGCGGCTTTTTGGGTGGCAAAAAAATCATCTCACTCCTGTACGATACGTACAAATTTCCCTCCAAATTCACGAACACGCTGCACCTTAAATGGTTGGGCGGTTTTTGGCATAAAAACAGTACCATGCACCCCCAACAATTTACAAGCATGTGCAAATCACTGAGCATGATTACCAGCGGAAGAACATATGACACCTCTTTTTTTCTGCTCAGGTGAAAACTGATAAATAGCCCAAAAAGCTCATCGACGCTTATAGGAACCGATGAGTGTCTTATCCTCTCTTTTGCCAAGTATTTCACCTGCACTAAATGCTATGATATCTCGCAGTGATGTACACGGAGCATCGGCCAGTTGGTATTCTCGTAAAACATTGAGAGAACGAGTAATTTCTTTGCGATTTATTTGTCTCATACTATACGCGTGCTCATTATTCATGATTTAATAAATAGTATTATGCAAATTTTATATATTAGTCAAATTATGTCATTTAACTGTTTTTTAAGCTCTCTAAAACTCATATAATACCCTTGAGTGCTATTACCGAAGAGAGGTTTCCATCAATGACCTGATGGATTCCCTGACATAGCCCATCTCTGTACTCCTCTAATCCTGGCCTATCCTCTAGTTTTGCCCGTTCTATACGAGCGTTCCAGAGCTTCTGCACGGTTAAGAGAGCTTCTCGTGGGTCGAGTGGTATATCATCTCACGTTGCTATAATTCTGGCTTTGACATGGGCAATCACTCAGGATAAGAGCTGATTCGGTGTACCAGTTTTGTTTGAAGTATTTTCGTGTTCTTTTCTCGTACCATCGATAAAACTCTGTGTGTATTCACGATGCGATCATCCGAGACGATGATCAAGAAAAAAATCAGTCGCCTGACCCGAGAGAATAGTCCGTACACAAAAACCCCAATTGGTATGCCAAAGTGTATCAACAGAAATAGGCGTGGTAAGATAAGGGGTATGCATAAAAAAATTAAAGAATAAGAGAATGATTGAGGTAGATATGAAAGAAAAACACTTTTCAGTAGTAGGAACGAAGATGATTCAAATAATCATCGTCCAGAATCTTTTCGCCAAAATGAATAATGAGATACGTCTGCTCTTCTGGTGGTACATTTCGCAGATATTCATCTTGCGCCGCTAATCTCATCTGAAAGGTATCTCTCGGGCGAAGTTTATGAAGAAAAATATGAGCAGAAACTGCCTCTCTTACTTCTTTGAAAATATCTCAAATACTGTCTGGATGACAAGGAAAATCTACTCGAATGCGAGATTCAATATCGTGAAAATCAAAGGCCATATTATTTTCACTGAATAAGAAGATGAAGGCGTCGAATATGCTCTGGAGTTGAACCACAGCAAGCACCAATAAAGGCTGGCATATCGTCTTCTGGTGGATTCCATGACACCAAATTTTGTTCTATGCCGTCGTGCCAAAGTGATGTGAACTGTGGATCATTTTCTGCATCTGCGAGATTGGGATACATGCCTCGTACTCTCGACCACAGCTGAGACTCTCTGAGGAGTGCGATAAGCTCATCGACCAATCGTGGGTCAAAACAATTAAATGAATACCAACAATTCTGCTTATCGGCGACGTCTTCTATTTGATGCATACCATCTTCAAGTGGTATCAATCATCCTTGAGCATTTTGTATACAGAGATGTCATTCTGGATTTTTTTTGACATACAAACTGATAACAACACGCCAGTTATTCTGGCGACACAGATGTGCTATACCACACGCTTCTTCGATGGTTGGTATGAGCTCATAGAGGAGTGGAGCGCGTGCATGCGGGAATGCACGGTTGAGACATTGTTCTATCATACTTCCATGGTATTCCTGTATTTGTCAGACAGTCTGATGTGGTCATCGATATGGCTCTGTGCCTACACCGTGCAAATTAATAATTGGGAACATCTCAGGATGGACTTGTTTCATGGCTGTGAGCACCTTATACTTACTATCAAAAATAACCTGAAACATCTCCGCCAGAAAATCATCCAAAGGCTCTGCCCTATCCCCTCTCAGTTGCGATCCGAGTCTATACGTCCCTGAAGGTATCATACGAGCTCACGCATCCCATGAGTCATTGACAATTTTTTTGTCGAGCATCAGTGCTCCAAGGGAATCAACTGTTACCCTCCGTGCATCATATGCGTCTCCTGTAGGAGCTCCAAGAATAAATGGCATAAATAGGTCTCTATAAAATAAAAATCCCTCGGAATGACCGAGGGATTAAAGTATAAAATTATACGAAAAACTACCTGGTCACAAAGGTGAACAGACGCATCATAAGAGATGAAGAAATAATTCGCATAAGAGAAGTATAGACTAACGTCTGAAAAATCAAAATTATTTTGGCAACCTCCACGTCCCAAAATCAAAAAGATAGATACGGGCTCCTGCTGCTGCCCACTCATCCAGAATTTGCAATTCCTCAGTTACTGCTCGAGATACAGGCATAATCATCTCAATATGATCTATTTCTGTCTTTTGTCTCTCAGCTTCGAGAAAATCATACATCTCTTTATTGATGAGAAAATTCCATGGTTTCAAATCACTTCCATGGTTTCAAAAAGTAATACCCAATTCTCTCATGTTACGGCGTAAAACTCGACGAGCAATGTCAAAAATAGTATCACTCAGTTCTTCTGATTCATGGTCTTGAAATACACATGCAGACCACGTCTCCCCCGGGATAGATCGCCCGATATAATAGCGTTTTCTTGCTCGACCAAATATCTCGACACATTCAAAAATAGGATGAAGTTTTCCCATTTTGTGAGCCTGTATGAGAAAATCAGTCATTCGTACGCTATGACGTTTTTTTGCATCTACTTCTGCGAGAGTTTTATCAATGTAGTGAAGCACTCAGAGTCCCGACTCAGTCTGTGATAATGGGCGTATTTCGATAAATTCGGTTGATTGTTTACCGTCTCAATCAGCACCACCTTCTCCGACTTCACGAAATTCACCACTCTTTACTCTTTGCTGAAGAGCTGTTCGAAAAAATGATGCATCTCTTTTTCACATACTTCTATTCTGCCCTATTCTTATATCTTTTTCAAGACTTCAATTAATCCGTCGTTGCTACTTTTATCCCGAGTATGACAAGCGCTCAACCAAAAAATTTATTGAAAAATCCCTGAAATTTCTCAAAAATACGACGAACTCGAGGAATAGTGAGAACAGTCGCCACAAAAGCAAACCAGAGAAATGTCTGCACGACACACCAGACACCTATCGTGAGCTGTATCCACATCGGTGTCGATGGAGAGATGATAAGGGTAAATGCACTGAGAAAGAAGAGCGTTGCCTTTGGATTAAGAGCATTCGTGAGAAATCCCATTTTGACAGCATGAAACGGAGAAATCATGTGCTTCTGTTTGTGTGCATCAATGTGTATTGTTGTACTTTTTGCCCTCCATGACTGAATACCGATATAGATGAGATAGAGCGCTCCGAGCCATTTCATTATATTGAAGAGCATGATAGACTGCGAGATAATCACAGCAATCCCGGCAATACAATAGGTCATATGCACAGCGATACCTCCACTAAATCCGAGAGCCGTCCAGAGCCCCATCCGTCGTGAATATGCGAGACTGTTTCTCGCACAGAGAATAAAATCTGGACCAGGACTAATAAGTGCCAGGAGATGGAGAAGACCGACGGTGATAACGAGGGACATAGAAAAATATTATTTGATAAGTGCCAGAGCTATGCTAAATCCTTCGTCGATTTCAACTTCTCTTCAGTCGTCAATTTTCAATGTTTCTTTTTCAATAGCCGTCAATGTTTCTTTTTCTATCATACCCTTGTGAGCTGCGAGGATTTTTCCGAGAAGTTCATTATCAGAATTGAGTGAGAGATTGAGTTTATCAGTGACTTCAAAGCCCATTTCCTTACGGGCATCCTGAATGGCACGAATGAGGTCTCGTGAATATCCTTCAATGGTGAGCTCTTCATCGAGCGTCGTATCGAGCCCGATGACATAACCCGCGCTACCAGCAAAGGCAATGGTTGAACCAGCCTTCGGTGTATATACGGCTTCAAATTCATCAGCTGTAAGAATGACTCTTCCATCTGGTGCTTCTAAGACGGTAATTTCAAGAGTTCCTTCTGGAGTGACGTTTCCCTTCCCTGCTTTTGCATCAGCAATAATCGTCTTCATCCATTGTTTTCTCTCGGTTGTTCCGATTTTTTTCGCATCAGGAGAATAGGTAATCGTGACGTATTCTGAGACATCTTTGACGGTGTGAATTTCCTTCACGTTGAGTTCTTCTCGGAGGACTTCTAGCCCACTCTCATCCAGCTCAAGCGTGATAGTCGCAGCACGAAGTGGCTGGCGGACACGGAGCTTCTCACGACCACGAATCGCAAGACCGAGATTCGTGAGCGCTTGGAGGTCTGCCATTTTCTGGTTCACCTCGAGATTAATCAATTTTTTGTTTACTGCTGGGAAATCAGTGAGATGGACAGAATCCGTCGTATTCATGAGATGCTGATAGAGATGCTCGGTGATAAATGGACAGATAGGCGCGAGGAGTTTCGTCATAGTCACCAACACTTCATGGAGTGTCTCATAGGCGCTTTTTTTATCTGCATCGAGTTCACTTCTCCAGAAACGTCGACGATTACGTCGGATATACCAGTTATTGAGTCCGTCGAGGAAGACCATAATCGCATCACACGTCTTCTGGAGATCGTACTCGTCCATAGAAGTACGGATATCCTGAATCAGTGTGTGCAGTCGAGAGATAATCCATGTATCGAGCTCGTGTGTTTTTGGCGTCGAATAATCCGTGAAATCCCATCCGTCGATATTTGCATACGTCGCAAAGAATGTGTACGAATTCCAGAGTGGAAGGAGGACTCGCTTGATCGATTCTTGGATACCCGCTTCTGAGAAAGTCATATCTTCGCCCTTCATCAGCGTCCCACCCATAAGATAAAAACGAATCGCATCAGCACCGTATTTTTCAATTGTCTCACGAGGATCAGGATAGTTCCCGTAGGATTTACTCATCTTGCGTCCATCAGTTCCGTTGATAACACCCGTCACGGCGACATTTTTGAAAGCTGGTGATCATTTTACCATGACACCAATCGCGTGCATTACGTAGAACCATGCACGAATCTGACCCGTATATTCTGCGATAAAATCCGCTGGAAAACTCGCCTCCATTTTCTCACGATTTTCAAACGGATAATGCACTTGTGCGTACGGCATCGAAGCACTGTCCATCCACACATCGAGAACTTCGGGGATACGACGAAGTGGAGCTCCGTGTTGAATGAGAGAAGAGAGAAAATCAATACTCCAACCTCCAAATTTATGACCGACACCATTTATAGGGAGAAATATTGCACCAATTCTTTTTGCGAGAGATTTTCCATATTCAAATCGAGCACTCGTCGAGTCATCATCTTCACTGTGCGGAATGATTATCTCTTCTACGAGTCATCGGAGTTTTTCAACATTTTCAGTCATTTCTGGGATCACTTTTTCGAGATATTCATTCCCCTTAAGTCCACTTGGTGCGACGAGAATAAGTCGTTTGAGTTTGATATTTTTCTCACAGAGATACTGCATAATGACCGGGCAACCAAAACTTGTTGCCATAATCACATCGTAGCTTGCAACATCCAATGTATCGAGATGATTTCTCCAAAGTGAGTATTTTGTTTCCTTATTTTTATCAAAATCTGGTACATCAAATTGCACCCCTATAGTTTTAAGTTTTTCTTGGATTGGCAACCATTTTCCTTGTGGATTTTGGATGCCAGCTGAAGTCCAGCCATGAATACCGAGCACTTTTCTTGGTTTTTTACCAGCACCAGGAAGATATATCCTATCTATCGTTGGGCGATGAAAATTGAGTTCACGGCCTGTATTGTTATCAATATAGAAAGGTATTATCTGACAATTTTTTATATTTTTCTTGAGGTATGAGTCATCTCGGAGACACGAAAGAAGTACTTTTCCAAAACCATTATGTGAGAAAAAAGCGATAGTTTTCCCTGGATATTTTTTGCTCATCTCAGCAATAAAATCCAGAGCTCTGTTTCATACCTGCTGACGAGTTTCACCCGTTGCTCAGCGGACGTAATCTAGCTCCGTATAAGCTCTCTGGGCATCTGCTTTTGCTTCAGGTGAATAACTTGGTTGACCGAGAAAATCTCCAACATGCCATTCAGCAACTCGATCATCAATTACAACTTCTACCCCGAGAGCCGTTGCAAGTGGTTTTGCGGTCTCCTGTGTACGGAGAAAATTTGATGAGATAATCACATCAATTTTTTCATTTTTTAATTCTTTCACGACATTTTTTGCCTGTTCTTCCCCATTTTTCGTCAAGGGTGTTTTGGTATCTCCAAAAAATCTTTCCACATTCCCCTCACTCTCACCGTGACGTACAAAGATAAACTTTGTTATCTGACCAAGTGTTTTATTTTTCTGATAGAGCTCTTCTCGAGAATCGATGACGACTCGCTCAGTGCCATCACTACTTTGCCAGATAGGCATCGGAGTTCCCCAAAATCGTGAACGAGAGATACACCAGTCTGGAGCAGATTCGAGGGATTTCAAAAATCGTCCATGCTTGAAATGATCTGGGAACCAGTTGATAGATTCATTTTGTGCGATGAGCTCTGATTTGATTCTCTGAATATCGATAAACCATGATTTCTGGGCCTTTTGCATGAGTGGCGTATTACTGCGAGGACAGTATGGGACGCGGTGCGTGATACCTTCTTTTTTGAAGAGTTTTCCTTCCGCCTTGAGTCGCTCCGTAATTGGTTCGATAGCATTGAGGTAGAGTGTACCTGTATAGTCTGAGATTTCAGCCGTATACTTCCCTGCTTCATCAATAGCAGATGTGATATGAATACCCTTTTCTTTCGCAAGTTGGAAATCCACATCACCAAACTCTGGTGCTTCGTGCGCGATACCCGTACCGTCGGTATCTGTGACAAAATCGGCATGATAGACACGGAAATTTTTGTCATCAATTTTTCCAGCGTAATAATCAAATGGTGGATTGTAGTGAAGTCCGACGAGTTCTTCTCCTGGAAGAGTACAGAGAACTTGATATTCCCCTTTCCCTTTGAAGACTGTCTCAACGCGTGAAGCAGCAACAATATAGACTTCTTCAGCATGATAGACGGCTACATACTGTAAATCTTTATTCACAGCCAGTGCCATATGCATCGGAATTGTCCATGGCGTCGTCGTCCATGCGAGAATATTGACCTCTCGAGAATTGTCCTTTTCAGGAACGATAACTGGCTCTCTTACTCCCGTGAGAAAATCAATGAGATCATGCTCCATGCGATGAATCTCGGCTCTGATTGGGAGAGCATCAAGAGCAAAATATTCATAGTCACCAAACTTCTCTTCTTCAAGTTTTACTTTTGTTCCAACGGGGACAGTACCTCGAAACGAAAGAGCTTCGTAAAATTCTCCACGATAACCAATATACGTCGAACAATAAGGGGTCAATTCACACGTAATCCCCGTTTCTTCGAGAAGTTCACGAGAGGCTCCAACGTGATACGACTCACCTGTCTCAATGTTGCCGCCTGGCAATCTCCAGAGACCATCTTTTTTGTTCTTTATCATCAGAAGTTTTCCTTCCTCATCCTGAATAATAACTCCTGCACCTTTTTTGACATCTTTGAGCGAAAATTTCACCGTAATCGCTGGATCTTGGACATCTTGATAGCTGTCATCCATCGCGATTTCAAAATTTGAAATCGGTGTCGAGAGCTTCCAAGAATACCACGAAACACGCTTCCCTTCGTAGACATATCACTTCTCCCAGATTTGCTTAAAAACCCACATCACTGATTCCATATAGTTCTGATCCATAGTTCGGTACGCGCCTTCCATATCCACCCATCTCCCGATATGATCGATATACCAACTCCATTCAGAGGAAGTATCTCGTGTGTAGTTGTAACATTCATCGATAAATCATTGAATACCTTTTTCAGATTCTTCGATCTCTTTGTTTGATTCGAGACCGAGTTTTTTCTGTACTTTTTGCTCAATCGGAAGTCCATGACAATCCCATCCCCAGACACGCTCGACACGCTTTCCGAGCATAGTCTGATAGCGAGGAACGACATCCTTTATAATCGAAGAAAGAAGCGATCCATAGTGCGGAGTACCCGTGATAAATGGAGGACCATCATAAAATCGATACGGGTTCTCAGCTGGTCGAGATTCGACTGATTTTTCAAAGGTTTTATTTTCCTTCCAATACTGGAGGATAGATTCTTCGAGTTTTGAGAACTCGGGTTTTCATTTGGGGAGAGAGAAGGACATATTATTTACCAATAGAAGTTAGAAATTCTCTCATGTCTGAAAGATTATGTTTGAGATAATGATGCATATCTTGAGTAAAAGTCTCTGGAAAGTCTTTCATTTCTTGTATGAGGTCTTCTAGAGAATAATACAAAATACCTTTCGCTTCACGATCAATGTTTTTTACTTTTCCTCAATAAATACCAAAAAAGATGTGCGTCCTATTTCCTATACCAATAGGCTTCCCATTAATAATTTTTGGTATTATTACGTCGTGAGTTCCTATGTATTCCAAGATTGCTGTCGTTGTCAGATAGGTTTCGAGAGTTTTGTAGGTTTTGAGAAAATCAATTTTACTATTTAGAACGATTGACGGAGTTTGTAGTTCTTGAACAGTTTCCACCATAGCAGTCAGACTCGGGGTATCACCACAACGCACGTGTCATCCCATAGATTTATCGAGCAAATTGGCATTGTGTTTCTTTTCTCGAGAACGTTTCTGAACAATGAGTTCACCGTGCTCTGTAAAAAGAAATACATTCACTACCTCAACATATTTATTGGTAGATTGACCAGACTCTGCAAGTGCAATTTGCTCTGCATAAAAGTCATCTCGATCCATCGGGATCAATTGTTCCTGGTGATCAAATGAGTATGTATTGATAATTTCAGACATAAAAAAACACACAAAAATAAACTGTGTGCTTCGGTTCGTTTTTGAGGCGAAAGTTACCACCGAAAGCGGTACTTGATTTGTCTGCGTCACGTGCAGTGGTCGGAGGGGTCTACTCTCGTGAGATTTCTTCCCTCAGCTCGTCCTGTGATAGCAGGAGTCAGGGCTGATAGAGGAATTATATCCAAAAATCACAATTTACAAAGTAATAAAAATGCTCATTTTTTGATTTAAAGAACACAATGCGGTATGCTGATTGTATGTTTCCCTCTCGATTTTCCCGACCAAAATATTATTTCAAGCAAGAAACAGCTTGAAAGAGAGGCGAAAGTAAAGAAACTCCCGCATCCCCAACTCCTAGTCCAGACAAGACTCTCAAGGCTAATGAAAATGCAAGTAAAAAACTCAAATCAGCCACTTCAGAACCTAATAAACCAGAAACAACAAAACCAACACCAGAAAAACAAGCAGAAATAAATAAAGTAACTCCTGCTTCGGGTGAGGAAGATAGAAGGGATTTTTGAGTACGACCTGTCCCAAGAAAACAATCGGAAACACCCCCCAAAAAACCATTGATAAAAATTGATGCACAATGAAATCGTGTTACTCCTTCACCTGAACCTTCCACGCCCACACCAGAGAAGCCAAAGCCAACACCAGAAGAGCAAAAGAAAATCAACAATACAGTTCCAGCAACATGAGAAGAAGATAGGAGAGATTTTGGTATTTGAAAGGTGAAAAAAGCTCCTGAGAAGGCACCAGTTCCACGTGTGAAAATTGATGCACAATGAAATCGTGTTACTCCTTCACCTGAACCTTCCACGCCCA
>CALEVN010000017.1 GCA_937924685.1 uncultured Candidatus Altimarinota bacterium | reverse complement strand
ATCATATCCCACTCTATTTGACTCATAGCAGTCCATATTGACACGCCTCCTATAAAGGGCATATAGTTTTTTGCGGACATTTTTTTTATTTGTTAGTAAATAGCTTTTCAATTTTCTTGATGTTTTTTCTTGTGGCTGATAATGTGACACGCTTCTCGATTGAGAAAACTTCTCTCAGATAATCACAAGCATACTCGGACATATAGATTTTATATGGAGATTTGAGTATCCATTGTTTAAGTTTCTCAAAATCTATTGAGTCGTTGTATCATCCTGCATTTTGGTATGGAGGGTCAAGATAGATTATTGTCTCTTCGATTGGAGTATCAATTATTACTTCATCGTATGATTTGTTTTGTATTACGAGCCGTTCGAGCCGTTCGAGCCGTTCGAGCTGTTGGAGCTGTTCGAGCTGTTGGAGCTGTTGGAGCCGTTCGAGCTGTTGGAGCCGTCACTTATTCTTTTTTATGTATCCAATTAGTTTGAGCCTTCGCTCGTTGATTGTTTCTGTCCCTGCAAATACATCTCGTGGGATAGTTATCCCTAGCTCTTTTTCTGCATTCTGAAATAATGCCTCATCATCTCAATCGACGATAAGATTATGGAGTGGTTTTTTGAGTCTTTCATTTTCCTGAGAAAAAAGATAATCTTTCCCATTATTACCGAAGCTCCAAACAATTCTCACAAGACCTGCTCTCCAGTCGTCTCATACCTTGAGTGTGTGGAATGCCTCTCGGTCAATCCACTCATAGCATTCAGGTGTCACTCAATTATTTTGTAGGTATTTGAGTAGCTCACATATTGCTGTTGCTTTCTCATTGTATACCACATTGAGTCCACGAGAAAGAAACTCGAGAGATACACTTGCTCCACCGCCAAAAAGGTCATAGACATATTTTGTGTTGGGGTTTTCTGAAAGAATAAAATCGACAAGAGGTTTTACGATTTTTTTCTTGTTCCCTTGATAGGGTAGTCATTGACTCATATTTATATATTAAGTAATTGTTTAACCTTTTCATGATCCGACTTAGAAATTGTCCTTTGATGGCATATCTATACTACAACAAATAAATAGATAATAAGCTCGATACACTCTGCCTCACTTTCTCC
>CALEVN010000016.1 GCA_937924685.1 uncultured Candidatus Altimarinota bacterium | reverse complement strand
TACATTATAGAGGTAATTATAAAAATAAATCAAATTATTAATAAAAATATTATATGTCAAATTTTTTTATAAAAAGCCTTAAAATATTTATATTATAAGGCTTTAAATGGGGAATTTTATTCGTATTACTTCTTCACAAACAAAATCTCTGGTTTTGTAATGGCGTTGAGGTCTATTAAAATGGGATCATTGAGCTTTGTACCTTCCTTGATTCCCATAGCCTTCATGACTTTCGTAGTTGCCTCTGGAATAAAAGGGGACAACATATGTGTTATATAGTAGACGTAAGCAATTCCTTCGATCAGAATGTTGGTTTTTTCTTCCCCTGTTTTTTTCCATGGTTCAGTCGTGTTGAGCATTTGATTTGCATCATTGAGAAGTTCTTGAACGACAGCAAATATTCACTGAATATTGTAATGATTGAGAGTGTTTCAGTATGCTGTGCTATATTTTTTTAAGCCTCCAATGCCGTTTCGGTCCAATGAGGTAGGCGTAGGTTCTTTTTCTCGGTGTGCAATCCACAGCGATAAAACTCGATTCACGAGATTCCCATAATTATTCGCAAGGACATCATTGTGTACAGACTTGATTCGCTCTTCGCTGAAATTGAGATCTTGTCAGACGCCTACTTCGCTCGTCATATAGAGACGAACGGTATCAGAACCATATTCTGCTATCATTGCATGTGGGTCGATGACATTGCCGACAGATTTACTCATTTTTGCACCGTCTTTATCGTTTACGAAACCATGGACGAGGATATTTTTCGGCAAATTAATTCCAGCTGAGAGAAGCATGCCAATCCAGGTGAGACAGTGAAATCGTGCGATATCTTTTCCGATGACATGGAGTTCACAGTTCCAGTTTTTGAATAATTTTTCTATTCCTTCACTTTGTACTTTGTCTTCTGTATTTTGTCCTATTAAATAAGATGCTCAAGATATATAGTTTGTGAGTGCATCACACCAGACGTACATGACGTGATCTGCATCATTTGGGACAGGGATGCCCCAGGTGAGTTGTTTTTTGGTACGAGAGAAGCTCACATCTTCGAGTCCATCACCAATCATCGCAATCATCTCATTTTGTCGGAATTCTGGGGTGATTTTGACGTCACCATTCATGAGTTTTTCTTTAATAGTATCGCTGTATTTGCTGAGTTTGAAGAAATAGTTCTCATCTTCTGTCCAGCGTGTCGGAGCACCGCCTTCTTTGAGGCATTTATTCTCATCAAGTTCCTCCTCCGTTACAAATCGTTCTTCTCGGTCACAGTACCAACCGGCATATTGTTTCTTATAGATATCTCAGTTATCGAAGAGTCTCATCCATAACGCTTGTACGACGGGCCAATGACGGGTTTTATCAGTCGTTCGGATGTAGCCATCATTTGAGATAGAGAGCGCTGTATTCATATCCTGAAAATGACCGACGTTTTCATCAAGCATTTTCATCACATCTCGACCTGCTGTTTCAGCTGTCTTCAAAATCTTGCTTCCATGTTCATCTGATCCCGTGAGGAAATAAACGCTGTCTTTCCCCTCTATCAGACGATGTCCTCGGACGATAACATCGGTCAGGATGACTTCAAGCGCATGGCCAATATGTGGTACGCCATTCATGTAGGGTATGGCTGTGGTGATGAGTTTCTTTTGCATGTGTGACAGTATAGGAAAATTTTCACAGAGTACAAAATCGTCTTTTATTACAATATTTTTACTCTATTTTACCTTAGTATTTTCCAGAAATCTACGAACCATTATATTGTCATTTACATCTCATAGCTGTCCTCTGGTGGTCACTTGAATTCATGGAAAATGTCTTGCATGAAGTACTACATTTTGATTATCACTTTCTCCCCACGCAGTCGATAAAACATGTATTGTTTCAGAAAAACTTGAAAACTTTAAACTAAGAGCCTCCAGAAGCATTTTTCCGGTATTCTTCCCCCAACTTTTCATGAAAACTTTCTCAAATATTTCTTTTTCCTGACGAGTCATTTTTTCATCGCTAGTATCATTATCGACATGTCTTCAGCTCGGATCAATAATACAAATATTTGGTGGTAATTGTTGTTCTATGAGATGGCGTATTGCTCCAAGGAGACTCGTGGTTGCAACGAAATTCATATTCTCAGAGCTGATAACACTTTTTGTAGTGCTGGGCTGATCTTCTACTATAAGAATTCAAGTATGCATGTATATATAATAATATAATTATTTTATTGTCAATACTTGGAATCTAGGAGAAGACATAAAATCCATACCATGTTTCTATGACACAAAAACGAATAGCTCTCGTTGCTGACTGGATCACTCATTGGGGTGGGGCGGAGAGGGTGTTTGCTCAATTCATGAAAATGTATCCAGAAGCGGATATCTATACATCAGTCTTTTTCCCTGATCGACCAGAGGTGTTTGAGGGAAGAAAAGTGTATACGAGTTTTATACAATACATTCCTTTTCTCAATCGTAGACATAAGCTCTGTATGCTTCTACGACCTCTCGCATTTTCTCAGTTCGATTTTTCGGAGTACGATATCGTCATATCATCGAGTTCTGCAGAGGCGAAGGGGATTCGTACAAAAGGTAAAACGAAGCATATCTGCTATTGTCACACACCCACACGTTATCTGTGGAGCCATAGCTCGCAGTATCGTGGATTTCTCGAGTTTGGTTGGCTTAACTGGTTCGCAAAGCTGGTTATTCCTCCAGTATTTGCCCTTATGCGAAGATGGGATAAAAAAGCAGCACAAAGACCAGATATCTTCATAGCAAATTCTGTGACCACACAAGAGAGAATTGAGGAGTATTACGATCGGGAGAGTGTCGTCGTCTATCCGTTTCTCTCACCACGAGATCTCATAGGACATACTTCGGAGAGGAAATTTTTTATGTGCCTTGGTCGTGTTGTTCCGTACAAGCGATTTGATATTGCGATTGATGCTTGTAACGCTCTCCAGATTCCACTCAAGATTTTTACCAGTACGCATAATTCAGTAACAGACAAACTCCAAAAACTCTCATGACCAACAATAGAGTGGGTATTTAATGCTTCTGATGAGGATGTTTCTCGTGCATTTGAACAATCAAAATGATTTATCATGCCTCAAGAAGAGGACTTTGGCATTGTGGCGCTCGAAGCTATGGCTCACGGTGCTCCTGTGATTGCTTATGGTGAAGGTGGTTCGACCGAGACAGTCATACATGGTCAGACAGGGCTTCTTTTTTCAGAACAAACTCCTGAATCGCTTGCTGTCGCACTCGAAAGGGCTGAAACTGTTCCATGGAATCATGACTTTATTCGAGAGCATGGCACGAGTTTTTCAGCAGAGCGGTTTGAAGAGGGTATTAGGGGAGTGGTTGGTTTTTAGTCTGCTATTATTATGAAAAATTTCTATCAATCTGTTATTGAATACGTTGATTCGTCGTATGGTCGACACATACCTCACTTTGAACGGACAGCCTTTTGGATTGAAAAATTTCTACCAGATTGCGGCGAATCCGAAAGAATCGCTGCATATGCTCATGACATTGAGAGAGCATTTCGAGACGAAAGCAAAAACGCTCCAGAAGATTATCTGAATATTGATTTTCTCAGAAACCACGAAGAAGGTGGGGCTGAAATAATGAGAAAATTTCTCACGGAACAATGAGCTGAAGATGATATGATTGCTCGTGTTGTACATCTCATATCTCGACATGAAGAGTGAGGTGACGAAGCACAAAATGCTCTTATGGATGCTGATTCTGTGAGTTTTTTTGAGACAAATGTAGAAAACTTTGTCCGAAAAAAAGTTCTCACCGAATGATATACAAAAGTGAAACCAAAAATTGACTGGATGTATACTCGTATACGCTCTGATATGGCACGTGAAGAAGCAAGAAAAAACTATGAATACTGGATGAATGAGCTGGAAAAAGTGAAGTAATATCGTTTTTACTTTCTCTTAAAAATTCTTATCCTCCATCCATGCGCTGTCCAAAATGTAAAAATCTCGAAACTCGTGTTATAGATTCTCGTCTCTCAGAGGATGGACTTTCTATTCGCCGTCGTCGTGAATGTGAAAAATGCGAAGCTCGTTTCACTACATTTGAACGTATGGAATTTGTCAGCTTTTTCGTGAATAAAACATCTGGCAAAAAAGAGCTCTATAATCGTTCAAAGCTCGAATCAAGCATTCTCAAAGCGTGTAATAAGCGAAATATCCCACGTGAAAAAATCGAATCAATGATCAATGTTCTCGAAATCGAATGGGCAGAAAACAAAACTGGCGTGACTTCAAAACGTATTGGAAAAGATGTCCTTCATAAACTCAAGGATATAGATGAGGTGGCATGCCTCCGATTTGCCTCGGTGTATAATCATTTTGAGAGTCATAGCGACTTCGTGAAGTTTATCCTCGAAGAATTCGAAGAATGATCACCGTCATAGACATGAATCAAATTCGTTCAGTGAAGCCTCTTATTTCGGAGGTTCTTTTGGCTCGCATGCAGGAGACATTGAGTCGATGAGAAAAAATACTTCTTTCTCTCAATCGACGAGGAGCTATGAGTACTCTTTTGTGTAAGGATTGCTGATGGGCAGCTCGATGTCCATCGTGCGATCTCGTTATGCGTGTTCATCTCAAGCCAGAACATTCTCTCTTGTGTCATTTTTGCGAAACAAAGTGAACCATTCCAGATAAATGCCCGAAGTGTAGCTCCTATAATCTTATTCAAGGCGGCACACGTGTTCAGTCTATCGATATCAGTATTCGGGAGGTCCTTCCAGAAGCAAAAATTCTTCTAATCGAAGACCTCTCAAAAATCACTCCAAAAATGTTATCTGAGTATGATATATTCATAGGCACTCAAAAAATATCATCTCTTCCGATTGAGAATTTAGGTTTGGTGGCATTTCTCTTGGTGGAGTCAGACCTTGCTGTGCCGGACTATGCTATCGAGGAAGACATGTATCACCAAGTGCGTCATTTTTTCTCACGGGCGAGAGATATCATCCTCCAAACTCGGTCACCCAAGCTCCGTCTCATTACTGACGTGATGAGTGGAAATTTTCGTTCATTTTTTCAACGTACGACATCAGAGAGAAAGCAATTCCGACTCCCGCCTTTTACTCAGATGGTGACTATACATATCAGCGATTCGGGTGAGAGTGTCGTCAAACAACGTATCGCCAGTATGGCATCATCGATGATAGAAGCAGCAAAAATAACACCAGATACGTTGGTCGTTTATGATCATCTCCTCACAGAAAAGCGAGCAGGGAAGTATTGTCAGAAGATTCTAGTACGATGTCCGAATATGCTCACCTTTCTCGAACCTTTTCGAGCTCAGATAGTCAGGGGGAGGGGTATAGAGGTCGAGTGGCTCTAATCAAAATTGACTTATATCCCTTATACATATAATCCCCGCATTGAGTTTGGTGGTATTTTACTTATCTTTCTCATTTTATCTTTTTATTATTTTGTTATGTTGTCTCTAGTAGCGGTCACTCGTGATCCCAAAACAGACCTCCGAACTATCCGTGGTAATGCTGATAGCAAAGGTTCTGTACCAGGTGTTATTTACGGCAAAAAATGCCCAAGTACTCCACTCTCAGTTGATACTTCTGACCTCCTCCGTGTATTCCGCGAAGCTGGTTATTCTCACATCATTGAGCTCTCTCTCGATGGTAAAAAACACCAAGCAATTATTCATGACGTTGATGTTCATCCAGTTGCTGGTACATTTCTCCATGTAGATTTCCTCGCAGTAAGCGCTACTGATAAGCTCACAGTTACTGTTCCTATTAAGATGGTTGGCGAATCTCAGGCTGCTCGTGATGGTGCCATCATCGATCATGTCCTTCAGGATATTGAAATCCGATGTCTCCCAGCTGATATTCCAGCAGAGCTCACAGTGAATCTCGCAAAACTCGAAAAAGTCGGCGACGCTCTCTATGTTTCTGACCTTGGTCTTGATCCAAAGAAACATGAAATTCTTCACCATGAAGATCATGAAGCAGTGGTTATCGCTTCTGAATTCCAAGAATATGTCCCAGATGAAGTACCAAAAGAAGTCGAAGTTCTCAATGAGAAGAAAGAAGAAGGTGCTGAAGGCGCAGAATGAGAAACTCCTGCTCCAGCTTCTGAAAAATCAGAAAAATAATATATGATTATTCGCATTGTCGGCACATCACCGGATGCAGATACACTTTTATCACGAGTCCAAGCTTCTCTCGAGGAGCTTGGACTTTTGTGAGATACAGTTGTTGAAATCCACGATACTCCTGAGTACAGGGAATCGATGAAAATCACGACTCTACCAGCACTCTGCATAGAAGAGCCGTCAATCAAATTTCAGGATATGATATTTGAATGAGTGATACCTGAGAAAACTGAATTGGTGAATCTTTTTGTTTCTCTTTTTGGTTCTGGAGAAGAGAAAAAAGGTAGTTGTGGTACGTGTACGAGTGGTTCGTGTGAATCGTGTTCTTGTTAAAATCTCAGTCCTTCTTATACTTTCGATACTATGAAAAAAATTTTATTCCCCCTTGCTTGCGCAATCATTCTTGCCTCGTGTACATCAAATAGTGAATATCCAAAATTTACCCAATGTCTCAATGATAATCATATAGTGATGTTTGGTGCATCTTGGTGTCCTCATTGTGCTGCTCAGAAGCAACTCTTTGGTCGTTCTGTAAAAGATATGCCATATTTCGAGTGTTCAAAAAATGGTGAACAAGTTCAGGAGTGTAATGATCGTGCTATTATCAGTTATCCGACTTGGCAATTCCAAGAATCTACTCTCTCAAAACTCCCAAAAGAAGCCCTCACCAACCTCCTCAATAGTGAGCTTGAAAAAGTCCGTGCTACATCGGATAACCTCCGTGAAACTTATAAAGGTAAACCTGAGAAACTCAAGATCATAGCAGATTTTGACACAAAAACTAAAAAACTTATTGGTTCAGATATTTCTGAATTTGATAAGCTCAAAAAGCTCACTGTCTTAGCAGAAGATACGGATAGCCTCAGAGAAGTAACCGTCTATACTGCTGGTCGTATATCAGGCGAGAGACCTCTTGCGGACATAGCTCTTTATTCTGGTTGTAACGCTGCATACCAGGCTGATATTTCTGCTGCAAAGAAGTAGATTTTTCAAAAAACTTCATAGAATGACTCTATGAAAATCTCTCTTAACTGGGCTTCTCACTGGACAAAAGTTCCAGCGTATACTCCTGAATCCCTCGAAAAATTCTCTCACATATATTCTACTCATACAGCTGAAGTAGAGGGTATTGATAGCTATATTTTTGATGATAAAATCGTCGTTGGTCGGGTCGTGAGTTGGTCTCCACATCCAGATTCTGACAAGCTCGGTCTCGTCCAGATAGATGCTGGTAGACATGGAAAACATGAGATAGTTTGTGGTGCGCCGAATGCAAAAACTTCAAAATATGTCCCAGTCGCACTCGAACATGCATGTCTTCCGGGTGGTCTCGTTATTGCTCGGAGAGCTATACGAGGTGTGGATAGTTGTGGGATGATTTGTAGTCTGGATGAGCTTGGGCTTCAGAGTGATCGAGCCGAAGGAATTTTCCCTCTCGAAACTGTATGGGAGGAAAATCTTCTCGAAAAACACCTCGGAAAACCTTTTGGTGATCTGACTTTGATATTCCCTGGACATCATGAAGATATAGAATATAGACTCAATGATGTTGTTTTTGATCTGGATAATAAGTTTATCACCAATAGGCCTGATCTATTTTCTGTTATAGGAAATGCTCGAGAAATAGCATGTATAGAAAAGAATGATTTTACGTGAAGCACTATAAAGCCTGCCAAACCCACGAATGATCTCAAGGTGGAAATAAAATCTGACAAAGTGATTCACTATTTCCTTACTGAATATCATCTTCCTTCAGTCCCCACTTCACCATTTTCTATTCAGACACTTCTTCGTAGATCGAACCAGGGCTCACATGGACTTCTTCCTGATTTGACGAATATAGTTATGACAGAGCTAGGACAGCCTATGCATGTTTTTGATGCAGATACGATTCGGTGAAATATAGTTCTCCGTATGGCAAAAAAAGGAGAGACCTTTGTCTGACTCGATGAAAAAGAATATTCACTTACGCCAGATGATTTGGTTATTGTTGATGATGAAAAAGTACTTGCTCTGGCTGGTATAATGTGAGGTAAAAATTCTGGCACCACATCTGAGACAAAGCGTATATACCTTGAATCTGCATCATTTGATAGTGTTTCTGTCCGAAAAACATCGCAACGACTCGGTCTCCGTACTGATAGTTCTCTGCGCTTTGAAAAATGAGTCGACCATATGCTTCCATCTCTTGCACAGATTCGTTACGAAACTCTTCTTAACTTTTTTATTACTTCTGTCCAAAAAGGTAAAAAAACTGTCATTATTCACTCCGAAACGCCTACTGAGATAACCCTCGATGATACGCTTTTTCCTCTCAGAATTGGAAGGGATATTTCTGAAAAAGAAATCAAAGACATTCTTCATCGTCTAGGATTCGGAGTCGTACTCAAGAAACAAACATATACTATCACTGTTCCATCGTGGAGAGACACGGGAGATATAAGTATACCCGCTGATATAGTTGAAGAGGTCGCACGACATGTCTGATATGATAGCATTCCATCCGTAGCACTCCCTGGACCGATTTGACTCGTACAGGTGCATGCACATGATATTCTGACGAATAAAATTTCTGCGTTTTTTGCTCATCGTGGTTACTTTGATGCTTACACATATCCTTTTACTTTTTCAGAGCGTTTTGCTCGTTTTTCTCTCGAAAATCCTGCTGTTATAAAAAATACTACAGAAAATAGGACGCATCTACGTGCACATATGGCCGAGAACCTTCTTGAATTAGTTGCTGGTAATTATCGTCATAACGATAATGGAGGTTTTTTTGAATTTGGAAATACATTTGATGGGATAGAATCTCTTCAGGGGCTTGGAGTACTTTGGTGAAAAAAGACCGATAGTCTTCAGGCAGATTTAGAGGGGTATATGATGACATTTTTTGGTACAACTGGTAATATCGTTCAATGAGTTTCTGATACGAAACTTTTTGCTCCAAAAGCTTATGGTGAAATCGTCGATGATGACGGGGGAGTAACGGTACGTTTTGGACTTGTACGTCCAACTCTTCTACCGCTTTTTGATATTGAAAATCTCGATGTTTATGCTTTTGAGATTATTAAGATGCCCGTCCTACATAGACCTATAAAATTTGCCCCACTGGTGGAATATCCAGGAACTCGTCGAGAATTTAATTTCATCATGCCAGAAGAGACCCCAGTCGCAGTAGTTATAGATCTCGTGAAAAAAACAGATGCGTGGATATCTGATGTCCATGTGGCTGAGATATATCGTGATGAGAAGCATATCGGTAAAGATAAAAAATCTGTCGTTGTGTCTTGCTTGATACGAAACAGCAATGCGACTATAACTGATGATGAGGCTGGAAAGATACAAAATACTATTGTGGATAACCTCGCTTTAGCGGGCTATAAACTTCGATCTCTCTAAAGAAATAAAATTAATTATTTGCTTTTTATTTTATATTCAATAGTATAACCTATACCTGAGGTATAGGTTATATACTTTAGGCACTTTATCTCCTTACCATTTTATTTATGGGAAACTGTGCTTGCCAATCTACTGGTACTTGCGCGTGTGAGAATTGTTCTTGCACTGGCTGTGGTAAGTAGCTTTATTTCTCCCATCCGCTTTGGCGGGTGGGATTTTCTTACTCTATGAAAAAATATCTTCCTCTCATCTTTGCTCTCATAGTTATCATTCTGGCGAGTGTTGCTCTCTGCTCTCTGTTTTGATATTCTTTTTGGTCTATGATGGGTATGAATATGCTTATGGGAAGTTGGTTTACTGTCTTTTGACTTACAAAGCTCGTAAATATAGGAGGCTTTGTGCAGAGCTTTCGTCTCTATGATATCATCACGAAAAAAATACCAATCTACGGTTATCTCTATCCTTTTTTTGAGTTTGGTCTCGGTATTTCATATATTGCTGATACGATGATGCTTCACTGGTTTCCGATTAATATGATAGCTCTCATTCTCTCATCACTTACGACTTTATCTATAATAAAGAGTTTTTCTCATCCTACTAAACTTCACTGTGCTTGTCTCGGGGCTCATACTGACCTAACTCTTGGTTGGATAACTCTTGTGGAGTGTGGCAGTATGATTATTATGTCTCTCGGAATGATATTTTTTATGTTATAATTTTTATGATTTCTAAAAATCCAACTCTTCAAAAAAAACTTCTCCTTGCAGTAAAAAAATCGCAAGGTACGCTCAGCAAAGTAGCAAAAATGATAGAAGAGGACTGTTATTGTGGAGATATAGCTCAGCAAATAAACGCTTCTATTGGACTTCTGCGGGGTGTCAATGAAGAGCTTATGAAGAATCACCTTCTTTGCTGTGGCAGAAGTGATCTTTCTGATAAAAATAGTAAAAAATGAGAAAAATTTGTGGAAGAATTTGCTAGAATTTGGCAGATAAATAAAAAATAAAATATGATAAAAAAATCTCCTAGATGAGCACTTATTATGGCTGGAGGCGTAAACCTGCTCATGGGGTTTATTGAAATTACTGCAAGTTTTTTCTCTCTTTCAAGTTCTCTTTTTGCTGATTCACTCGATTTTTTTGTAGATGGTGTGAATTATTTTTCTAGTCTCATCATCTTAAAAAAAAGTGATAAAATTCATCGAAAAGTCTGACTCATAAAATGACATATGATGGTTATTTTTGGTATAGGAGTCCTTTTGTGGGCAATATTTAAATATATACATGGTTGGATACCTCGATGAGAAGTCATGACAACCATTAGTATTCTGGCCTTATGAGCTAATCTTTTTTCTGCCTGGATACTTCAGGCATTTCAGAATGATAGTCTCGATCTTCGTGCGGTCTGGCTTTGTACGAGAAATGATGCGCTTTGAAATATACTGATTATGATTGCTGGATATCTCACGCTTCATTTTTCTTCTCCACTTCCTGACATTATTGTGAGTATTTTTATGGGTATTTTAGTTCTCAAAAGTGGTATCGAAATTATCATTTCTCCAGAGAAAAGAGAATCTCATTCACATCATTAATTTATTTTTTTATCCTTCTTTTTATGAAACGTACTGCCGCACTCGCTACTATGAGTTCACTATTGCTCACAGGTTGTAGTATTTTCACTCCTTCATCGAATCAAATACCACCAAAAACAGATATGGATGCTATGATGCGCGAGCATTGTGAACAAATGCCTGGCATGCGTGGTTGTGAAAAATATCTCAATGAAAAAACAACTCAAACTCCTGGAATGGAAAATCATGGTATGATGATGATGGATCATGCTTCTATGGTCACATCTGAAGAGGCATTTGTCGTGAATATGATACCACATCACCAAGAAGCCGTCGATACAGCTCGACTCGTCGTCGCAAAGGGCAATAATCCTGAGCTCAAGAAACTTGCTCAAAACATCATCACTGCGCAAGAGAAAGAGATCACTATGATGAATGATTGGGTAAAAAAATCAAATTACACACTCAAGCCTCTTTATAAAAATATGATGGGAGATGGCACAAAACTTTCTGGTGACGAATTAGATCGATGGTTTCTCATGGGAATGATTATGCACCATATGGGCGCTCTTCAGATGGCAGAGGCTGTTATCAAACTCAACCCAAGTGAAAAAATCCTTGATTTTGCACGTGCTATTATAAAAAATCAGAGTACTGAAATAGAGGAAATGAGATCAATGCTCGGTATGAATGGAGGTATGATGACTCGTTAATTTTCTTATCTTTTTTATGAAATCTTCACTTTTTTATCGTCACACAGCGACACTTTTCCAGTATGCTGGCATCGGTCTTATTTCTGGATCGATTAGTCATGGATTTTTTTCAACTACTCGCAGTTTTATAACTGCAGGATTTGGTATAATTGTATTTCTCATTGGGCTTGTCATGGAAAAACATATTAACATGGAAAAAATCGGTTCTGTTTCTGCTCTCTTCATTGGAGTATTCTTTTCTATCGGAACAGCTATGATATCTGGTGGTGCTCAGCATTTTCTTGATTCACCATGGAGAAGTGTCACTATCATGCCTATAGGATACCTTGTGTCTCTTCTGATGTATAGACAGAAGGAGGGTATAAAATTTTCATTTGTACGTACGCTCGGAATAGGATGTGTTATATCATTTTTTATTCTTTTAATCACATATCCTCTTGCTGAAATCACTCCATCGAGTTTGGCCGATCATCATGATGAAATTGTCTGACATGATAATTGAGAAGAGTCTCATCATGATTAGTGTATTTAGTCTACAATATCTTTTATCATGTAGGTTTCCTCTAAATGATATCAGAGTTTCTCAAAATATGGCCGTACGCCCACTCAGGCGATGACGGCTATTTTTTTGATCGATGGATACTGCTCTCGTACAATTTTCTCAGCTTCAGCGACGAGATTCTTTCCGAGACCCTGATGTTGGATAGCGTCATCGGCACGACTTCAGAGAGAGAGCTGCTCACCAAAGGTATGAATCTCACGAATAATTGCCGCATTTTCGAGAACAGGAAGAAAATGGGGCTCTTTTGAAAAATGCTGAGAGGGGATACGCAGTCGGAGAAGGGCATAGAGCGTCGCATTATCCGGAGCATTCTCAGGTATTCTGATATATCCATCATCTTTATGTTTATAGGCATTTTTGACATTTTTTTCTTCGAACGAGAGGAGATATTCTTGTCCGAGGGATGCTTCGTAGGCACGGTGTACGAGATGGATATTTTCTACATCAAATGTTTTTCATTTTACCTCTCGAGATGCTGTATCGACGACGAGCCCACCACGAGAGACAAGGAGTTCTTCTGAAATCTGTCTCAGATTTGCTAGATGTGAGCCATGAAGTATCTGATGAGCGGGGATATCACGATAGACACGATTCATGCGGATGTAGGGCGGCACCATTTCGAGGAGGTCGGCCATGAGCTGTATGAGAGTTTCATCATCATAGGCCGTGAAACCACCATTTCTCCATATTTCTGTGAGTTCGCTTTTATCGGTGACCATCATTGGGTAGATTTTGAGTTCGTCAGGACGATAAGCAGAATTATCAAATACTTCTTTGAGGGATTGTCGATCTAATTCAGGGGTAGAACCAAGGAGGTTTGGCATGATATGGGCACACACTTTAAATCCTGCATCCTTGAGCATCTGCGTACAGGCTATGGATTCAGCATTGCCGTGTCATCGCTTGTTCATCTCATTGATTGCATCAATCGTTGTCTGGTAGCCGATTTCGACACGAGTTACATCGTAGCTTCTGAGTCGTTTTATTTCATCGATATTGATCCAGTCTGGTCGTGTCTCTATCTGGATACCGACCACACGCGAGCGAGATTTCATATTCCGCTCTTTTGCTTCTTCGAGTGTCGCACTTTCTCGCATTTTGTAGCCTTCTCTGACCTTAAACTCGGCAAATCTATCAGTTCCTGTCGAGGTGTCCTCAATAAACGGTTCAAGCTCTTCATAGGTGGTATGAGCATCGTAGATTGCCTTGATAAAGAGTTCTTGATAAAGCTTTGGATAGACCGACCAGGTACCACCGATGATGCGCACATCGCATTTATCGATACAATGGCCTGTGATTCGGAGACTTCTCAGGCGGTTATAAACCTGTTTTACTGGGTCAAATTCGTTCATCTGGGCACGCATGACTGCTGGTTCATCGGGGATGTAGCTCCGAGGAAGACCAGCGAAATTTGGGCAGAATATACACTTTCCAGGACATCACCAAAACTTTGTCAAAAGTGATATCACAGCGATTCCAGATTGATTTCTGACACCTCTTTTTCGAAATATTCTTTCTGCGCGTTGAGAAGGGATTATACGTCCATCTGAGATCATCTCATGGTAACGCTCTACAAAAGCTATATTTGGGATAGTCTTAGCGAGTTTATGGAGAGCATAGTGCGTATTACAGAGCTTCTGAAAGTCTGTTTTCGTCACAATACTCTCATTTTTTATGACTGCGAGAACTATTTCATCGATGATGTCGGAACTATGTTTGGTCAAGAAAAGAGGTATTAAAAAGCCTCCATAGTGTATGGAGGCTGGGGTATATGTCGAGAAAAACTATGCAGCCTTCTTTGCCTTCGCATTTCGAGCGTTGAATCGATCAACAGCACCAGTAC
Organism: uncultured Candidatus Altimarinota bacterium; assembly: GCA_937924685.1. GTDB lineage: Bacteria > Patescibacteriota > Gracilibacteria > BD1-5 > JAGOOR01 > JAGOOR01. The sequence goes on along the minus strand of CALEVN010000016.1, from coordinate 23,534 downwards.
GGAGGATACGTTTTTCACCAGTATAAAACGGATGAGAAGCAGAAGAGATTTCTATATAGATGAGAGGGTAAGTCTGACCATCGACATCAATAGTTTCTTTTGAGTCGAGAGTAGAACCTGCGATAAGAGTATAGCCTGTGCTAAACTCCTTGAAACAGACTTGTCGGTACTGAGGATGGATATCTTTTTTCATAGTTAAAATAGGAAAAGTATGGGTGAATTATAAAAAAATCTATAAGAATGCAAGTAAATTTGATTATCGGCTCAAAACGCTCATATTCAAGAGTCAAGATTTAAACATCTCTATCTCTTCGTTTGTTCTGCCTTCTGTCCCACTTTTACCTCTTTTTATGGCTTCAAGTATGATTGGATCGTCCCATTTTCCTTCATTCATGAGCTTGAGTTCGGCTTTTGAAAAATGATAGCCCCCTCGGTGGTAGATAATGCTCAAAAGAACTGCCTTCATTTCGTCTGTTATAAATCAAGGTTTGTCTATATTTGGTACGTGTTTTTTGAGATAGATATCCCAGTATGCTTGCATGATTCGGAGTTTCATGTCATTTGTTTGTTTTTCTGTGAGTTTGAAATCGGCAATGTCATTAAATTCTGGCGGGATTTCTTTGAGCGCGTGAGTCGGGTATTTTCCGTCTTCTCATTTAGTTTTTTTATACGCTTGTGCTGTTTTGGAAAGTAGTACGATTCTCTCTATGATGGCTGGTTCGACTATAGTATCGAGTGCATACCTGAGAATACCCTCCTCGATTTGACCGAGATCGCAACCGGGCTCAAGTGTGATGCAATCATTTGGGAAACGTAACATTTCTTTTTTCTCTTTTACTGTTCTTGGTTTTTTCCCTTTGGATTTTATTGTTCTCTCTATTTCGACAGTGTGCATTTGTGATATACCTGGGCGGAGATAGCCTTCTTTTTTATTTCACATTTCTCTCTCTGCTACAAAGGCGATAGCGTTTTGTGGTAAAACTACTTGTGCACAGACTTTTTGAATGACGTTGCTTGTATCTCTTGTTTTTACGAGCGTGTTGGGTTGCAAAATTCCTTCTGAATCAATATTTGGATTTAATTTTTGCATTGTTTCCAGAGGTATACCGTAGTAAACTGCTAGACTAGCCAGAGATTCATTTTGCCCTGCTCTGTGTATATCATAAGCACGATGAAGCTTATGCATATTTGTGAGTATATCTCGGGAAAAATCTCGGATTGTTGGTATGATAAATTTTGCACCAATTTTAAGTTTTTGACTCTTCGAGTGAATAGCTGCTGGGCTTTTATCCTCTTCTGATGAGAGATTCATTTCATAGAAAAGTTCATGCAAATGATGAGGTATATTCATGTAGAGGGCTATTTCTTCGAGAGATGCGGGAGCTTTCTCGAGTTCATACAATACAGATTCTATGTCTTCTCCTGAGAGATAATGGAGGATATCTTGAGCTTGTGCTTCTGTGGGTATCATGATAATATCGCCCATCTTAATTTCTGGGCCATTTATCTTCATAAGTATAAAAGGATCGACGCTATACTTTTCCGCTATTTGATTCCATGAAAGTGGTTCTTGAAGTTGAAATATCTCTCTTGCTCGAGGTACGATAATAGACACATCTTCATCTATAATTCCATCAATTATTTTTCAGTTTAATTGAGGATTGAGATCGTAGAGGTACTTGATAGAAATCAGATATTCTCAAGACAACTGTTCGAGATTTTGGCCTCTTTTGACTTCTAGTTTTTCATAGAATGTTGCACCAGGTATAGGGTGAGCAATACTGTAATGGCTTGAAAACGATGTTTCATGTGATTTTTCACTATTAGGATCGTTATTTTTTTTAGACATAAGGAGTGCCGTCGCACCGATTAATGATCCAACTATAGCCACAGTACCCAATACTCTTCAGAGTTGATTTTTTGTTTTTTTAGTTGTGTCTTTTGGGGTTGCACTTTTTCACATATTTATACTCGCCCCGTCAATTTCTATCAGTTGAAATACTTTTGAATTTCTATTTTGTGCATGCATTTCTTTAGTCATTGGTCGGAAAAAGAATTTTGTTTTTTCTTTGTTCGTTGTAAGGCAATAGAGTTGATCTGAAAAATCTGAGGGGTTGATTATGACAGAGAAAGTCCCTATTTTGTCTACTGCTTCGAAATATAATTCTATATTTCCCCCTAATTTACTCTCAGAAATATCTCTAAACTGTCTTCCTTCTAGGGCAATTTTTGGTAGAGTTTTATCGTTTGATTCCTGCGGATTATGTGTAGCTGAAGACAGAGGCATGTTTTTATTATAACATATAAATGTATTTATTCAAATAAATACATCCATGCCATTTTATGGTAATATTTTAGAGTGCAAGTGCCTAATTTAATGCTATATTTCAATTATTGTTTTCTCATGAAAAGAGAGATGCTTCCCATTTTTCTCGAAAGCTACGATTTTTCTTGAGAAGAGAGGCTATCGCTGCATTCTGATTGGCAGTTCATTTGTAATTCTTGCTAAAACTAATATCGAAGCCTGGCCCATGCTGTCTTAAAAAGTCTTGTCTTTGTTTTACTGGTATCGAACGTATGTATGTTGTGAAGTTTATGTTTGTTGTTTTTGCCTCTGGTTGAGTGGTATTTTCAGTATGACCAGCAACAAGATGGGTCTGTTCTGTCACTGTAGTTGAACCTCACCCAAGTAGGTTGAGTAGTAGAGGTATAGCCCCTGGTCTCTTATCGATCGTTTTTTGGCTGTAGTGACCATCTCGTGTATAGAGTCCAGTGGTATAGTATTCATCTCATTCAGGTGATACGAGTCCAGAATAGAGGTATGGATTACCTCATTGTGTATTATCGTATCCATTACCGTTAAAAGTTTTGAGATAATGGGCTACTTTGAGCAAATTGTCATTTTCAAGTGAAAGACTGTTTACGGGGCAGGTCACATGATGTGTTTTGAGGGCATCTATAGCTCATTTTTCCCATGTATCAAATGGCCCATGTCCTGCAGGGACTTTTTTTGTTTTCTTATCTGTGCCTATTATGCGCTCACCGTTATGGAGAACGGTTTTGAAATCTAGACCTCCTTCTCGATAATGAATGGCTGCTATAATCTGCCAAGGTACTCCAGTTTGTTTTTCTACCGCTTCATATTTTTCTCGATTATTCTCGATTATCTTTGCCGCAGAGAGTACCTGTCGTTGATAACTTTCTTTTATGGCTGATTCTGCGAGGTTTTTGGTGCTTTTTTTCACTACTACTTCTTTTTCTGGATGTATTTCTGGTACTTCTGGATTGATTGTATCTCTTATAATAAAAGGATTTCTATATACAGAGTAGCTTTTTCCTGCGACTCGTGTATTTTCACAAACTTTTTTTTGTCGTGGAGATGCATCAAATGTGTTATACTTTCCACCTCAGAGATTTTCTGTGATGATGGCGATATGAGGAGTTGATCCTCCCATGATGAGGAAGTCTCATGGCTGTCCATTTTTTGTTCCTATTTTTTGAGATATTTCTTGGATGCCTTTTGTGTTTGTGTCTGATCATTCTGGTATACATCATGTACCGATAAGGGCATTGATGACAAGCTGAGAACAATCTATACCAGCTTCGCTCGTTGTTCCAGTTCCTCCTATTTTGTATTTATACCCTTCGTATGCTTTTGCCATAGTTATAAAATTCTCCGCATCTGTCTGTCTGCTATGTGCTATATTTGTCTTTTCCCTATCATCATTACTAGAAATATTTGTCATTCACCCTGTCGCAATTGGTAGAGCGTGAGGTACTTCCTCAGTACGTATTTCCTGGAAATATTGTGCACGAGGAAGAGTCAGCACCTGATCGACATAAATAACGTCTCCCATGATACCATTTATGGCTTTTAAGTCTGATACGGTAAATATATTTCAATAGTTCCTGCATATACCAGAGAGTGTATCTCATGGCTGTACTGTATATGTATCTGTACCAGATTGTGTTGCTGATTCATAGCTGGTATAACTACTTTCACTTGTTGTATTATTTTGTTCTGGTGAACACTGCGTGAGGGTACCTGCTAACATAATCACATTCATGCTGTGTATGATTTTTCTTCGTACAGCATTGACAGTCGATCTCCCATCCGTTTTTGCATCTACAATGGTATTGAGCGAGAGAAAAATACAATTTCTCGTATCCATACCATCTCTCCAGTATTTTCTTGTCAGCAGTAGTGTGTGAGTCGGATCATCTTTTTGTATAAAATAGCTATTGTGATCGACTTTTGTTGTGAGATGTTGAGGATGAATCGGGCTTTCTTTTTGAATAAAAAATGTTGCAAGAGCTCAATTACCCATCTCTACACCGATAGATTTTCCTGGCGTAAGAGCATCGATATTGAGCTTATCTCCCCTGAGTGCTATTGGGAGCCCACGTTTGAGAAGATCGCGAAAACTCGGATGAGCGATATTATCAGTTGTATGACCTATGCCGGCAATTTTCTGATGAGTCCTCTCCACAACGTCACGAGAATTTCCTCATATTCGTCGTTCATTTTGTGAAGAAAGTGGGAGCGGAATATCTGATGCAAGCACCATAAATTATAATTACTTATTTATATTACTACATATTTTAAAAATAATCAAATAATGGATAATATTAAAAAATCCACCCAGTTACGGGTGGATAAAAATGATATGGTATTTCTATACTGTGCCATCGTAGAGAACACTCACGTCAACTTCTGGTAGGGTTTTTTCTTGCCAATACAAGAGTAATGTCATGAGATGTTCTTCATCTCGAGAGAGCTTTCCCCCATATGCTCGAGCCTTATTGAGTTCTCTTCGGAGATATGCTACTTCATGGGGGCTGAGAAGGTTTTTACAAGACCGAGCATAAGCCACGAGCGCTTCGATAGCCATCTGTGGTTTATTTTCTTGGTGAGCCTGGTTAATAGCTATTCAGAGAGTCGTTGGGGACATCTGAATTGCATGTGGAGCTGGATGAAAATATGGCTGATTCTGAGAAGGTGAAGTCGTACAAGACGCACCCAGTGCTGCCATCGCCATAGATCCGTATAAGGCAGTCTTATTGAGGCCAATAGGTCCAGAGTGTGTGCCATTATGAGTAGGTGACTGTTCTCTCCGTGTATTATGTTTTCCGTGCATAGTTGAAGAATTTAAAAAATAAAACAATAATACTTTAAACTATTATTTAATATATGTCAATATTTAATAATATGATACCTGCCAGAGATGACAAATAGACGGGTTTGCATGTGCTTATTTTTTTCTTACTATGCATGTATCTACTATCCTTTTTTTATGAAAAAATTTCTCTCTTTTTGGTTACTTTTTGCAGTACTCTTCTTCTCAACCGTTGCTATCTGCTACAGTGCCCATGTAGATCCTCAAATTGTCATAGGTCTTTTACTTGCTCTCTATTTTTCATTTCAGGCTTTTTCACTCTGGCAAGCTTATAAATACGGTCGAGATTGGATTCTCGCAAGTATTATTTTACAGGCTATTCTTGCAATGTGTTCTCCGCTCTATTTTTCAAATTTCTGAGATCCTGTCTATGAGTATACAACTGGAACATGGTTTGATACTTCTGATTCACTCTTCCCATGTCAGCTCTGCTGGTGGGCTCGTATCATGATGTTTCCAATAGTTCCTCTCTCGCTTATAGCATTTTTTACGAAAAGTCGTGCTATTCTCTGATATATCTATGCCATTACTTTCCCTGGTATAGCTCTTGAGGCATTTCACTACATACTTCAAAAGCCAGGTATTGTCGGCAGGGTGGCTATTGAAAATCCATTTGGTTGTACTGCTCAGAATCCTTGTGCCGCAGTTCATGTTGATTATTTTGGTTTTATGACCATACCTTTTCTCTGTTTAGTGGCTTTTCTTATCATAAATATTTTTACGATGTTAGCTCTCTTCTCAAAAAAGATTGAGAAAGTTACGAAATAACTATACTTGCCTCCAGGCCCAGGTGGTGAAATGGCAGACACAACGGCCTTAGAAGCCGTCGCCGCAAGGCATGGAGGTTCAAGTCCTCTCCTGGGCACCAAAGCAGAAAAATATACCCCGAAGGGGTATTTTTTGTGTTTTGTTTTCGGACTTGAAGTCAACCTGAACGCTGCCTGAATGGCAGATGAAGTGAAGGTGACCGATTGCGAAGGAAGAGCGATAGCGATGGATTAGCGAGCAAGTCCTCTCCTGGGCACCATAAAAGCTAAAGCTTTTATAGAGACACACAAAAAGAGATGACTTTCACCATTGCCACTCGGAATGAGATTCACTCATTCCTCCGGTTCAGTCCTCTCGTCGGATTCCAAATCAAAACGCTCCTTCATGGAGCTTTTTTGATTCTTGTTTTCGGACTTGAAGCCAACCTGACGCTGCCTTTATGGCAGATGAAGTGAAGGTGGCAGATCGCGCGGTAGGAGCTATAGCCACGGGCTAGCGAGAAAGTTCTTTTACATTAATCACCATTCTTTTTCTAATTCCAAAATTTCTTTATTAATTCAGATTTTTATGTCTAAATTTGTCGAGACCCCAATTTCCCTTCGTATATATACAGTAGATGATTCTATTTTTTTTAATAATTCCTTCTGATAAGAAAGGTCTTATCTGAGAATATATCTGAGTATCACGAAAATCTTCTCTTGAGAAATCTTTTTTATCCAAAAGAGTTCTTAAATTGCAGATTAATTCTTTTTGATTTTGTAGCTTTATTTTTTTCTTTTCAATTCCCCAATTTACATGAGGTGCAAGCAACGCTGTAACTATCGAAGATATAACAGCAGAAGAGAGGATGGTAATTATAATTTCCATATTTTTATAAAGATTTTTCCTCTATTTCCTTTTTTGCACGTGCAACAAAATCTGCTGCTGATTCTTCTGTCTGCTCCTTTGTCTTGTAATTTCGGACTGCGACACCGTTGTTTGCTTCTTCTTTTTCACCGACGACGAGGATGTAGTTGATGTGCGCTTGTTCAGCATTTCTGACTTTTTTATTGAGGCCATCAGTAGAGAAATCTCCTTCAGCACGGATACCTGCTTCTTTGAGAGACTTGAGAACTTTCTCAGCGTAGTCATTGAATTTTTCACCGACTGGTACGACGATAGCCTGACGAGGTGCGAGCCAGAGAGGGAAGATTCCTGCGAAGTGCTCAATCATGACGCCCATAAATCGCTCAAGAGAGCCAGAGATAGCACGGTGAATAACGACTGGACGCTCTTTTTCACCAGATTCATTGACGTAGCTGAGGTCAAATCTATTTGGGAGGTTGAAGTCGAGTTGAATTGTTGCGAGCTGCCATTGACGACCAATTGCATCCTTGAACATGAAGTCGAGTTTTGGACCATAAAATGCTGCTTCACCTTCGATTCTCTTGTAGGGGAGTTCGAACTGTTTCGCTGCTTCTTCGAGAGATGATTCTGCTGTCTCCCAGACGTCTTTTCCACCGAGATATTTTTCTGGTGTTGCTGGATCACTGACAGAGAGAGAAACCCAATAGTCTTCGACCATGCCCAGTGTTGTATAAAACTCTTTGATAATCGAAACAATGGTTCCTACTTCTTGCTTGATCTGTGAGACACGGAGGAAGAGATGGCCGTCGTCCTGAGTAATAGCACGGACACGGGTGAGACCTGAGAGTTGTCCTGGTTTCTCATCACGATAGACCGTTGCTGGTTCGAAATATCGAATCGGCATATCACGGTAGCTCCACTGATTATCAGCAAAGATTTGCATGTGGTGAGGACAGTTCATCGGTTTCATACAGAAATCTTCTCCATGACCACCTTTTACACGGAAGAGTTCGTGACCAAATTTTGCAGCATGACCAGAGGTTTCGTAGAGGTCTATCTTTGCGATATGTGGAGTCCAGACTCTCTGATAGCCGTGATTCTTGTGGAGTGACCAGAGATAATCCTCTATTTCCTTTCGAATAATCATACCGTTTGGTTTGAGGAGGGGGAGTCCTGAACCAACGAGATTTGAGACGGTAAAGAGATTCAACTTTGCACCGAGAATACGATGATCACGTTTTTTTGCCTCTTCTTGTTGCTTGAGATATGCATCGAGTTCTTCTTTTGTCTCAAATGCGACGCCGTACACACGAGTGAGCATTTTATTTTTCTCATCTCCTCTCCAGTAGGCACCAGCGATACGCTCGAGTTTAAATGCATTTTCATCGAGTTCTGCTGTTTTCTCGACGTGAGGTCACTTACACATGTCATCCATAGTGACTCGACCATCTTGCATTTTGTTGATACAAAAAGAGAGAGTTGCCTCACCTGATTTTACGAGGTCTTCTGCGAGTTCGAGCTTGTAGATATCTCCATCAGCACGAAACTTGGCAATAGCTTCTTCAGCAGGGCGTGTAATCATCTCGAATAATTGATTTTGACGGATGATATTTTTCATCTTTTTTTCAATTTCCTTGAGATCTGATTCAGAGAGTTGAAAATCTCCAAAGTCGTAGTCTTGGTAGAAACCGTTATCAATAGCTGGTCATACTCAACGCAGTATTTTCTTATCTGCGTAGATGCTGTGAATAGCCTGTGACATGATGTGAGAAAGCGAATGACGCTTTGTGGAAATAGAAGAGGACATAAAGGGTAAGTTATATGGTTAAATTTATTCCATGTATTCTTTAATTGCATTTCATAACATAGTTGTATCCATACATGCAGTACTTCAGATAATACATTCTAATTTTAGCTGATTTTCGAAAACATTATAAATTCTATGGACCGTTTCAGCTTTATTTGAAAAAGGCATTTCTTCATCCTGAGTTATAAGTATATAACAACTGTTATCTTTTGATTTGTAATGATTTGTGTAGCTAGAGGATTTGTTTTTATTTGAATAATTCTTAAAAAAATCTTTTGCTCACATTGAACATTTACTTTGAGCATCAATATCTAAAGATTTGGATTCCTTAAGGCTACAAGCACTGATGAGGAGAGAGGAGATGAGGAGGAAAGGGAGGAGTTTTTTCATAGATTGAGGTAAAAAAAATCTCACCGAAAGGTGAGAGCTTTAGTCAAAGTTCTCACGAGTGGTTAGTATGTAGTTCACAGTCATGTCATAGGGTGAAAGGTGATTGAGGGTATTATAATAATATTTTTCAGAGTACAAATGGAATTGCCTATGTTGCCCGTCATTCCAGCCAAGTCCTGAGCTTTTCGAAGAACGCGAGGTGGAATCCATTACCGATTATTGTCATGTTTGCTTCGCATAGAAATTCACCTGGATTCCACATATTTATTACTCCACTTCGTTACGTTCAAAATTCTGGAATGACGGGAAGTGCAAAATTATTTCTTGATATCTTTGAGGCCGAGTGAATCCTTGAGGATGACGTTTCCAGATTGGTTCATGATACGAGAGATGAGCTTGTCACCAAACTTCATACGCTCTGTGAATTCTTTTTCTGAGATGACGGCGTATTTTATCTTTCGACCAAAGAAATGCTTCGTGAGAAAGAGATTGAAATTATCTTTATCAATATCACCGATAACGAGGATATCGATGAGGTTATTCGTTGATTCTCGTGTCATGTCCTCGATACCACCACCGACGACGAGAAGCGAGAGGTTATGTTTTCCACGGAAATACTCTTCGAGTTTACCCATCGCATCAAAACTTTTTCCAAATATCATCTGGAGGTCAGGGAGGATATTGCAGCTGAGATTGAGAGAATAATGCTTGGTATTGTCTTCCCATCGAGATTTCAGGATTCAGAGGTTTTCGAGGTTTTCGAGTTCACGTCGGACGGCATTGATTTGCTCATCTATATCACGACAAAGCTCTCGGATAAAGAAGTCTTTTTTGGGATTAAATGTATGCTCCAGGAAGAATTTTTCGAGGAGTTTTTTGCGACAATTTGATCAGAAGAGTTTCTCTAGTGGCAAGCTCATATCAAATACAAAATACAGAATACAAAGTACAAAGTGAATGATTTTTTAGAATGCTGTGATAATAGCGGTCTTTTGTCTTTAGTAAAGAAACTTTCCAATATTTTGTCTTTTGTATTTTGTATTTTTCATTTTTGTTAGATGTATTCTTGTCTTCCTTTCAGCGCATTCATCAGTGTGAGACTATCGACATAGTCGATATAACCCGCATTTGGAAGGCCTCGTGAGAGGCGAGAGAGCGCTACACCACTTGGCATATGTTCTCGCAGATACAGCGCTGTTGCTTCTCATTCAAAGTTTGGATTTGTGGCGATGATGACTTCTTTTATTTCCTTGAGTCGTGAAAAGAGCACATCAAATGAGAGATCTCTCGGGCCTCGACCATGCAGAGGGGAGAGTGAGCCTCCGAGGATGTGATAGAGACCCTTGTAGGCACCTGTTTGTTCTATTGCCAATAAATCTGCATATTCTTCGATGACACAGATGATGTTTTTATCACGTTTATCATTTCTACAATAACTACATTCGGGTTCACTCATATCTTTGAGTGCTCCGCACGTAGGACATGTATCTATGTTTTTGTAGACATTGATGAGCTTTTCTGAGAGTTCGAGTGTGAGCTCTTTTTTCTTCGTGAGAATGTGAAATGCCAGCTTCATCGCTGTCTTTTCACCGACACCAGGAAGCTTTGCAAAAGCATCAATCAAGTATTTAAGAGTTTCAGGCATTATCGAGGGAAATATAGAATGTGTTTTCAGGAGTAATCGGAATGGTATTATCGTTGTGTTCGTCGAGTTCTTTTCGGGATTCTTGTTTTGCTATCTGTGATCGGAGAAAATGTTTTTCTTGTTGTTTTTCACGACGCACACTCTCGATGCGGGTCATCTGATACCCGCTATTTGCACTTGAATTAAGCATCCAGACATAGAGTATCCCGAGGACAATAATCAGACAAAAAGAGAGGATGTAGGCACGATGAAAGGATATATAGAGATGCTCTCGTGCTTCTTTTCTGAGCGAGTGAAATGTTTTTTGGAGATTTTCTGAGAGGTATTTTTGCATACATTATTTTTTGATGGCGATTCGTAGAAGAGCGCTTCGGGAACGAGGGTTTTTTTCTATTTCTTCTTCACTCGGAGTGATGGGTTTTTTTGTCACTACTTCGAGCGTGCCTGGCACGATGTCTTGGCCTGTAATGGGATCTCTTTCTGGGGTGGATTTTTCTCTGAAGAAATGCTTCGCGATACGGTCTTCCCCCGAATGAAATGCAATTATAGAAATACTTCCTCCAGTCGCAAGTTTATCGTGGGCTGTTTCGAGCATTTTTTCGAGATTTCTATATTCTTCGTTGACTGCTATGCGGAATGCTTGAAATATTCGTGGAAGAGCATCTCTCCAGGCTTTTGTGACGATATCAGCGAGTTCTTTTGTTGTTTCAAGAGGTTTTATAATACGCGCTTCTATGATTTTCTTCGCTATAAAGCCTGCTCGAGGTTCATCACCATAGAGGCGAAATATCTCAGCCATTTTTTCATAGGGGAGAGTATTGATGAGCTTCTCTGCCGTTACTCATTTGCTCGTATCTAGACGCATATCGAGTGGACCATCAAAACGAAATGAAAAACCACGTTCTGCGGTGTCAAAATGGACACTGCTGACCCCGAGATCAGCATAAATACTCGTGATATGATTGAGTTTTAGCACATTCAATACTTCCTCTAATGCTCCGAAGTTACTATGAATAAAGTGAAGAGTCGGGGTATTCTTTTTTCACTCGAGACTTTTCTCTATATGCGCACGAGCAGAAGAGAGATTATTCTGGTCACAATCGAGCCCTATAAATATATCTCATTTTCATAGCTTCTCTATTACTCCTGATGCATGACCTCAGAGACCAAGTGTGCAGTCGACGATTATGTTTTTCCCTTGCTCAAAAAAATGGAGAGACTCAATGAGCTCTCCGTATAAAACAGGTGTATGTTTTTCCTGAAACGCTGACATTATTTTTTAGGTTGTGCTGTTGTAGTGGTCTTTGCGGGTGCAGTACTATCATCGAGAGTACAGCCATTTTTAAATGCGATTTCTGGATTTTCTTTGAGGACTTTGATATACGTATCACACTGTTGAGCGATACGAGCTGGCGTATCATTCTCGATTTTCTTTTTTGTATCATCGAGGATTTTCTGGTGGAGTTCTTTTTTTGCTGCTGGTGCTTTTGCGAGAGAACATTCGAGATATTTGATAAATGGAGCACATACTTTTGCTGATTGCTCTTTGCTCTCAATATTTGTATTTGCAGTTATGACTGTATCATCAGTGCTCGTTGTGCTGGATTGTCCACATGATGCGAGTGTGAGGCAGATTATGCTGGCAGCGAAGAGGGGGAGTTTTTTCATAAAAAGGAATAGTAAAACAGGGAAATGCTACGGACACGGACTGACTTGTCAATTTATGATGCTTGACAGTCTGTGATAGAAATCTCTCTTCATCCTTCTGTTTCAGATAATTCTATAATTTTGGTTGGTTTTACCGAATTTCAGAGTATTTCGGGCCATTCAATAATGCAGATAGATTCTTCGTTATCAAATATCTCTTCTGCCCCTATCCTGACAATATCGGTGAGATGCTCTACTCTGTAGAGATCAAAATGATAGAGATTATTTGGATATGACTGATAATAGGTGTATGTTGGCGATGTGATTGAGATATTTTGGTCTTTCAAAAATCTCTTGATGAGCGCTTGGGAAAGTGTTGTTTTTCAGGCGCCAAGCTTTCACCGTAAAAATACCCTATCTCATGGGTGCAGGTCAAAGAGGATATCGGGGAGAGTTTCTAGAGTTATTATCATATGAGTGAATGAAATCATTGTATATATTTTTCTTTCATTTCTATTGATATTTTTTGGAGTTGATTGTGTAGTTCATCGTAGTGGGATTCTATATCCTCTATAGCTTTTAGAAGCATATCGCTTGAATCCATATCTTTGTTATAGGAATATTTCCAATTCATTTCAGCAAGGAGGGAAGACGTCTTTTTACCATAACTGATGCCGATAAAAGGTATCGAATGTATGCTCGCTAATATCATACTATGAAATCTCATACCAATAATGATGTGACATTTCTTATAGTATTCGAGTGTTTGTTCTATGCTCTGACTTGTTCGCACTCCTGGGAATAAAAAATTCTGTAAATAATATCCATCATGCGATGCTTCATTTGATGGGTGAAGTGAGTGTGGAAGGAGAATTATCTCGTATCATTGCTCTTGAAGTTTTTTAATAATTTCTGACAAAATCCTATCAGATAAAAAACCACTTCTCAACGCTATACCAATAACTTTCTCTGTATTATTTTTTTTCTCAATGTCTAAACTCCATACTGGATCTGGAAGAAGTATGCCATTATATCATAGGCTTTTTACTTGTTCTAGACTTTCAGCATCACGGACAGATATGCTTGTTTTCTTAAAAAGAAAAGAGGAGAGAGGTGAGAGTTCTTCTTTTTTTGCTGTTACTCCGAGTGAGAGGTAGGTGATTTTTTTTCTGAATATTTTTCATGCTATAACTCTCAGAGACCAGAGAAAAAGCGGTGAGCGTCATTCTTCATCTCGACCATAAAACAGGCCACCACCACCGATATAGATAATCTCTGATTCCTTTATTTGGCACATCGTTTCCCAGAGAAGCCTCATGTTTCTGATTGGGTTTCGACGTATATTGTTCGGGAAATATTCTCGTAGAGCTATATTTTCGAGATGGTATTTTTGAGATAGTAAAAATCTTTTGGTACTTTCGATACTGTGTGAGAAAAGAGTAATGTCGGTATTTTCGTTTTTTTGAAGCTCTCTTATCTCGCAGAGTGTGATGAGTTCATCTCCGAGATTTTCTGCGCCAGTAGCTGTGAAAAGTATAACTCGCATGATCTATCGGTGGTGAAGATTTCTAATACACCAGACAGTTCTGTCTCCGACGCCTGTGAGGTTTGATGGGATTTGTTCGATAAGGGCTTCTACTGTTTTTCTATCATATCCCATTCAAACGAGAGAAGTGATGATAGATTGATCGATATCTGAGTATATTTTTCCTGTTTTTTGATGTTTCTTTTGGACTTCTGTGATATTCTGAAGTGTCTCCGTATCGAGAGATCAACGGAGTTCGACGATGATTTTACTCGCGAGTTTTGGACCGATACCATTTGCTTTCGTGAGTCGTTTCGAGTCACCACTTGCTATAGCCTGCATGACTTCATTTTGACCGAGCTCAAGGAGTGAGAGGGCTCATTTTGGGCCGAGACCATTAACAGAGAGGAGCTTGCTAAAAATCTTTTTATCTTCCATGACATCAAATCCTATCAATCGCGAACCTGCTTCAGTTTGATGGTGATATATCCAGAGTTTAAGTGTATCTCCGATGTTTTTGAGTCAGATGGTTTTTCATTGCACTGTGACGGTATACCCAACACCTCATGTCAGAATCGTTATATCATTACCATCGATGAGCTCGAGAGTGCCTATGAGGAGAGAAATCATATTATACTGCTTTATCTGTAGAGTATGAGCATATTATTGCTCCATCTTGGAAAGTAAATAAGTTTATTTTTTCTTTTATTTTAAAAATATTGCAAAAATACTATTTATAATACTATATTTCATATTTCATAGTGTAGCATTCATGGAATCATCACTCCCAGAAGTCCCACAAGGCAACAGCGCTATTACTCGTTTCTATGATTGACTTGTATCTATTTGAGTCAATCCAAGTCAATTGAGTGTTGCGTGACTTGCTTTGGCGGTACCATGATCAGTTATGTCTATATTATCAGATGAATCAAGGGTAGAATTATCGGGTCTCGGGATTTTTATCGTCGGAAGACTCTTCGACATCCTCGATGGTAAATATGCGAGATATCTCATGAGTGAAAATAGATGGTCAGCCAAATGGGATGGAGCAACTCTTGATTCTCATTGTGACAAGGCAGGAATATATATACCTTTAGTACTTTTTTTATATCTCCATTGAGGTGATAATTGGAAAACCATATCTCTCGCTATCATCTCCCTCGTAATGGGATGATTGGATGGTAAATCAACACTCATGCGAACAGCGAATTGGTCAAATATAGCTAAAAGTCTTCGTTGAGGGTCAGAGCTGCTCGCAGAAAATCAAAATAGTCCAAAAATGCCAAATAATCCAGCTAATACAGCGAATCGTTGGGGAAAGATAAAGGCCACTGCCCAAACAGTTGCTGTTGGCTGCGTTCTTCTCCATGAGAGTCTTCCAGAAGCCACTTGTGCAGCGATAGTGCTCCTCGTGACAGCTACTATTTGTTCTCTTGTGAGTCTCAAAAAGAAAACTCAACTTCAGAGAATGCGTGTTATCTCTTAATAGATACTTTTATTCTACGGTGACGCTTTTTGCGAGATTTCGAGGTTTATCGATAGATCGTCCGAGCTTGAGGGCTGTATAGTAGGCCAGGAGCTGACAAGGAATGACTGTCAAAAATGGATAGAGTATGTCCATCGTATCTGGTATGCGAATATTTGAATCAGCACCATTTCCAATTGTATAAACGAGTCATTTTCGTGCTTCTACTTCATGAATTGCGGAAGCTGTTTTATCATGAAGAGCGTCTGCTGGATTGAGGACTATACTTGGATGTTTTTCATCGATGAGAGCGAGTGGCCCATGCTTGAGTTCACCTGCTGGATACGCTTCTGAATGTATGTAGGTTATTTCCTTGAGTTTCAGTGATCATTCGAGAGCGATAGGTGCTTGATAGTATCGCCCTAAAAAGAAACAGTGATCATATGTTGCCAATTCTTCTGCGATTTTTTGTATATTTTTTGTGTCGGTGGTGATATTTCTGATTTGTTCTGGGATATTTCTAAATGCTTTGAGAATTCTAGACTTCGTGAGTACATCGAGGTCTCGACGTTCTCAGAGTGCTATGGCGAGCATGAGTAGCGCTGTTATCTGGGCTGTGAAGGCTTTCGTAGAGGCAACTCAGACTTCTTTTCCTGCGTGTGTAAAAATACCCGCATCTGTTTCTTGAGCTATCGTAGATCCAGGTACATTTACTATTCCTAGAGTCATGATACCTCGGTGTTTTGCTTCGCGAAGAGCCGCGAGAGTATCAGCCGTTTCGCCTGACTGAGATATGACGAGAAGCACTGTATCCTTTCACCAAAATTGTTTACTATAACGGAATTCACTGGCGATTTCTACTCGACATGGTATACCTGCGATTTCTTGGAGAAAATTTCGACCCACAAGTCCCGCATAATAACTCGTTCCACATGCAATTATGATGATTTCTTTTTTTGTAAGCAGTGAAGGCATTACTGTTCTGATTCATCCAAGTGTGACTTGTTCAGTTTCAAAATTGATACGACCACGAATAGTATTTTCTATTACCTCGGGTTGTTCCATGATTTCAGCAAGCATAGCGTGCTCATATTTGCTTGTATCGCCACTATCTTGAAATATTTCGAGTTTCTTTGCTTCACGATTGATAACTTCACCACTCGTAGATTCTATAGTGTATTCTCCATTTTCTGAGAGTGTCACAAATTCTCCGTCTTCCATATGTATCACGGTCGGATCATTTTCTGGAAATGCATGCGGGTCAGATGCCACCATGATACCATTTTCTATGATGGATATCATGAGCGGTGATCCTCGACGGACAGCATAGAGTTTTGTTGGATCTTCGGGGCTGATAATAGCTAAACCGTAAGTTCCTGTAACCTGAGAGAGAGCCAGTAAGATAGCATTTTTTAGATCTTTTGTTGTTGTAAGGCAGTATTCTATGAGATTTGCGAGTATTTCACTATCTGTCTGTCCATAAAATGTATATCCGGCTTTTGCGAGTTTTTCAGCAAGTATCTTATAATTTTCAATAATTCCATTATGAACGAGATATATTTTTTTGTTCATGGAATAATGTGGGTGCGTATTTTCTCTGGTTACACCTCCATGGGTAGCCCATCTGGTATGACCTATTCCGATACATGCATCAGAGTCTCCATGGATATTTGGCAGGAGATTACTCACTTCACCTATTTCTCGTACGAGACGTACCTCATGATTGGAATTTATAGTGACAAAACCAGCAGAATCATATCCTCGGTATTCGAGATTTTTGAGTCCTTGGTAGAGGAGTGGTTCGGGATTATTTTTCCCTATAGTAGCGACAATTCAGCACATAGTGAGTGGATTATAATGAAATTATTTTTTTTGACAGACAAAAACAGCATTATCAAAAATACTTATTTTCCCCATTTCTGGATTTGAGATCAAGTAGGGCATTCTAGAAAATGAAATCAACTCTATTTTACTCTTTAGATATGTCTGATAAAAGAGAGATACGCTTTTTTCAAAAGACATGTTTTGTTTTTGAGAAAGGGCTTTCTGTCGTGCATTTTGAATCCCATGTCCATGTCGTGCATTAATTGGGAACGGCATGCTGATAATCATTGTGCCATCTTCTTTGAGATTTTTGAGCTGAGCATCTATCATTTTTTCTGCATCACCGCATCTATCGAGGAGATTGAGCATGAGAATGATGTCAAAATCATTTTCTCTTTTTTTGTACTCTGAAAAACCCATTTTCTTGAGCTTTCTTCGAAAAAAATAAGAAGATTCAAGATAGAAAATAGTATCTACAAATGGTTGAAAAATTTTTGTAATTGAACCACTTCATGCGCCAATATCGAGAAGTTTTTTTCGCTTCTTATCCCCGAAAATTGACCGTAAGTAGCCCTCTTCAAATAAGTAGCTATCATACCCGAGAAGTGCCATGGTATCATAGTGTGACAATCCGCATATACGGAGAAAAAGTATGATGTACCATGTCCACGGAGAGTATTTCACGAGTGTAGATTGAAATTTTTTTGATTCTCTCGATTTTCATGAAGGCTTAAACTTTTTTTTTAGCTCAAGGTCGAGATCTTTTAAATTGCACGTATATTTTTTTTGGATTTTCACCTTTTTATTGTATGGAGTGATTTTAATAGGCAAGTATAATCATCCTTGTACTTCATAACCCTTTTATTATACTCTCTATTATGTCACCGAAGAAAATATCTATCCTTCTTATAGATGATGATCAGTGAATCGTTGATTCTCTCATATTGTACCTCCAAGAGTCGGAGTTTGATGTGCACACTTGTATGCACTGAGACGAAGCATTGGATACATTTCGTAATGTGCGGCCAGATGCAGTCATTCTCGATATAAACCTCCCAGGCCAAGATGGTCTCACTATTCTCAAATCTCTCAGACAAGAATCATCTGTTCCTATTTTGATGCTCTCAGCACGAGATGATCAGAATAATATCAATTCTTCTTTTGAATTTGAGGCAGATGATTATATAGGAAAACCATTCAGCCCTCGAGAAGTCGTCATGCGTATCAAGGCTGTTCTTCGCCGAGGTACTTCCCAGTCTACAAAAGAGGGGATAGTCTATCGTGATCTTCGTCTCGTAGAATCTGAGCTCAAAGCATATCGTGGCAATAAAGAAGCTCTCCTAACAAAATCAGAGTTTCAGCTCCTCAAATATATCATCCAGAGGGAGGCAAAAGTTGTTTCTCGAGATGATCTCATGCGAGAAATCATGGGGTATGCGAATTTTCTCTACGATAGAACGATAGATACTCATATAAAAAATATCCGTCATAAAATCGGCGATGATGTCATTCTGACAGTTCGAGGTATAGGATATAAAAGCTTTTAATTTTTTATTTTTTGGTTATGCATTTTCTTGTTGGTCTTCTGGTTATTGGTCTCGGGGTAGTTATCCTCAAATATATTCGTCCTACGTATGAGTTTGTTGGTTCATGGGTTTGGGCTGAGAGATTTTTTGGTATCGGAGGTACTGTTACAGCCCTAAAATTAGTTGGTATTGTTTTCATTGTCACAGGAGCATTGTACGCTCTTGGTTGGATTTAATACAAAATATAATTTTTGCTTGTCAAAATAATAAAATGCTTATAATCCAATGGTAAGAATATCTTTTCTTACTTATGGTAAAACTTAATTCCACATTTGAATCCCCTTCTGTTATAGGAGGTCAGGAGAATGTGGAATTTTTGAAAAAAAGAGGACTCTCTATTCCTGATCTATACGCCCTCAAAGTTGTACCAGAAAATGGAGATATAAATGCTTTTATTCAGGAAATGAGAGAAGTAGAGAGTCGTGCAAACGATATGGGCGTGAGACTTCAATGGACGCATCAGGACGATTGAAGCATGGCCTACGTTACTCCAAAAGAAGCAAAAAATACGATTTATTTTAATCTGAGAACTCTCGCATTTGATTCTCAACATAGAGGAACGCTTGCCCATGAATTCAAACACCTCTTGCAGGAGCGAGTGACTGGTGATGCTTATAATCCACCAGGTCTCAATAAGCTGTCACCTACAGTAAGAAGGAGTCTCTATACCGTATCTGGCATGTCACATCTGGCTATTCGTGACGTGCTTGAATGATTCGTAGAATGATCAACTGCGGTAAAACATGGATCAAATAAAAATGTCGCCTATACCCATCTCCAAGTTCCAGAAGTAAAAAAACTCAACGCCTATGTTCTCGAAAAAACTGGCGTCAGTCTCATAGCTTGTTATGTTCAAATGACTGTCGAAAGCATGCAAAGATTTGAACGTGCACTCACAGAAGCAGCATATCAGACAATGCTTGAACAGGCTGCTTCTGGCATGGTAAACAGAAGTCTGTCTTCTCGAGAAATTTCACATACAAACCGTATTGCTCAAATACTTGTAGCGGATAACGAAAAAATTGAATCTCTCGAAGATGCTGCAAATTTTGTACTCCATACTCGTGTGCCAGAAACCGCTTTTCTTCAGGCTGATGTATCAAAAAGAGTTCAGTCTGCTATTGGCGAGAAAGATGCAAGCTATGATGTAGCTTCCGAAGAAAGCGAGGACGCAAAAATGGGTGTCAATATTTTTGGAGAAGTGATCTATCCAGTTGCCAATAGGGTTGTCGGAGTTCTCTCATATGATGGTCGGATATGAGAAAATAGAGAAGTAATCCTAGCCTCCTAGTTCTATGTTTTTAGAGGTTAACAAATCTAGAACAAAAATACGTAGATGGTGAAAAAATATATCTTCAATATTTATACAATACTCTACAAGATTATCTCGATCAATTTGAAACAGGGCTATATGCATCCTCGAAATTCAAAATGACACATGATTAAAAGTAGGACATCTGTGAACTTTTTCATATGAATTATTACTTCTGAGAAACGATATCAAAATCTCTGAGTGCGCACCATTCTGAGGCTGAATTCATCTAGCAAGAGGGACTACCATTCTAGATAGCAAACAATGGAGATCAGTTTTGCTGAGTAAATGAATTGCATGAGCAATTGAGTTCTTACTACTTTATCCAGAGCAGGAATCTCATTGAGATTTCTGTATTATTCATTCATCAACAGTAACTGACATGAGAGAAAAACAACTTAAGAAATATCGTTTAAATAGACGTTTAAAAATCCGTAATTATCTCAATAGACTCAAAGCCACAATTCAATGAAACCCTCACTTTCGAGTCATCAAGCCCCTCTCTTTGGATATCTAATTTAGAATTTTGCAATTATCTGAGAAAGCATAAAATATTTTCATGATTGCAAAAATATACTCCGTTGTTGTCTCAGGACTCGATGGACAGCTAGTAGAGGTCGAGGTGGATATCCACAATGGCATGCCAGCTTTTATTATTGTATGACTCCCAGATACTGCTATTCAAGAAAGTCGTGAACGTGTCAGAAGTGCTATCAAAAATTCTGATCTCCCATTTCCGCGAACAAAGATCACAGTGAATCTCGCTCCTGCTGATATCAAGAAAACCGGGCCAAGTTTTGACCTCCCCATTGCTCTCTGAATTCTCCTCGAAGAATGCAAGATAAATCAGACAATTCTCGATGAAACACTTGTTGTCGGCGAACTCGCTCTCGATGGCGCTGTTCGTCCTGTTCAGGCAGTTTTACCGACAGTGATTTTCGCAAAAGAAAAATGATATAAACGTGTGATAGTTCCAGAAGAAAATGCTATTGAGGCAGCCCTCATTCCTTGAGTCGAGATTATCCCCGCAAAAAATATTGCTGAACTCGTTCGTATGCTTTCCGGTTCTCTACCGATGATTATTCAGCCTGCTTCATCCATCTCAGATATCGCATCACATAATCCGCATGAACTTGTCGATTTTTCTCAGATTGTCGGTCAACAATATGCGAAACGTGCTCTCATTATCGCCGCTGCGGGAGGTCATAATATCCTCATGGAATGACCACCATGATCTGGAAAAACGATGCTCTCAAAAGCTCTCGGGACGATTCTTCCTCCCATGGTCTATGAGGAAATAGTAGAGGTGAGTAAAATCTATTCTGTTGCAGGGAAGCTCAGCAAAGAGCATCCGCTTATCACAGAACGACCTTTTCGAAGGCTCCATCATACAGCATCGGCTATATCGATTATTGGTGGAGGTCGTGATTCCAAACCGGGCGAAATCTCACTCGCTCATAAATGAGTACTCTTCCTCGATGAGATGCTCGAATTCCCACAGACTGTGCTTGAGACCCTGAGGCAACCGCTCGAAGATGGTGTCATCAGTATAAATCGTGTACAGAGTAGCTGTATCTATCCTGCGAGATTTATGCTCGTCGGCGCTATGAATCCGTGCCCATGTGGATTTATGGGTGACCCCGTGAAAAAATGTACGTGTCAACCATTTCAGATCGATCGATATCGTTCTAGACTTTCAGGGCCACTTCTCGATCGTATCGATATTTTTATCAATGTGCCACGAGTTAACGTCGATGATATTGCTGCTAAATGAGTCCCAACAGTAAGCTCTGCAGAGTTTCGAGAAAAGGTTATCCAGGCACGAGAGAAGCAACTTGCTCGTCTTCGTGAAAATGGAAAAACCTGCAATGCAGAAATGAGCAATTCTGATATTGATAAGTTTTGCTGACTCTGACCATCTACGAACGAAGTTCTGCAAAAAGCAGTTCAGAGACTCGATCTCTCCACAAGAGCATACTACAGAACTCTCAAACTCGCTCGTACTATTGCTGATTTGGCGTGAATGGATGAAATCCAGTCTGAGCATATCACAGAAGCTCTCGGTTACAGAGAAAAGACAAAATAATTATCTGAGACCATTTCCAAAAATCAGTGCATTCCATTTTTCTGGAATGGTGAGCTCTTGTATCGTTCTTTCTTCTTGTTTTGCGTCTTTGATAGCATTTTCGATAGAATACTCTCCAGACATGATTTTCGGGACGAGTACGAGTACTTTTTCTCCAGGAAGTCTGACATCGTTATTGAGTTTTTTGAGATAGACTCGTGCTGCTGCTGTGTCACCCCATTTTGCTCTCGTAGTTAATCGTCCTATTTCTGCCTCATCGCGGACGATTTCTTTTTCACGACTTTGGAGCGTCTCTGTGCGCTGGGAATTATGATACCCAGTAATCACGAACTCGATGACGAGAAACGCGAGAAAAAATACCATTCCGATAAATATATAGTGTTTATTCATAGTTTACCAGAGTGAGACTTGAAGAGATTCATCCATTTTATGGAGAGGAAATTGTGCGTCCATGGCTTCATTTGCGAGTTCATCAGCGTGTTTATTTCTCTCTCTCAGGACAGAAGTAAAGGTTGTTTTTTTAAAACCACTGAGAATTCATTTTGCTTTTTGATTGAGTATCTTGAGTCCTGCGTCTTTGACCTTGTAGATTCACTGGAGTTGTTTGATGACGAGTTCACTATCCATAACGAGATGTACTTCAGTGCCTCAGAGTTTTTTGACTGCTGTGAGCCCGAGAATTGCTCCCATATATTCTGCTTGATTGTTGGTCGTTGTTCCGAGGAAAAATTTCCCAGTTTCTATTACTTTATTTCCTTGGCTTATGACAAAAGCACACCCGCTTGGGCCGGGGTTTCCTCGCGATCATCCATCTGTGTGCACGGTGTAGAGCATGGCCAGAGTTTCTCGTTTTTTATATGAATTGCAATCTCTCTTTTCAGAAAAAACCTTGAAAACATAGCGAAAAATCATACAGTACAGCTCATGCAAATCTCATCTTCACAACTTCGTCAGAAGTACCTCGATTTTTTCCGTTCAAAAAATCACGCTATCATCCCATCTTCACCACTTGTTCCAGAGAATGATCCATCAGTTCTCTTTAATACTGCTGGTATGCAGCCACTCGTGCCGTATCTAATGGGCGAGAAGCACCCCCTCGGCAATCGCCTTGCAAGCTGTCAAAAATGTGTACGCACGGGAGATATCGAAGATGTCGGTGATGCGCGCCACCTTACTTTTTTTGAAATGCTCGGCAACTGGTCTTTGGGAGATCCTGCCTCGCCTGACGGCGTCGGACAAGGCGGGTATTTCAAAGAAGACGCTATTAAGTGGAGCTATGAATTCCTCACGAGTAAAGAAGAGGGCCTCGGTCTCGATCCAGCACGCCTCTATGTGACAGTATTTGAAGGCGATGAAGACGCACCTCGCGATATGGAGGCAGTAGCTATCTGGAAGCAGTACATCCCAGAGCACCGCATATATTTCCTCCCAAAAAAGAACAACTGGTGGAGCCCAG
>CALEVN010000015.1 GCA_937924685.1 uncultured Candidatus Altimarinota bacterium | reverse complement strand
TATGATTAATATAATATTATATTAATCATATTTTATGAGTTCACCTACCCGGAAACCTGGTCATCTTGAGCTAACCGATAAAATTGCAGCTTTAAGATGAGAACACCCCGAACTTTTCACGCTTATTGAACAAAATGCAGACTTAGTATTCTATCATCTCACTCACGATCAAAAAACAAAAGAAGTTCCTTTCGCCCCAGTTCAGACAGAAATTGGGAAACACTTTGAAATATGGATAAAAAAACCAGAAAATAGAAAAAAATTTGATGCTCAAATGCCAAGCGACAAATTTTTAATAATTTCCGCTCTGTATAATTGTGATACATCATCTAGCGAATATGCAGGCAATGATTGGTTGGCATTAAGTAGATCATTTGGAAATCAATTCACAAATGATATGCGCAAATACACGGGGAAAAAACCTCATCATACTGATGACTTTCGAAGAGCTCTAGATAAAGATTGATTTTTAAATGATAAATGAGAAATTACAAAGTCAGGATTTGATCAAATCAAGAGAATTATTGAGATGCTCTAGCTCGTCACAAATCCCGTCCCTCCAAGCCATGCGAGATAAAAAATAGCCCTCTGCGAATCAGCGTATTCGCGGCTGGCGATGCGTATAGCTCGGAACTCTCCATCTTCGAAAAAGAAAAGTCCTACAACACTCTCGGTAATGAAAATATCATACCGAAAAGGGAACTGTCCTTCTTCGATGGTCACGAGAGAAAGTTGGGAAAATTTCTTTGAGAGACTACGAAAAAGAGTCTGGGTTTCTTCGTGATAAGGAAGAATAAATTGAGTCTTTTTCGCTTTTTTGAGAATCCTCTCGAGAAATTTCAGAAGTTGAGTTTGATTATTTTGATACCAGACATGCATATTCGCATACGAGAGGACTTCTTCTGAGCCAGATAGTTCTTCCAAAAAATCATCGATATCTTTTTCGTCGTCAATGAGTGTAAATGCAGGACGAAAAGCTTCTGCATGGACGAGAGTCTTTAGTGACGGTAATATCATTTCTGAGAGATTAAGCCGTTCGCGCTCGATATTGACGATACGTTCTGGCTTTTCAGGAACAAAAAATTTAGCCCCATGACGCTTCACAACGGTTACGAGTCATTTTTCTTTGAGGGTATCAAGCGTATAATACAGCCCAACTCTCCCTTGTTTTGTACGCTTCGCAAGAGTTGAGACGTAGTCACCACCTGACTGCAAAAGAGAGAGATAGACGATTGACTCTATTTCAGAGAATCCGAGCTGACGAAGAGAGGCTGATATATCCATGTTGTAAAATTTTTTCTACATAAATAGAGTATCATAAATCCTTATTTAATCAAGTAAAATAGAAATTTTATATATTATTTGTAATTTATACTATACTAATTTTATCTACACATCTTTATGAAAATAATATGAGTTCTTTTATCCTACCCGCAGAAAAACTAGTACAAACTAAGAAATGTATACTTTCTGGCCAAGAGTTTTCTATCACTGACAGGGATTTAGAATTTTATGAAAAAATATCACCAGTATTTGGAGGTAAAAAATATCAAATACCCACACCCAAACTCTGCCCTGAAGAGAGAATGCGAAGGAGATTAGCATTTAGAAACGAGAGAAAACTTTACAAGAGAAAATGTAGTGCGACAGGAAAAGAGATCATATCCAATCATAAAAGTGAATCAGAATACCCTGTTTTTATGCGTGATTATTGGCTCTCGGATAGCTATAATCCGAGTGACTATGGCGTGAAATTTGATTTCACTGTGCCATTTTTCGACCAGTTTAATCTCTTTCAGAAAAAAGTTCCTCGTATACACATACAACAAATACCCCCACTCCAAAACTCAGACTATGCAAACTATGTAAGCAATTGTCGTGATTGCTATCTCGTCTTTGATTCTGATTTCAATGAAAAATGCTACTACAATACACGCACCGCTTATTGCAAAGATACGGTAGATTCATGTTTTTGTGAACGATGCGAACAGTGCTTTGAGTGTGTGCAATGTCAGAAATCACAGAAGCTCTTCTACTGCTCATATTGCCTAAACTGTCGAGACAGTTGGTTTATCGACAGCTGTATTGGCTGTCAGGATTGCATATTTTGCTGTAATCTCGTAAACAAACAGTACTGTTTTATGAACGAACAGCTCTCAAAAGCAGAATATCAAAAGAAAATAGAGCAAGTATTTCAGGACGGTAACATAGCAAAAAGACGAGAATTATTCATGAATTTTCTCAGGAAAAATATCAAAAAATATATACATGGGAATCAGATAGAGAATTCAAATGGCGATGATCTCTATAATACAAAAAATGTAAAACAGTCTTTCAGTATGAACGAGTGCGAAGATTGTGCTTTTTGTGACCTCATGAATCACTCAAAAAATTGCTACGATGTTTCCTCTTTCGGAGAAAATGCGAGCTGGATTTATGAGACATCAACAGCAGGACTGAATGTGAATAATTGTCTCTTTGGTCAGATGAATGTAAATAATTCTTCGAACCTCTTATATTGTGATATGATTCAATCTTCTAAAGATTGTTTCGGGTGTATCAGTATCAAAAAATGATCTCATTGCATCATGAATCTTCCTTATTCTGTAAAAGAGTATGAGGATCTCTGCGGAAAAATCATCGATCATATGATAACGACCTGAGAATGGGGTGAGTATTTCCCTCATGAACTTTCACCTTTTGGATACAATGAAACTGTGGCACAAGAATATTTCCCAATGACAGAAAAAAAAGTAAAAGAAAAAGGATGGAACTGGTATGATAATGAAAATAAAAATACCTATATGGGCATTTTCTATGTCCCTCTTCCTATCAGTGAATACGACGAAAAAAAAGTAGGATATGAAATCGCTCAAAAAAATATCGACAATGCTATGAATGGTATACTCGAGTGTGAGGTAAGTAAAAAACCATTCAAAATAATCCGACAAGAACTCGCTTTCTATATCGAAAATGGTATGAATCTGCCAAAAAAACATCCTGATGTAAGACACGAAGAGCGAATGAATATGAGAAATCCTCGCGTTCTCTATGCGAGAAAATGTGATGATTGTGGGATAAATATGAACACATCATACGGCCCAAATAGATCAGAAAAAGTCCTCTGCGAATGATGCTACCGTAAGCATATTTACTAATTTTTTCTATGACCTACGTTCCTTCAGATGAAAAAGTAGTTGAGACCAAAAAATGTCTCCTGTCAGGACAGGAATTTTTTATTACTGATCGTGATAAACAGTTCTATGAAAAAATGTCCCCCATAATAGGAGGGGAAAAATATGATATTCCTCTGCCAACGCTCTCTCCTGATGAACGATGTAGACGCAGAACAATACACCGTAATGAATCAAAACTCTACAATGCAAAATCAGCTCTCAGTGGAAAGCCAATAGTCACCCTCTACGCTCCACGGGAAGATCTGAAGTCAGTACTCCGTGAAGAATGGTTTTCAGATGAATGGAATCCGCTCGATTATGCACTCAATTATGGAACGAATGATAATTTCTTTCAACAATTTCAGAAACTTCAAAAACCTATCCCCCGTGCTGCTACGGTAACCATGTGAAATGAAAACTCAGAGTTCACGACCGGAACAGGATATTGTAAGAATTGTTATCTCATAAATTCCTCAGAATATTGTGAGCGTTGCTACTATGGGAAACTCATTCAGAGCTCAAAAGATATCATCGACAGTAGTTACATCTACGATTCTGAAATGCTCTATGAATGCTTCAATTGTGAAAAATGTTTTGAATGTTACTACTCGACCAATTCCAAGAATTGCCGCGATTGTTATTTCATAAAAAATTGTAATGGTTGTAATAATTGTTTCATGTGTACAAACCTAGTCAATAAAGAATATCATTTCAAAAATCAGCCACTCTCAAAAGAAGACTATCAAAAAAAACTTGCTGAATCAAAACTCAGTGATACTGCTATGGTAAAAAAGATACACGATTATTTCCATAATTACTCTAGCACTTTCCCCGTAAAATATACCGAAATACTCAATTCAGAGAATTGCATAGGAGACTTCATCATCAATTCTAAAAACTGTATCGAATGCTATGATGTATCAGACTCAGAAAATTGTAAATATGTCCAGCTCGGTGTCTCAGTGAAGAATATGATGGACTGTTCCAATATGTACATCCATCCTGAGTGGTGCCTAGAAACACTGGGCACAATCGAGGTCAGCAACGCCCTCTACTGTCTCTATGTTTTTCACTCCCGAAATATCCTCTACTCAGAGCAATGCTTCTCCTGTCATGACTGCTTCGGATGTGTCGGACTCAGAAATCAGAAATACTGTATTGGAAATAAGCCATATTCAGTGGCGGAGTATGAGACAACCGTTGGAAAAATTATCAATCACATGATGAGTACAAAAGAATGGGGAGAATTTTTCCCGGCATCACTTTCACCTTTTGGTTATAATGAATCCGTCGCAAATGACTATCTCCCTCTCAACGAAAAAGAAGCAAGAGCACTATGATTCTCCTGGCATGATGCAGAAAATAAAAATACCTATGTTGGACCTTTTTATAAAGCCCTCTCTATAGATCAATACAATGAAAAGCTGGTCTGATACGAAACAGCTCAGAAGAATATTGATGAACTCCTCGCTGGAATTATACAGTGTGAGGTGACAGGAAAACCATTTAAAATCATCAAACAAGAATTAGCTTTTTATATAGAAAATTCTATTCCCTTACCAACAAAACATCCTGATCAGAGGCATAAAGACCGAATGAGTCAAAGGAATCCTCATGAGCTCCATGAACGTCATTGTACTGAATGCGATACGAAAGTAATGACAACATATGGAGAAAAACGTACTGAAAAAATACTCTGCGAAAATTGTTATCGAAAAATTGTTCATTAAATTGTATGACATTTATACCACCAGGTGAAGAGATTATTGAAAATAAGAAATGCCAACTTTCTGGGAAAAATTTTGTAGTAACTCATAAAGATATAGATTTACTGGATAAAATTTCTCCTGTTTTCTGAGGTAAAAAATACTCACTCTCCACGCCCACACTTTGCCCTGAAGAAAGACAAAGAAGAAGGCTTTCTTTCCGCAATGAAAGAAAAATGTATAAGGCAAAATGTAGTAAGACTGGTCGAGAGATAATTTCTCTCTATTCTCCAGACAAGAACTACACCGTATACGATCAAAAAATCTGGTGGTGAGATAGTTGGAATGCAAGTGAATATGGAAAAAATATTGATTTTGATAAGTCTTTTTTTGAACAATTCCGGACTCTTTTTGATGAGGTTCCAAAGCTCTCAATGCTCAATCTGAATTGTGAAAATTCTGAATACACAAATTTCACACATACTTCAAAAAATTGCTATCTCTGTGTCGGTACAACTAATAGCGAAGAAGTACTCTATTCAAATTTTGTTCGAGATGTAAAAAATGTCGTGGATTCAACATTTACCTATGAATCAGAAATCATCTACTATGGTATGGATGTGACACGTTGTTATCATTGTTTTTTTATAAAAAATTGTGTCCAGTGCCAAGATTCATTTGGTATCGAAGAGTGTGAAAATTGTAATCACTGTATCGGGTGCTATGGTCTCAAAAATAAGGAATATCATATTTTCAATAAACCAGCCTCAAAGGAACAATTTAAAAAAACATGGCAATCTGCACTAACTCACGCTGGATCTATACAGATATTGGCAGATCTCAAAAATCTCAGAGAACAAGAATATGTCCGAAATATGCATCTCATAAATTGTGAAGATTGTTATGGTGATCAGATAGATAATGGGAAAGATGGCTATATGTGCTTTGATTCGAAAAATATAGAACATGCACGGTACGTCTATTTTAGTCCTCGAAATATGAATGTCATAGACTGTGCCTATACGGCACCTCTCGGTCTCGAATTCTGTGGGGAATCAAATTCATCTGTCGGAGTATCATACAGCTTTGGTACATTTCATTTCTGGCACGGTACACATAATTTTTATAGTATGAGTTGTCAGGGCTCTGACGATTTATTTGGTTGTGTAAGTGTAAAAAGGTGAAAAAATATGATTTTCAACAAATCCTATTCTAAAAATGAATACGATATGCTGTGCAGTAAAGTTATAGAGCATATGATGGCCACAAAAGAATGGGGAGAGTTTTTTCCAACTTCGATTTCTGCTTTTGGTTATAACGAAACTGTTGCGCAGGAATATTTTAGGCTCTCAGAGTCAGAGGTGAAAGAAAAATGATGGAAATGGTACGAAGGGGAAAATAAAAATACCTATATAGGAGGATACTACACACCGCTCAAAATAAGTGAGTATGATGAAAAAATCGTCTGATACGAAACTGCTCAGAAAAATATCGACAGTGCACTAGAGGGAATTATCGAGTGTGAAGCAAGCCACAAACCATTTAAAATCATCAAACAAGAATTAGCTTTTTATATCGAAAATCATCTTCCTCTTCCGACCAAACATTCTGATGAGAGACATAATGAACGGATGTCTCTGAGAAATCCTCGCGAACTTCATGAGAGGACATGCGCTGAATGCAAAAAGAAAATAATCACGACGTACAGACCAGAAAGAAAAGAAAAAGTCGTCTGTGAAGCATGCTACAAAAAACTCGTCTATTAGCCTGCGAGATTGTAGTGACTTTCTTTATCGAGTACTTTTGCCACTGAATTAACTTTTGGATCGTAGTAACTAATCATGAGCTCAATAAGCTGATCTTTATTAAGTATTTCAGACTTCAGGCCGACAAATTCGAGACTTGATTTGACCATGTTTGCTTTTTCCTGACATCGCTTTTTCATATAATCGACACGAGCAAGTCTTTGACGGACTTCCTCATAGAGAACCGTCTGACTGACGCCTGCGAAGAAGCTTTTTACAATCTGGAACATACCCTTTGGGGCGACGCTCTGATTGTCGATTTCATCATGAGGAATCACAACATAAAACTCTTTTTTCATGATTTGAGCTACATTGACGAGATTTGTGAGGAATTCTATATAACGC
This sequence comes from uncultured Candidatus Altimarinota bacterium, assembly GCA_937924685.1. Classification (GTDB taxonomy): domain Bacteria; phylum Patescibacteriota; class Gracilibacteria; order BD1-5; family JAGOOR01; genus JAGOOR01. The sequence continues at coordinate 8,811 of CALEVN010000015.1, read as the reverse complement.
TCTGACTGATCCTTGAGAAGAGGGTTCTTCTGACCAGCGGTGATATCTTTGAGACGATTGAGATATCCTTCGATATCGACTTTGAGGGAACGAATAAGTATCTGGATAGGAAACTGAAGGGCATTCAGGAAGTGCTGAAACGAATAAATGATAGAATCCTGTTCTTGCTCAGATTTGAGGAGGAAGTTCACAGCCTCAACCTTGAGAACAATACGAGCAGAACCATCCTTCATGATCACGATATTATCTCGTATTTCAGCAAATGGGAGATAGCGCTGAGTAGAATCATCCGCATGATACGACTTTTCTGGTCGAACTGCCTGACTCGTTGTATCCTTTCCAGGCTTGATGACGACATCGTGTGAAACAAAAGAACCAGCTGGTGCTTCAGCTTTTTTGCTTCAGAAAAGAGTTGAGAAAATAGACATATCTAGATTTTTTTAAGTTTATCACGAAGTTGAGAGACATCTTTATCTCTTTTTTTGCCTTTTGCTTCATAATATTCTGGCTCCACATAACCAATTTTGAGCGTCGAATAGCTGTCTACACCTCGCATCCACACCCTTCCCTGACCATTATTCCCATTACCATTGATCTTGTATCGAGCGAGATTGAGTATAAAAGGTAAAAACGTCATTTCATGAGTACGAAATTTTGCGACGACAAAGAAAACAAGAATGATAATGATACAAATAATGAAAAGTGGCGTATTTGGGATACTGCCTTGAAACTTATTAAATACACCAAAAGCAAGGATAACTCCCACGATAATAAGCCCTAATTGACGCAAACTGAGGTCAAAAATAATGGTATCTTCGTTTTCGATTTGAATAGGAATCTTGTACTGCATAGACCCATAATGCCATATATTTGCAAAAAAAGCAAAGAAAATACAATCGTTCTATGACAAAAACACTCATACTCCATGACACCTTCCTCTACAGGGGCGGTGGAGAGCGTCTCGTCCTTATGATGGCCAATTCATTAGAGGCCGATATAGCATCAGGGTTTTTTAGTTCAGGAAGCTATAATCTCCGTGAGCAAGGGTTTAAATGAGAGATGATTTCACTGATGCCAAGCTTTTTTCTCTACGAATTTAGCTGGTTACCAAAAAGTATCGCCTTTGTTCTCAAAAATGGTTTACGTCATTTCTGACTCAAATGGGCTTTTTCGGTCAACACGAGACATCTCGCGGAAAAATATGACACAGTCATCATGAGTGGCGACTGCCTCTCCGCAATAAAGCACTTTCATGGTAAAAAAATCCTCTATTATTGCCATACCATACCACGTTATCTCTTTGATCAGAGAGAAGAATATGAGAAAAAAGTCCCAAAAATCATGCTCTACGTCTATCAATTCATGACTTCTCGATTTAAAAAAGCTTATTTAGCGGACCTTTCTGGGATAAAAAATCTCGTCACGAATTCTAAAAATACCCAAAAACGTATAAAATACTACACAGGAAGAGATGCTGATATTCTCTATCCTCCAGTTGATACAGAATTTTTCTGTCCAAACCAAGAACCAACAAAAAAGACCTATTTTCTCTCTTTTGCACGGCTTTCTTCCATAAAACGAGTAGATAGAATTGTCAGTGCATTTCGAGAACTACGTAACGAAAAACTGATCATCACCTATGGTAAAAATGATCCCGAAAGACAAAAAATAGCAGATATGGCTCAAGGCTATGAAAATATAGAAATGAAACTCTCCCCTTCTGATACCGAACTACGCGAGCTCATTCGAGGAGCAAAGGCGACAATTTACGTACCTGTTGATGAAGATTTCGGCATGAGTCCTGTCGAATCAATGGCCTGCGGTACGCCTGTTATAGGGGTCAATGATGGCGGACTCAAAGAAAGTATAATTGATGGAAAAACAGGGATACTCATCGATCCCGAGTGTAGGCCGGGAGATATAGGTGTAGCTGTGGGTAAGATAAATTCCACTCCTCCAGATACACAAACATGTCTCGAGAGAGCCCAGGAATTTAGTCTCGAGAAATTCACACTCACTCTCAAAAATCTCATCAATAATAAAAGCTAATTATGTCTTATATAATCATATTTTTAGGATTATTCATTATCTCTAGTGTTGGTATTATTTTGTACTTTTTTAAGACAGTGAATCAGAGCATTCTCCATCTCCTCATAGCACTATGAGCATGAACGATGTTTTCTGTCGCACTCGTGCATATACTTCCCGAATCTCTTGAATGAAATCCTCTCTCTATATATGCATTTATCGGAGGTTTTTTACTTATCTACCTGCTCGAGGAAATCCTAACACCCCATTCTCATGACCATACTCATCATGACCATACTCATGAAGACCCTCATGAGCACTATAATCATATCGTCATAGTAGCATGGATAGCGATATTTATACACACCCTCTTTGATGGACTCGGCATTCGAGCTGGTTTTGCTGTGAATAACGCCTTATGAATCAGTATATTTGCAGGAATAATGATTCATCAAGTGCCCGTATCATTCTCCATTGGCTCTATGCTTCGAGAGTCAGCATTAGAGAGAAAAATACAGATTATACTTCTGTTATTTTTTGCATTTGCTGCGCCAATGTGATTCATGATTTCAGACAACCTGATGGGACACATATCGGCTCACAGTGTATCATTTGCAACAGCGTTAGCCGGAGGATCTCTTCTCTACGTTTCAAATGTAGAACTTCTCCCCATGATTCACTCACAAACAAGTCGAAAAATGAAATTCATAACCGTCACACTCTTTGTTATAGGGGTGATAGGTATGAGCCTAGTAAAACTATGGGAATAATTACTTCTGAGGAGCTATACTACCGGGAACTACATTGATGATTTTTTGTTCTGAAGGTCGGAATAAAATGGAACGATTTTTGAATTGGAGAGCATAATCACCGACGTTTGCATGTTTATATAAATCCCAATTAGCAGCCTGCATTGATACAACATCATTTACCACATTTGCGCTTTGTAGTATATCATCTGATTCGATATAGAGCATCTCAGCAATATTTGAGAGTACTGCTTGGAGCTCTGGCGTAATGGTGACAGCAGAAGATGTACTAACTGGTTTCGAGGTTGTGGGGAGAGATGGTCTTTCTGGTTGATATTCTGGAGCCGGGAAAGAGAGATCTTCAGAAAGAATATCTGTCTTATGTGCTTGGCGAGAATAGACGTACCCTCACAAGACGACAAAAGCAAGGATAAATAAGGCAAGAATAGTTGTAAAAATAGTAGTATCAGCCTGTTCTTTCTTAATTGAAGTTTTTACATCAGGGAGTGTGTCTTGAACAAAATGAGGAGCTTTTTGTCATTTTCGAACCCCTTTTGAAGGAGGTGTTTTTGTTCATTTTTTCACAGTTTTCTTTGATTGTGTCGCTTTTTTAGATGGAGTAGATGCCATAAAAGAAGAGTAGAGAAAATAATATCCCCAACATTACTCATATTCATGGCTTTTTCAAAGCACCAAACAAGTAAAAAAGATGACAATATTTATTTAAAGTAAAAAATATACTTCAGAACAAATACTCTACAAAATACCATTTTTCTCACATTCTTCAGTAGTAGTCATACCAAGAAGAACCTTTGCCCGAGCATCTTCTGAAATAGAGAGAAAACCATCTTTTACAGCAAGAGCACGAATCTCGGAATCTGGTTTATTATGTCTGATAACCTCTCGTATATCATCTGTGATTTGTAATACCTCATAAACACCCATACGACCAGCATATCCCGTATGTCAGCATTTTTCACATCCAGCACCACGCTGTGCAAGAGGCTCGTTCATACCATATCGTTTGAGGAGATTTTTGTCTCCTGGGAGCTCTGGTATATCTTCTCTGGTGGCACAATTATGACACACACGACGTACGAGACGCTGAGAAATAACCACATCCAAGGCTGCAGCAGTATCAAAGGCTGATACGCCCATATTTTCGAGTCGTTCAAGTGTTTCAAAGGCACTCTTTGTATGGAGAGTCGAGAGAACGAGATGTCCTGTAAGAGCCGCTTGAACAGCAGTATTTGCTGTATCGAGATCTCGGATTTCTCCGATCATGATGATATCTGGATCATGACGGAGAACAGAGCGAACACCCATAGCAAATGTGTAACCATTGCGCTCATTAATTTCTGATTGCAGAACTCATGGAATCTGATATTCAATAGGATCTTCGAGGGTTATGATTTTATCTTCTGGATTCTTCAGTGCATCGATCATGGTGTAGAGAGTCGTAGTTTTTCCTGAACCAGTTGGACCAGTAACGAGGATCATTCCTTGTTTTTTCTTGAGGGCATTTGTGATTATTTCTTTTTGTGGGCCTATGATACCGAGACCATCCACACTAATAACTGTCTCAGAAGAATCAAGTATACGACAAACAATACTCTCACCATAACGAGTAGGCATCACCGAAATACGTACGTCTATTTGAGCATCACGTCCTTCTTTACCAAATCGAAACTTACCATCCTGAGGCACATCATGAATATTGAGCTTGAGATTAGCCCTATACTTCATACGTTCTGCAATCATGTTATGCTCTTTTGTTTGTAATATACCGACAGTCGCGAGATCACCATCAATGCGGAATCGGATAGCTGAATCTTTTTCATGGAGTTCGAGGTGCACATCAGAAGCCCTGAGAACAAGCGCTCATTTCACGAGAGCTATAAGGGCTCCATCAGAATCTTGCTTATCGAGTGAGAGATGTATTTCATCGAGAATATGGTGAAACTCAGGCAGATTAAGGCCAGCTCTCGTACGATCGCTATGGAGGATAGTTTGCAAATTCTGGATATGTTCATTTACATCTGTCATGAGACCAGTCTACCCTATTTCGCTTCGTTTTGCAAAAATATCGATACAATAGCTCCATGATTCTGAAAAAAGAAAAAACATGGCAAGAAGAGGTAAAAAATACTCTCAGAGATATCAAAGATAAAACGGTCGTTATTTGATGTTCTGGCGGAGTCGATTCTATGGTACTACTCGATATGATACGAGTATTTTGAAAAGCCAATCTCATCATCGCACACGTGCACCATGGGCTCAGAAAAAGTGCAGACAGAGATGAGAAAATAGTCAGAGATTATTGCAAAAAATACATGCTGAAACTGGAAATAACAAAAATAGATGCAAAAAAAGAAGCAAAACAAGCAAAAATGACCGTAGAAGAGTACGCTCGACAGGTAAGAAAAAATTTCTTTGAATCGATACGTGAAAAGTGTGAGGCTGATCTCATCATCACAGCACACCATACTGATGATCAGGCAGAAACTCTTATTTATCGTATAACCAAAGGAACAAGTATTACTGGTCTCGTAGGTATAGAAGAACATGCTTTCGGATATTTCCGTCCACTCATCACGGTATCAAAAAAAGAGATAATCGAATATGCTCAAAAAAATAAAATAGTATTCTGATATGACGAAACAAACGATGATACTTCTATTCCTCGAAATAGACTGCGCCACAACGTCATACCTGAACTCAAAAAAATCAATCCCAAAATCAATCATGCCGTCACTCGCCTCAGCGAATCTGCACGAGAATTAAAGATAAGTTTTGATGCTTTTTTTACAGAAGTAGCTGAAAAAAAATCTTTCACACTGGACTGGTATCATTCTCTTCCTATTGGTTTTCAGCATGAATTATTACGATTCGTATATGAAAAAACAAATGGATCGACTCATGGATTATCAACACAACTCATCAAAGAACTTGATCGATTTTTGTCCACGAGAAATGGCGGGAAAAAAGAAATCAAAAAAATGAAACTCGAGAAAAAACAAGGAAAAGTTATTTTCTCGGTGATGAAATAGAGAGAATCTTTTCTTTGAGTTCATCAATTCATTCTCAGGTTTTCGCAGAGAGAAAGATTGGTTGCAGTTTTTTATATTGAGTTTTTAGTTTCTTGATTTGAGGGCTGTCACACTTATCTATTTGATTAAATATATACCATCGTGACTGGGTCGCCCCTATACGCTCAAGCACATCATCTGTAACAGCAATTCTATCAGCAATATGAGGATCGCTCGCATCAACTACCTGGAGAAGTATATCACATGAGAGAGACTCTTCGAGTGTCGAAGAAAATGCATCAATAAGCTCTGGCGGTAGATCTCGGATAAAACCAATCGTGTCATAAATGAGGATATCTGGACGAGAGATAAATTGTCCTTCTTTGTCTATATACGCATTCTGAGGAAGCTTGAGACGACCTACCGAAGTTCCAAGTGTGGCAAAAAGTTCATCTTTTTCATAAACACCCTTATCCGTAAGGACATTCATGAGTGTCGATTTACCAGCATTAGTATATCAGACAATACCAACTGTCTGAGCGTTCATTCTCTTCCTGCTTCCCCTATTTTGGACTCGTACCTTTCTATAGTGATCTATCTTTTCTCGTGTTTTTCGCTCCATCTCTCGGAGATGTCGGCGCATGATTTCAGTATTTGTCTCACCTATACCCTTATTTGCGGCTCATCCCCCACCACCCTGTCTATCCATCTCCATACCCATACCAAAAATTCGAGGCCCCATATGTTTGAGTGAAGCGAGCTGAATTTGGAGCTTTGCTTCAGGAGTTTTTGCGTGACGTTGAAAGATTTTCAAAATCAAATCCACCCTATCCCACACCTGGACTTTCATTTTTCTTTTCTCTATTTCTTGAATAATGGCATAGATTTGTCGTGCTTTGAGTATGTTTCCGATAATAATAGTATCTATTTTGAGCTCTTCTGCGAGGGTTAATATTTCATCCAATTTTCCCTTACCAACATACGTCATATAATCCGGCTCATCTCTTTTTTGAAGAGTCTGAAGTATCACAACTCCCCTATAGGTCGAGACGAGTTTTTCGAGTTCGAGGATGCGATCATCAAGACTGTATCACTCAAGGAGTCGATTATCTTTTGGGGCTATATCGAGAAGTATCGTGCGCATGAAAACATCATAGTGACGAATGCACAAATAGCAACATTTGCATTGTAAAAAAAAGAATGATAATATAGATTTACTATGAATACAACTGCCCCCAGACATACTACTACCTACAATTTCACCACCTGCAAACGCTGTGGCTACATTATCGCTGCAGAAGATGAATTGTGCCAAAAATGTCAAAACGAAGAAAATAATAACACTAATAAACTTTTCCATGAATAATATAACCTCAATAACACATAAAGAAGAACTGGAAAAAGATAATTTTTATACCATAGAGGGAAAATGGGAAGCAAAAAATGTTTGTAACACATATATAGATACGGCGTCGAGAACATTTGCGACCATTACAACGTCTGGCAATCATTGTAGATTCTTTGACATAGATGGAAATCGAATAACAAAAGATGAATTTACATCAAAGTATGATAGCTACTCTGGGGAAGAATTTTTAGTGGTTATGAACAAAGAAACAGGTGAGTTTATCATTAAGCCAAATTTTTCTGGAATTGGCAGAATAAAACAATTAGTATTACGATGAAGATATAAAACTAGTTATTTATTATGGAGAAAAGCCGCATAACATCCCCTATCATTCTCGCAGTACTCTGCGCTGTAGGTGTCCACACTGTTCTCTTTACTGACACAGGACACAGGCTTCAAAGCGCTATCGTCGAGAGTGACACTTCGAGTCATGCCGAAGCCCATCTCGTTGCAGAAAATAAGAAACTCGAATTCAGAGTAAATGTCACAGCAACAAATGTCACAAGCATAGAAGGAACTCTAAACTATGACGACGAATCAGTGATATTAAGTCACGCATTATCACCCGTAGGTACCATTTCCATCTCTGACTGAGATTTTACAAAAAAAATCGTCCTTACCTTTCCAAAACCAACCAATATTCATAAGGGAGACACTCTTGTTGTTTGGACTCTTACGCCCGTTATACCCGAGGTTCATTCCATCAATCTCACCGATGCAGCAATCCATATGAGTGATGGCGGAGATCGGCCACTCACAACAGAAGGAACAGGAGAGTTTTAGTCTGTCAGATCAAGAACAATATCTGGTTTTAAGAGCTTTACAGGACAGTTATCAATCCGTACAGAATCATCAAGGAAGTTCGCAAGAGCTTCTTTTTTTGTTTCTCCAACAGCAAAAAGACATACATGAGTCAGAGATTGGAGTGATTTTGGTGCGAGAGATATACGCTCAGGAGGAAGTTTTGGAGCATTATTAATTTTTATAAATCACAACTCCTCTGACTGAAGTGCAGAATGAAATGGAAAAAGTGAGGCAGTATGACCATCAGGCCCCATACCAAAAAATGCTATATCTATGACCCCCACCCTCTCTGTATATTCAATACCATCACTATCAATATTTGGACGTATGAAATATTGTTCTTCCAAATATCATTTTTGACTCAATATACTCAAGAATGTGTCCCAAATATGAGCATCATTTCGGTCTCTTACATCACAATTTACCCGCTCGTCTGTAACGCACCATCTGATTCGAGTTGTGTCTATATTATCCCATTCAGAGCTTTGGAGTAACTCCGCATACCAGCCATCAAATGAGGAGCCTCATGCCAAGCCAATCATAACTGTAGATTTTATTGCCAAGAGTGCACGAAGTGTTTCAAAAAACCATTTGGTGACGTCTGTGGTTGAGTGAGTATTTTTCATTTTCACATATTGTCCTCTTTTATCTGAAAATCAAGGAATAAAATAAGACATATTTTTGTATAAAATAAAAAAACATGGTAACATGTGGTCATGGAAAATATCAACAAAGCACTGCCAATATGAAGGAATCGTTTAAAGTGGGGTAACATCAGAAGCATATATGCTAC
>CALEVN010000014.1 GCA_937924685.1 uncultured Candidatus Altimarinota bacterium | reverse complement strand
GCTTAGAAGCAGCCACTCATTCAAAGAGTGCGTAATAGCTCACTGGTCGAGTGATCTTGCGCCGAAAATTCAACGGGGCTTAAGTGTATTACCGAAGACGGAAACTCCAATTTTATTGGAGTGGTAGCGGAGCGTCCTCTATGCCGATGAAGGTGAGTCGTAAGGCTTGCTGGAGGTACGAGGAGTGAAAATGTTGGTATGAGTAACGCGAACAGAATGAAAACTTCTGTCACCGAATGCCCAAGGTTTCCGATCCAACGTCAGTCGTGGTCGGGTTAGTCGGTCCTAAGGTGTACCCGAAAGGGGAAACCGATGGATAGCAGGTTAATATTCCTGCACTTCAAATGTTCGCTATTACGACGTGGGGACATATCGGGTCATTGGAGAGGGTTATAGATCATCCTCAAATTATACAACAGCGGACACTTAGGAAAATCCGGGTGTCATTACGAAAGAGTATAGTTTCTCTCAAAGTGAAGGCGTAAGCCCGAGCAATGAGAAGTCCTACAATGATTTGGTATCGAGAAAAGCCACTAAGGAGAACAAATGAAACCGTACCGCAATCGAACACTCGTGGGCTGGTGTGAGTACACCAAGGTGGACGGGATAACTATGCTTAAGGAACTCTGCAAAACAGCGGTCGTAACTTCGGGATAAGACCTGCCTGGAGAGTAATTCACTCTTCAGGCCGCAGCTAACGAGCCCAGGCGACTGTTTACCAAAAACACAGCTCTCTGCAAACACGTAAGTGGAAGTATAGGGGGTGATGCCTGCCCAGTGCCAGAAGATTACGGGGAGGGGTGCAAGCTCTGAACTTAAGTCCTGGTGAACGGCGGCCGTAACTATAACGGTCCTAAGGTAGCGAAATTCCTTGTCGGGTAAGTTCCGACCCGCACGAATGGCATAACGGTCTGGGCACTGTCTCAAGCATAGTCCCGGTGAAATTGCAATATCGGTAAAAATGCCGATTACTCGCAGCAAGACGGAAAGACCCTATGAAGCTTTACTCTAACTTGGCACTGATGTATTCAGTTTGATGCGCAGGATAGGTGGGAGACTATGAAAGAGACCCTCTGGGGTTTCCCGAGTCATCCTTGAGATACCACCCTTCACTCTGTGTACATCTAACCCCATATTGGGGGACAGTGCTTGGCGGGGAGTTTAACTGGGGCGGTTGCCTCCTAAAAGATAACGGAGGCGCACAAAGGTATGCTAGTCCCGGATGGAAATCGGGATGGTCGTGTATTCGCATAAGCATGCTTAACTGAGAGACCAACAAGTCGATCAGATACGAAAGTAGGTGAAAGTGATCCGGCACCAACATGTGGGAGTGGTGTCGCTCAACGGATAAAAGTTACTCTAGGGATAACAGGCTGATTCCGTCCAAGAGTTCACATCGACGACGGAGTTTGGCACCTCGATGTCGGCTCGTCGCATCCTGGGGGTGGAGAAGCTCCCAAGGGTATGGCTGTTCGCCATTTAAAGCGGTACGCGAGCTGGGTTCAGAACGTCGTGAGACAGTTTGGCCCCTATCTGCTGTGAGCGTAGAGATTTGAAAGGACTCTTCCTTAGTACGAGAGGACCGGGAAGAACGAACCTCTGGTGTACCAGCTGTCAGACCTACTGGCATAGACGCTGGGTAGCTACGTTCGGACGAGATAACCACTGAAAGCATCTAAGTGGGAAACTCACCTTAAGATGAGATCTCAGACCCCTCGGAGAATACGAGGTTGATAGGTCGCAGGTGTACGGATAGTAATATCTTCAGCCGAGCGATACTAACGGTCTAATTTTGTATTTCTTCCGCTTTTGTGTGCATTCCTTACATGCATTACTCGCTACTATTTTTTTCTAGCATTATGACAACTGCGGTTGTCTCGAGTGTCTTGGTGCTTCTAACACGGGTGTTCACCTGTTCTCATTCCGAACACAGAAGTTAAGCCCCGTCGTGCCGATGGTAGTGCTCCCTTGGAGTGCGAGAGTAGGTAGGCGCCAGGATATTCGAGATAACCTAAAAACTATATATTAAAAACCCTCCAGCAATGGAGGGTTTTTTAAAATAATCTTTTTAGAGATATGTATAGATTCCTAAATCTTTCTCATTTTTTATAATGCTCAAAAACTTTTCTGCATCTTTTTTTGCAGAGATAAGATCATGATCTTTATAGTTCCCACATTCTGACGCAGTTGCACCAGGCACGGGCATATCAGATGGGAGATGAACAATCCACTCATACATATCTTGCATAATTTTTACTATTTCTGCTCCTCATGATTTTCACGTAAAGAGAACATACATACCAGTTCTGCATCCCATAGGCCCAAAATATATCGTTTTAGACGACCATTCTGGATGATTCCTGAGATAGGTGGCACCGAGATGTTCTAATGTATGTGCAGATGCAATAGAAAGCACGGGGTCACGATTGGGTGCACGCATACGAATATCGTATGTACTGATGATGTCTCCAGATGGCGTTTTGTCTTCTCGAGAGAGATAGATGCCGGGATTGAGCTTGTTGTGATCGACGGAGAAAGAAGCGATGCGTTCCATATCTCTTTTGTTAATTATTGACTATGAATTCTAAAATAAAAGGGAGATGTTTCACGACGCGTTCACCGGCATGGAGATTTTTGAAAAAGTTTTCTCATGCTTCTTCGTCAGCATTGTCAGAGATGATTTTCAGAGAGATGAGAGGTTTTTGGTAGTGATCAGCAACTTTTGCCAGCGCAGCTCACTCCATATCGACGAGCTGTCCTCCTTTTGATTGGAGCATTTCTCTCGTGCTTCCAGAGGCCACAAATTGGTCTCCTGTTACAAGTATGCCTGATTTGAGCTCAGGATGCTCTACCGTTAATAATTCGAAGAGGGGATAGAGTCTTTTTTGTGCTTCGTTATCACCCTCGATAAGGCCGTCATGTTCTATGGTATGTTTTACGACGACGACATCCCCAAATTCGAGATGAGGCGAGAGACTTCCAGCGAGGCCTATGTTGATGATCGCATCGATATTATATTGTTCGAGTACTTTTGTGAGTGTCATGGCAGCAGCGACTTTTCCAATCGAGCTGACAGCAAAAACATAGCTCCCATGTTCGACGATATCACCAGCCTTGAGCATTTTTTCATAGCTCAGATATTTTGTAATGGGGAGCATTTCTTCTGCCATCGCAGAGATAATGAGTATTTTTTTATGGTGCATAATTTAATCAAATTGAATGGCAGAAAATATCTTATATTGTTTGAGTTTTTCTCGTCCTTTGAGAGGATTGATCTCGATGAGTACGCCACCGAATACTTCACTTGCTCCATTGTTTCTGGCGAGTTCGAGAGCTGCTCCGAGCGTTCCTCCTGTTGCCAGGACATCGTCTATGACGAATACTCGATCACCTCGGAGAATATCCTTGCGAATAGCGAGCGTTGCTGAGCTATATTCGTAGTTATATGATTCTTTTGCGACGAGAGCATCGGGAAGCTTTCCATCCTTACGAAGCATGATAAAGGGGAGATGATATCGCTCAGCGAGCATGCCACCAAGGACGAATCCTCGAGCATCGACCCCAGCGATACAGTCTATAGCGTTGTTTTCTATAAAAATACCGAAGTCCTTCATAATTTCATCACGATGTTCGACAGAGAAGAGGAGTGGTGACATATCCCGAAAGAGGACACCAGGGGCTGGGAAGTCTGGATAGTTTGTCAGGAGATGGGTATAGTCTTTTTTCATATCGCTGTATTGTAGTGAAATTTTCCTGCTCTCAAATTCTATTCTTCTTTCCGGGTATGATCAGCGTAGCCTATGCCGCAAAGCGCCAGAGGGAGTCATTTTTTTTCGAGGCGATCGTGTTCGAGAGTACCATCTTTGATTTTTTCTTTGAGACATGATCCTATTACTTGTGCGAGATCTGGTTGTTCGATTATGAGAGGGGTACACTTTGTCGTCCATGGGAGCTCAAAAAAATCATGTACTCCTTCAAAATTATAATTTTCTGTAGAGGGTATTGTTTGGTTGTTCCATACCAAAGATATATCATTCCATTGTGCTCATTCGAGACGATTTTTATGTTCTTTGATATGGATTTTGAGTGTATTTGTATCACATGTATAGGGGCCATATTCGATCTCCCGTATCCCGATATTTTTTATACTGGTTTGCACTATGAGGATAATGAGCACACAAAATATGATGATTCCGACACGGGAGCTGATTTTTTGGAGCTGATCTTTCATCACTTTTTTCATAGAAAAACTATACATCTTCCTCATGAAAAGCAAGCAACTCAGTTGTCTCAAATATTTTTCTTTTATCATGAATACATGACAAATAAATGATTTCTTTGGCATGTTTATCATGATCCACTTTTGAAGCCTCTGTTACTCCTCTTCCGTACCCGTGCTTTTTCGCGTATGATGGGATGGATATTTCGTGCTTCATTTTCGCAATACTTTATTAAACCATTGATAAATATATACCATATCAAACTCGATACTTATAAAATTCCTGACGATGGTTTTGCGAATGTAAATGAATTTTTTATACGATGAACAAAAGATCTTTTTCGGAAATTTCCCCTTATTCCAGGAGAGCTGGGAAGTCCAGTTGATGGGTGTATAGAAATTTTTCAGAATGTAGTTGCTGGAGATGATTTTTGCATCAAATGATATCACGCACATCTCGAGGATTTATTTGGCCTAAGCGTTGCTGATTTTCTCGGAGGAGATGTGTGTTTTTGTCGACTCAGATTTTCTGATTATCACCGTTTTCATTTTTTTGATGATGGCGAAGTGCTTTCCTCCGCAGACCGTGAATGACCACTCTATTCTGTCGATCAGAGTGTTCTCGATACTGGATTTTGGGTTCACAATAAATCTCACTGTATGAGAGTCAGAACCAAGAATTTTGGTGATGTCCTCATCCTCGAAGTCGGCGCAACAAATGTCGGTTGCATCACGAATCACAAAAAAACTGGTGAGAACTTTATTCGTGGAGAAGAAAAATGATATTTTGAGCTCGGATGATCTGCTATGTTACTCGTTTTTGAGCCGTGACGCATCACATGGAATAGAGATATACTTCGAAAAAATCATGCATGAGAAGAATACGAGGTGACTACGGGTTTGCCAATTGGTCAGGCTCCCTATTAAGCAGTAACCATGCTTGATAGATTTTGTTTTGTTTTTCATCTTGTGACTTTTCATCTATTGCCAAACAATCTTCAGCGAGTTTACAGACATATTGTCCAAGATCAGCGTAGGTTACCCCATCTATTAAAATAAGCTCATCTGGAGCTTCGTCTGATACTCACGTTCGTGATCACTTTTGTAGTTTTTTGATCATTCTTCTGATAGAACTTTTCTCTCTTTCCAGTGAAAAATCACTTGTTATTTCGTATAAATATTTGAGCTCTATATCTGCTTCTGCCATCTTCCGGAGAGTGTCTACATCAACTACACTATTTTGTGAATACTGTGCATGTTTACTAGTTATGGCTTCCAGAAGGGTATTTATCGCATCTGATGTGTCATCATAGTTTATTATTTCGATGCTGAGTTGTCTTAATTTTTGATCGATTTCAACTGTTTTAGGGTTAAATATTGGCATTATATCTCGAATATCTTTTGTTGTTTGTGCTTGAGAAAGTCGATATTGCTGAGCAATTCTTGCTATGAGATATTCACTAAACGATTCTATTTGTTTGTCGGAATATCAGAGTTTTTTCAGGATGTCTCTGTTAGATGTTTTTGTTATTGCCTCAAATGGAGCTGAAGTTTCTTTCTTTTCGTCTATGGTTGATTCAGAAACATGGATCATGGTTGCCACTATCTTCTGTGCAGTTTTGTGTCTGACTGTTTCTGGAGCTGGGTAAGATCGTGCATTACCGAGCTTTCATCAGACGTGGCCAGCTATAAGAGTTCAGACAAGCGTGGCTCAGGCAATGAGAGAACGAGAAGAAGAGAAGCGCATATTTTATATATAATAACTATTATTATATATAGTCAATTTTAATACCAACACTCTTTCCATCCTATAGTGTAGGCGAGAGTATTCATCATGAGACTGAGGATGGGGCCTATGAGGAGGAGAAAGATTACACCAGAGACACTTACGATATACCAAGGAAATATAAATATAATTGCCCCAATCATATAATCGATACCATCCCATGGTTGAAACATGGTTCCTGGTTTTTTACCAAGTCTTCTTTTTACAAAACTTTTTCCCATATCTCCTACGAGTGCTCCTGTTGCGAGAGATCCACCAATTATCACTGCTTGTTTCCAATTATTGTAGAGGTTGTAGATACTGGTATAGTTGGGTAAAAAACGTACAAATATGTGTCGACAGAAATAGAATATGAGCCCCGTGAGCATACCTACGAGTATGCCGGTCATGAGGCCACGGACTGTTTTATTTTTCCCGAAAAGTTTTTCATGTATGGGCCAGGAAAAATCACGGATAACAGGTATATTTTTTGCAACAACAGGAGACGCGTTGGCGAGGAATGCTGGTAAAAATATCAAAAAAAGAGTGAAAAAATTAGCGATTCACATAACGTGGTATCATAGAAATAAGTGAGATACATATATAACCTCCTACTCATACGAGCTCTGCAATAGCGAGTCCATATTGTCCGCCTCAAAAGAGGAATGGTAACAACATGCAGGCGAGTATCATAAACGGTAACAACCGTTGTATTTTTTTGTTTTTTATGACATGGAAACAGGGGAGAGATGAGACTGTGAGACAGATGATAAAGAGTATCCCTATGATCATGCTATTTCTATCAAGAGGAGAGAGAATAACGCCGAAAATACCAATAGCTCCTGCTGGTGATGGGAGTCCAGAGAAGAGTGGTGAGGTGTTTTGTCACTGGAGAGTAAATCGAGTCAGGCGATAGATGATAGAGAGGATATAGAGCACTGCCAGTGTTGTGTGTTCCATAGCGACATAGATCCAGAGTCCTGGATGGAGGCCAAAATTGATAAAGTCTGATATGTCATCGAGATACATACCTGCTTTGGTGCTTCAGAACTTTCGTGCTATTTTTCCATCGAGACCGTCTGTTATGAGTGAAAATATAAGGAGTCCTGTTGCTGTCTGCCAGGAAGGATGATAGATAACCAAAATGCAGGCTATGATACCACCGATGAGCCCCATACTTGTCACGATATTTGCGAGATTTTTGCGTATCATGAAGACCATATTATCGGCGCATAAAATGATACCATGTATGATAGAGTGGGCTTGCGAAAAATATCACACACCAAATCAGAAGACCGACTGCACCAGTAATCATGTATTCTTCCATAAGGGCTCCGCCTGTTGCCATGCTATACCCGAGGAGAGCAAGTCCGAGAGATAGGCCTGAGCCGTACCAATAGTCTATTGGAAAACCTGCTATCCAAAGTGAGTCTGTATACCAAGGGATATGTTCTTTTTCGAATTTTTTTATCGTAAAGTGAGGATTCAGGATAAACCACAAAAAATCCCAATAGATGATGAGAAACGCAGAGAAAGCAAAGATAAAGAGTTCACCAACCACGCCCATATTTCAATAGAGTCCGATGAAAAAAATATGATTCAGTGAGAGAATCATGATGTTCAGAACTGTATGGTAGCCAGTTATGTTACGGAGGAATCCTATTGGTGCATTATTTTTTGTCTTTCTCCATGTGGGGAGATTTTTTGCCCAGCCATGCTCACCCTCTATTTCTATCTCCAGAAGAGCCAGAAATATGCCGAATATGAGTATGTAGAGTCCAAACATACTTCTATTATTGAGAGTTCAGGTAAAAATTCAAAAAAAATTACTATATCTTCTCTGTTTTTGTTTTATGAAAAATTATATATTTATTTTTTACTGTACTCCGGATCATTAACTCTTGTTTTTTTACATTCATTATAAGACTCTTTGCATAAACTTAATGCACCTGATAAAAGGTGAGAATCTTTTTTGTATCATTTATCAAATGAATTACCAATTTTACATAGTGTTTCTAAGCGCCCGAGTCTATCCTTGGAATCCTGAAACGCGGAGTCTAAACAAGAATGATATGCTGTGGAACATGTAATGTTTTGATCAAATGATCTGACAGAGGGCACTGAATCAATACTGTTTATATAGTTTTCACACTCACTATTAATACTTTCTTCTGGTACACATTCTTGTTTTTTAAAATCATATTTTGTGCCACTTCATTTTTCTTTAATGCATTTATCTGTTTTTGTTTCAGGTTTATTCTTATACATGTCATCTTTTTGTTTTACGAGATCGTTTCGTCTCTCTGTGGCTCTGCTGAAAAGAGCTCAAACAATTGCTCGCACAGCGCCAAAATCTATCGAAACATCTGATGCACCAGCATATGCTCTTGGTATTATGAAGTCTGTATATGTAAACAAGTTTTTCTCCCAAGAGTCTTGATCTTTACTAAACACATTCCACCATTCTACGAAATCTGATTGGCATTTTGGTAGTGCGTCGAGTTTTGCTTTACGGGCGATCAGATCCTTCTCAATCGAGTGATCTGATCCAACGAGCTTATCTACAGTTATTTGTCGAGATTTTACAGTATTTTGAAGACTTATATACCCAGCTGTTTTTGATAGGCTGGATAATTGAGCATTGAGTGTGTTTATACGATTGATGTTTGCATTTTCTGTTAACAGGAGTGATTTTGTGCTTGCAGGTGTACTTGATTTTGCGATAGTGACATTATTTGCAGCTATTCTGGCATTATTTACCGCGAGACTACTTGTCGCTGTTACAGGACTTCAAGCAGGCATTTTTTTTATAAGAGCATCTCTCTCAACACCTTGATTTGAAAAACTAACTGTTACTGTTCCTACTTTTCCGGTATAGTTTTTCAGATTTGTATTTGCAGTATTCAGGTCTCTGTATGCTTGCTGTATTGCATTTAAATCTTTTGTTGGATCCGGAGAAATACCTACGAGGCAAGCATCATAGGTCGTGATATGATCACCCACAACCTTGATCATATCATTGAGTGTATTGATTTTGTTATCGAGAGCTTTTTGTGCATCTTCGTAGGTCTTTTGGGCTTCTTCATCTGCTATTTGCTCATCTGTTTTTGGTTCGGAGTCATCTGTTGTGGTACTGTTTGGGGGATTATTATTCGATATTTCTGGTGCTTGATTCTGTTGACTGTTTTGTTCGGCATCGCCCCAATAGCCAGTCCCATCTCCATTATCAACCCATATGAATTCTGAACGAAGATTTTTAAAACCACTTGTACTCGAAAAACCTATAACGCCTGCTATGAGTAATATGGCTACACTCAAGAAAATGATTCCTTTTTTGTCCATAAATGGGGGTTAAATATTTGGTGAGGCTATTATAAGGAAATTTTCTATGAAAGTCAAAAAGGAGAGTATCTTAGGTAAGCATTTTTTGTATTTTTTTTGCTGCCCGTATGACACTCTGAAGGATAAGCTCGGGGATGATGATTCCTCGTTTGATGACATTTTCATCGACACTCCAGAGCCATCTCGTATCGATCATTTGTATGCCGCGTGTCTCTGTGGAAAATATATTTTCTGTATGAAGAAACCATTGTCACCAATGTTTTGGATCGTGGCTGGGCCGAGTATCTGGTATTTTACCAGTTTGTATGTAGAAAATGAGAGTGATTATCGTGAGGAGATAGATTTGTTGGAGTTCTTCTTTTTTGAAGTCTTCTATTTTTTTATTCGCAAAAGCTACGCCAGAAATAAATTCTTGAATGATGTAAGACGTATCCTTGTTTTTATTTTCTTCTGAAAGCGATGTTCCATATGCCATATATTCTCGAGGGAGAAAATTATGAAATACTGGGAAATTATCACGTAGATTTGGAATCTGGATCCCAAATCGTTGCTTGATAATGCCAGAAAAAATATCGAGATTCCATCGAAGACCATTTTGAAAATGTGTCATTGATTCAAATTCTGGATAATATTCATACGTCTCATCGAAAAATCCGAAATAACGACACAAGAGGAGATATTCTTGATATTGTCTCCATGATTCTTCTTTTGTCGGGAGAAATTTGTAAGAAAATGGACTCAGAAGTTTTTGTATTGGCTGACCGTGAATACTTTTTGTGCCAAATATCAATGGTATATCTATGTCCCAACGCCCTTCTTTGACGACCCAGTTTGTGTCGCTGATTTTGTAGGCTCGTGAGAAGAATCATTTTCCTAAAAATTCTCGAGAAAGGGTTTTGCAAGAGGTGTGAAAATTCTTTTTTCCATAGTCCGACATTCATTGAATTTGATATTTTTGAAAGAGCGATTCGAGATGGTCCATATTTAGTAGAGAAGAGAGGGTTGTTGTATTTTTTCGAGGATTTTTTTTGCTTCTTCATCATTTGCGAGACGTGGTTGTCAGTAATTTTCTATGATTATAGGCTTCAGAAGTATACGCGACAGAGATGTTTCTGTTTGGGATTTTTTCAGAAATATTTGGAGTGCAAGTCCGGACTTTGTTTCTGGGCTAAACTCTTGATCAAAGACAAAATTTCAGAGAGAGTAAAAAATGTATTTATCTCTATATTTTTCTACTGTCTGAATCCAGTGAGGGTGTGCTCCTATAACTATGTCAGCACCAGATTCTATTGCTGTATGGGCGAAGTTTTTCTGTAATTCGGTGGGTGTAGTAGTATATTCCTGGCCTCCATGCATGGTGACGACAAGAAAATCAGATTCTTCTTTTGCTTTTTGGATAGCAATCCTGAGTTTTTCCGTATCTTGCATACGAGCGACGAGAGGGCTTTGTCCGGATCCATTATCATTATAGGCAGCATATGATGCACCGATGAATGCTATTTTTATACCATTTTTCTCAATAATAGATGGTTCCCAGACACGTGACGCATCTTCATTTGCTCCTGTTGATTGAAGGTGTATTTCGGAGAGGATTTTTTGTGTTGCTTGGATGCCCGCTTCCCCCTGGTCAAGTATGTGATTATTTGCGAGATTTACGATCATAAAACCTACTTGAGGCAGGGTTTTTATGAGTTCAGGGAGAGCATTAAACGTGAGAGTACTATTATAAGAATACTTACTTGTACCATTTGTAGGACCTTCGAGATTTCAGAAAATAAAATCAGCTTGTGCGAGAAAATCATGTATATGTTCCCATATCCACATTGGCGATCATCATTTTTCTGCATGTCGTGCGACATTACGAGAGAGCATGATATCACCGACTGCGATAAAATTTGTTTCTTCTGTTTTTGCTTTTTGTTCTGATTTTTCGCTCGATATGAGTTGTATTATGAGAGGTTCCCGACGAAGTCCGTCATACATCATCACAAACGCTGTGATGCAGACGAGAAACGCTGTGACAGATAGACCAATTGCGAGAAAAAGTCGTATATTTACTCTCATTATTTTTGGTTTTTTTGTCATCGATATCATAGTATGCATTTTTCTTTTTTTATAAAGTATGTATATACTCTCTCCTATGAAATCTGTCTGTCGTATTTCTGGTCGAGAATTTGATGTTTCTCAAGCTGAATGGGCTTTGAGAAAATGATTTGGTGTAGATACGCTTCCTGACCTTGCTCCTGAACTACGCATCCGTAATATGGGTGCATTTTGGCCCCATTGGTGACTTCATAAAAGACGCTGTGATAAAACGGGAAAGAACATTATATCAGTTTTTCAACCCGAGTGTCCTTATCCCGTCTGGCACAAAGATGAATGGTATAGATCAGCTCTTCCTCCTTCAGCATTGATAGATTTTGATCAGCCATTTTTTTCTCAAGCAGAGACACTTTTTCGACGTTGCCCGATACCACATAATTCTGGTCTCAATAATGAAAATTGTGAGTTTACGGATGACTGGTGGAATAGCCGAAATTGTTATCTGTGCCATAGCGGCGTCAACACAGAAGACAACCGTTATTGCTATAGATTGATCGGATGTCGAAATTGTCTGTATGTAGTTTTTTCTTTTGAGTGTGAATGGTGTTATGATGTGATAAACTCTGAAAAATGCCATCGTTGTGTCTACGGACTCTATCTCAAAAATTGTCGTGAAACAGCATTTTGTTATGACTGTCGAAATTGTTCTGATTGTCTCTTTTGTTTTAACCTCCGAAATAAACAATACTGCATTGGAAATCAGCAACTCTCCAAGGAAGAATATGAAATACAGAAAAAACAATTTTCATATGAAACTATTTCTGGTTATGAACACTGCAAGGCTCTCTTCAAAAAGATGATGAGAGATATCGCATGGCACAGAGCTACTTATCTCGATTTTGTGGAAAATTCTTCGTGAAATTATGCACTTCGTCTCAAAAACATGCAACACACTTTTCTCGGTGCAGATGGTGAAGATGGGTATAATGTTACTCGTTTTTGATGGGCCAAAACAGCACTTGATAGCATCAACCTTCAGGATGTTGAGCGAGTATTTTTCTCTTCGGGCGTACAGATAAAATCATACGATGTGATGTGTTCATTTATGCTTGATAATACTCGGTTTGCTCGCTATAGTGCGTATAGTTCTCGATGTGAGAATATATTTGGTTGTTGTGGCCTTCTCGGTGCTAAAAATGCTATTCTAAATACTGCCTACAGTCATGAGGAGTATCAAAAATTACAAGAAAAAATCATCAATCATATGAAGTCGACAGGTGAGTGGGGGCAGTTTTTCCCTGGTTCTTTTTCTCCTCATCCATATGATGAATCTTGGGGGTCATTTCACTTTCCTCTCACTCTCCAAGAACAGGAAACATTGGGTTATTTTTCACTTCAAACTTCTGAACCACAACAGTCAGACTATTCAGACTCATCGATACTGACATCACAGAGTATATCACCAGAAGAAATCGTGCAAAAAACCTATTGGGATAAAAATGCTCAGAGACCATTTCAGATTCTTCCGCAGGATATCGCTTTTGCTTGAGAACTGGACGTACCACCACCAAACACTTTCTATATGCGTCGTATTCAGGAAAATTTTCATTGGATGCCTTATGATGGTGCTCTACGATTGACTCAATGTCCTCGTACATGAGATGAAATAGAGACTTCTTGGCCTAAAGAATATGATGGAAGAATACTCTCGGATTCAGCCTATATAAAAATAGTCTCATAATTTGCTCCCAGAGCCAAAATAGTGTATACTGCACTTATGAAATCTTTTCTCTCTGCTACAACCCGTCAGTTTATCATCTATGTGATCATCGTGATGATCGCTCTGGGATGATGTTTCCTTATCTATAATCTCCGTGATGTATTGGGTATTATTTTGATTTCTTGTTTTGCAGCCCTTCTTCTCAGTCCTTTTGTTGATAGGCTACGCCGATGGCGATGTCCAGAAGTGCTCGGTATTCTTATTACTTTTTTCACCGTTTTTGTCACTATAGCACTCTTTTTTGTCTCCATTGTACCGCTTTTTGTCGGTCTGGCCGAAGATTCAAAGACATATATTGTTCGATCTATGAACTATGCAGAAAAGGAGGCTCAATCGAGTTTTCCTGTTCTGGATGCTCTTCCATTTCATGCAGGCGATCTCATACGAAAAGAAGTAGATATGAAAAAAGTGAGCGATCTCATACTCGGCAATAATCGTTCACAAATTGTAACGAAAAACCTCCTCGGTAATATAGACACAATAAAAAACTTTGCCCAGCAAGGCCTCAGTCAGGTTTCTAGTGTGAGTATCTCTGTAGCGACAGGCGTAACATCATTTGTGACGAATATTTCACTTTTTGCACTTCTTACCTTTTTTATCATTCTTGAGCGCCGAGCGCTTTTGAAGTGGTTTTTTGATATTTTGCCATCTGATTTAGGACACTATTTCAAGAGCCGAGAACATCGTATCGGTCAGGCTATTCATGCTTGGCTTCGTGGACAACTCTTCTTGACGGTATTTATGTTTGCTATCAATTTTATCGGTCTGCATATTGGTCACTATTTTGGACTTCCTGTAAAAAATATATTTTCACTTTCACTCATTGCTGGTGCGATGGAATTTGTCCCATACGCTGGACCAGTAATAGCCTTTGTAGTTGGTACTTTGACGGTACTTGTGAGCCCTGAAGTGAGCTGGCTCAGCATGGCAGGTATTATGGGTCTTTATTTCCTCTTTCAGCAACTCGAAGGGAATATCATGGTTCCTCTTGTGATGAGTCGTACATTGAGTCTCTCTTCTCTCTACATACTTATCGTAACTATTATTGGAGGATCGCTCGGGGGTGCTATTGGTGTTCTCTTGGCTATCCCACTTGCGTCTATTCTTCACATATTTTACCACGACTGGATGCATTATCGTCGTACATTAGCCTGATCATAGACTATGTGGCGTATTTCTGCTCACCAGGTGGCTTATGAGCCCCACGGAAAAGATATCGAAGTACCAGTTATGTCACCAGATTGGAGTTTGTTCTTGGGTGATGTACACTGTGTCATACCGTCTGTATGACCGTATAAGTGATATGATGATTGGTGCTCTCAATTTTCTCGAGAAGACGAGATAAGTCTCGTACAGAGGGCCATCACTGATGTAAAAAAACACAAATGACGTATTCATATACGTGGCATATCCCTGAGTGAGAGCGTTTCGTTACTTCGAGAATATTATAGGGATTGTGGGTATGAAGACGTATTGGCAAAAAATTATACTATCCCATCGAGCGAACTCTTGACTGTCAGTATATCCCTCCGACATGTGCTTTGGTGTGAAAAGGATAAGGATTTTCTCAATCGTCATGACGCATCACAAAAAAGCTATGGATGCACCACGCCTCCACTTCGATCTCCAGCGGATTTACGTGTACTGCAACAAGCTCTCAGGATGGGTATTATTATGGGTATAGAAGTGTCGTCTGACGAAGAATTTTTATACGAAATACTGCAGAAACAGATTCTTTCACCATTTCATATTGGCCAAATGACTGCATTTCGCTGGGAAGAGCATGGTTTTTCTGGTCATACATATCAATCCGTACTCCGTATTCCTCTTTTTTCTTCCGAAGAAGGTGAGGATTTTTAGAGGAAAAAATTTTTCTCACACTCGTTATATATGTCTGTTCTGAGAGCTGTTAGTTCTGTGTTATAGGCTATATTTTTTTTGGCTATTCACTTGGCCCTCCAGTAGATAGATATACCTGAAAAAAAGACCACTAGACAGATGCCTATGGTATCAACCCAGTACATCTGTGACATAAATGTGTATATGAGACTATCCATAGTGCTTTTACAGAGTGTTAGGAACTTCCTTCATTTCAGTGATAACGAGAAGACGATTCAGTGTCGTTCCTACTGGCCAGCAAGTCATGAGTGTCATTCTTTTATCATCAGTATATCCACCAATTGAGGATATGTGCCCAGGCTTTACGACCATTTTTTCCTTGACGGTATAGATGAATTTTCTTTGGTGAAAATAGACGATGATTTCATCACCAGCCGTGAGTTCATTGAGGAGGGCAAATACATCATTGTAATCTCATTTTGCCCATGGATAATTCGAACTATGTCCAAAGATAAAACTATTTCCTTTTTCTCCTGGATCGGCTGAGCCGGGATATTTTACGATACCATTTTCGAGTTCTTTCATAAATATCTTATGCCATTCGGTCGAACTGTCTGCTTCATGGTGCTCTACATTGACCAGAGGGATATTTTTGCCAATCTTTGGTATGATTATACGATCTTCATATGGTGCTATATTGACCGATAGGCTTACATGAGCGATATCTTGATTAAAATAATCGGCTCCGAGGTCTTGAGTGACAGTTTGTGTTTTTTCGAGATGTTTTTGGAGCATGCGTTGTTTTCGTGCGAGCTTTGTTTCATCGACTGCAGTATCGGACGTTGTAATCTGAGTTTCAGCTATACCTCCTTCAAGCACTTTTTTCTCTTCGACGAGCGTTTGTGGGTTGATCATTGCTCGAGCAAATGCACTATATGCTGACCAATTTGATGCGAGCAAAAGTATCAAGAAGATAATGCTCGTCATGAGCACGAAATGAATCATGCTTCTGAGATTTCGTACCCAAGCATGTCGTTTCTCGATTTTTCTTTCTTCTTTTTTGACCCAATGAAGCACATCATGAGATGTGTCAAAGATTTCACCGAGAACTATCTCACTTTTTTTCTTGTAGTTTTGCGGATGTATATCGTTCCAGTAGGGCATATATACAGCCTACCACATCCCGTTTTTGATTGCAAAAATTTGAATACCTTTTTTATATATCGAGTTTCCAGTCGTTTTTCTTCTTCAGACTCACAATTCCCCAAGCGAGAACTGCTCATCCGTAAGCCAAAAACATGCCGGTAAAGCCAATAAATGATATGAGTGCTCCACCAAATATGAGACCAAGAGCGTTCGCTAAATTATTGAGAATTTTGAGTGGAGCCGCTGATACGTCTGCATTTATGACTGTGAGATTCATAGTTTTGGAATAAGCTTTGTTATATTCATCAGCAAAGATAGATTGACTCATTGGGTAGCCAGCAGCGTATCCTGTACTATTCATCATACCAAATGTAACAATAATCGCTATACCGATAGCACCACCTATACTTCCTGCGAATGCGAGACCAAAAAGCGCTATGGCTGAGACAAAGAGGCCCATCGTAATGATATTGAATTTTCCATATGTCTCTGCTTTTTTAATCCAAAACATCTGAAGTCAGTAGGCTGGTATTGCGAGAAGACCTATGAGTATAAAACCGCTTTGTATGATATTGCGAATTTCGACTGAATCTTTCAGTGCTTCATCAAGATACGTGATAAAAAATGTGGTTACTATTGTATCCCAGCATCCAAAAACAAAGATGCCTCCAGTTGTCCAGAGAAGCATCGGTACAAAACTGTCTTTCTCAAAAATGAGCTTATAAATACTCGCAAATTCTATTTTTGTCTTCTGTATGATATCGCCCCAATCGAGTTCTCCTGAGATTTGTTTTGGCTTCATGATGATATAGCTCATATCTCATTTTATCTTTTCAAAATCACCAGTTGAGATAGTTTTTTTTACGTAGGATTCTGTCTCTTGCTCTATGTTTTTTGTTTTTTCGATGAGATGGAGGTTTTTGACGGCTCCGAGATTAAATGTCTCATGTGTGTTATCAAAGTAATTTTGGATAAATACCCATACACAGATAATCAAAAATATAAGCACAAAGAGGATAAGCTGGGTAGAGTCTGTGCGGAGTGATAGAACTGCTATGGATATGAGTACTCCGGCTATAGATCCGACACCCATGGCAACATTATTTTTCGACATAGCGGTATCGTATTCGGACGGATCACAACGATTGAGCAAGTAGGACATGGTTGTTATATCGTAGATTTCTTTGATGGTTCCATAGATGATACCGACAAGCAAAAGCATGCTCATATTGATACCTGTGGTAAGAAATGTTTTTGTAATATCGAGAATAGTTCCAGTTACTTTGAGCTCTACGGTACTAGAGGATCGGATCATGTAGAGAAAGATGATGGCAGCCATAATCATCATAGCATTGGCTACTCCGAGCATTGTTTTTGATGGGACATGACGCTGTATCGTTCCGAGGGGGACGTCGATGACCATCGACCATATGTTTCCTATGCCCAAAAATATACCAACCAACAGAGGTGATCCGACGATAAAACCAAAGAAAAACACACTAGTGAGGTGGAAAATCAGCCAAATAGCTCCGTATACCCCTACAACATTATAGAAATTTTTGAGGAGTTTTTCCTTTTCTGGTACTTCAGGAGTCACTATTTGTGTCATACGGACACTGTAGCATACTTTTTGGCCTGAGTAAAATATTTTATGCTTTTTCTGGACGCCCGTAATTGAGGACCCATGTATCCATACATTGACCTACGCCTATTTCTGTAAATTCTGGATGATACATATTTTCCCGGTGGTGAATACTTGTCGTGAGCTGATCGAGTATTTCACCAATAGTGGTCTGACCTGATCCCAGATTCTCTCCGCCCCAACTGTATTTATATCAACCGTCTTGGTAGCGTTTTTCGAGTACACTTCAGCCGAGTTCGTGTGTTATGTATCATGCTTGGCAGAGTTCGAGAGCGTATTTTTGGGCTATATCATCGAGAATCGGTGATTCTGTGAGTGGTCCGAGATTCCGAGCTGTACGTCTATTACTGTGTTCGGTGATGAGGTAATTGCGTATCTGAGATAGGCTGAGATTATCTTTGGAGAGAGTGAGGGGGCCTGTTGGTATATAGGTATCTTGGCATGTTATTCCGTCTATGACGCTTTCTGCTTCACAGAGAAGATGCTGAAAGTAGGCAAATATCTCTCTTCTTTCGGGGGGTGTTGTTGGCATGTCTCGATAATTCTGGATCATCAATTGTGTTTGTTTGATTTTGATGGATTGTTCTTCTGTGCTTTTCCCCTCTATGTAGCGTTCTCGGTATATATCGTAGACTTTTTCTATACGAGCTTGAGTGAGACCATCAAGGGCAAAAGTATTCAGTGAAAGTGATATGAGCGTCAGGGCGATTATTTTTTTCATGAGTGGCAAAAGTGGAGATTTTTCGTATAGTACTCTCGATAATTTTCTTTGCAAATGGTTGCCGTTCCAACACTCTTGACTCTCAGAAATAAAAAACAGCTCACTCATGACGTCTATGAGCTTGAGTATACAAGTGATCAAAAATTGGATATTTTTCCTGGTCAATTCCTCCTGTGCGATACCTCTGGGGATCCGAAGCTTCGTCGGTCGTATTCTGTGAGCTGGGCTCAAGGGAATATTGTACAATTTATCATCAAGCGTCTTCCAGAAGGGAAGGGGGGGAGTGTCGCTATCTGCGATCAAGAAATAGGTCATGTTATGAATGTATGGTGACCTATGGGCCGCTTTGTTCTGCAAGAAAACTTTTCTCCAAAGGTGTTTATAGGTACTGGAACGGGTTTTGCACCGCTCTACTTTATGCTTCGAGCACTACAAACTACAAACTACAAACTACAAACTTTTTTTCTTTTCGGTGTTCGGGAACTGCGAGATGTCTTTTATACCGATCAGCTTCGTGATTGGTCACAGGCTGATATGTTTGATTATGAGATATATTGTTCACGAGAATCTTCTACCCTCCCTGAGAAACACCATGAATGACGTATCACCGAATTCCTGACTCCTGAGCGTGTATCGAGCCTGAATAGTACTCAGGAGACAGAGTTTTATATCTGTGGAAGTCCGGCTATGGTTACTGAAGTTCGCTCTATGCTTGAACTGTATGGCATTTCTCGAGAAAAAGTATTTTTTGAACAATATTAGTTTACAAAAATCTATTTTGTCTATTATTTGCTGCAATGTTCCCTATCTGACCTATTCTTTGAGGTTCTTCTTCTCTGCCAAAAATAAAAACAAAGCCAGGTTTTTTGAATCGTAGGAAATTTTTGATGGCCTCAGCAGGAGGATTATTTACCCTTGCTAATGGCAATCATCAAGCTCAAAGAGAGATAGCTGTCCAAGTCCACCGCATTCTTTCAGATGCCGAGATTCCTCCGATTATTGCCTGTGCTGATATGCATGTAGGTGGTACGGGAAGTACGCTTGATGCACCGAAATTTACTCGAGCTATCGAGCATGCACGAGCCGAAGTCCTCAAATATACACAACAAACTCCGATTGTCTGTGTTGCTGGCGATTTTGCATGTAGTGCTAATTTGGTGGCCCATACGACACCAGAATCATTCGGCGATTTCTATGATGTTTTTGCTCATATAGCTCGGATTTATCCTATTATCGGTTCGCGTTGAAACCATGATGTAAAATTGTCAGGTTGGTCTGATATAGAAAATAAACTTTCCTCATCCGTATCTTTTTTATGAAAAACTGATAAAAAAGAGACTTTTTGAGATGGTTTTCAGATTCTTGGTTTGCCTGACTTCAATTCTCAATCAGCTCTGTATACGGATGATCTTATGACTAAATTTCTTCACTCTATAAATGCTCATGCTGGTATATCTTTTGTTTTGTGTCATGATCCTGATGGAGTCGATTTTTTTGAAAAATGGTGCCAGAAAAATGGTCACAAAGTGCTTCAATCAACGCTTTTTTTCTGCTGACATACTCATGGCTGATTGATTGGCTACCCATTTTTTGATAAATTAGTTGCTCAAAAAACCCCACTTCATCTGAAGTCTGACTATGTTCGTGGTACATATCAGAGCCCACTGTGACCACATGTAAAAACTGTTGTTTCTGTTGGTATTGGGAGCTACCTCGAAGCTTCATTTCGTTATGGTGCAGCTATGCCAACGATTCACGCATTTGTTTCTGGTAATTCCTCTCGTCTCTCGGAAGTGGAATCTATAATTTTGACAAAGTAAATTTTGTATTAAAATACATAAATAATGATATTTTCTGATGCAACAATTTCTGACGATTTACCTCAAAAAGAGCAATGTTTTGAGTTACTTTCTCGGGCTGCTTCCCATGTTACGCATGGTTATTGAAATTTTCCTCAGTATATTCGTGATTACATGGATAGATTTATGGGGGATGCTCATACGCTTTGTAGGGAAGATGTTTTGAGTCAACTTCGCTTATGTGAGAAAAAACCTCCATGTTGATTTATACATGAATTTGCACTTTTTAGAGCAACCTCACCAGACGCACCACCGTATGATCATCCCGGATTTATTCATGGTCCAAACACCTGTCCATTACGTCTTAATAATGCCCATTGTGCTCATTCAAATGTACTTTGATTGGTCTTAAGGGCATTAATTTTGTTGAAGAAAGAGCACGATGCACAAGAATTTTTGGAGCCATTTTTTAAGCTTATGGTTCATGACGGACAATTTGCTACTATAGTACATATGGGTAATCAGCCTTACTTGATGGAGTCATCATGAATAGAGAGACAAAGAAAATCTGGAGATGCTATTATGACTGTTGTAACTCGTGTGATCTCTTTGTTAGAATAATATGTCTCAATTTGTCTTACATCCATCTCATGGTTATAGCCTTGCTTCTGAAAATGGTGGTGATGCACGAGAAGCTCTCGATGCATTAAAAACCCGAGATGAAGTTCATGCATTTCGTCAATCGACCTGACTATCTGGAGTTTGGGAGGGTTTTCGAGGGAGGATTATCTCTGTTGTGAGTGGAGGTATAGATACTCCGGTGTCCAAAATGCGTTGAAAAAAAGCAGAAACAATCTATAAAAACAATCCAGACAAGACACGTATTATGTTAACAGGTCGATTCACACATCGAGAATTAAAGAATCCACCCCATACGACTGATGTTCGGGCTTTGGCTGTTGATCTAGTGAAAAACTGAGTTGATCCACGGCATATTATTCTCGAAGAATTTTCTAATTGTACACTCGGTAATGCTATTTTTGGACGATTACTTTTATGAGCTACCGGTATATCAGCAGAATCAGGTTTAATGGTTCTGACTTCAAGCTGGGCGCTCAAGCGTGCCGAGATTTGTTTTCATCTTCTTTATCCAGAAAGAGATATAGATTTTACTACTGTTTCTGGAGATATCACTCCTGAAGATGAGAAAAATAGAATGCTCTCTGATTGGGTGGTAAATAATTTTCTCTACGGTCCCGATATAGCACAATATCAACTCGATACAGGTGATAGATTGATGAGAGCTCTAGACTATCTACGTACCGTAAATATCTGAACACCTGGAAATAGTGGTAATGAAAATAATAAAAAAGTCTGAGGAATTATGCGCCAACTTACAGGGCTTGGCTTATTTCAATTGGCGGATGGAACGTACAAAAAAGGATAAACTAGAGAGTTATTCTACTATCTAATCCGTGATTGATATATCAGTCGGCAGCAAGTTTCATACTTTTCTCGACAGTCATTTCCGGTAGCCAACCAGTTGCTCTTAACTGAGAAGTATTTAATCCTATGCTGTGTCACCCAGGTTTTTCTGGTTGATAATTTTTTATTACAGTAGTGTTCAGCCCCTTTCAAAAAGCGTCGATGATTTGTTCAGTTGTTTGTCATTCTCCAGAAGCAGTCCCTCCAATATTCCATACTTCGCTTCAAAAATCAGAGTTCAGTGCTATATGAAGTATCCCACGTGCTATATCATTGACATCAACCCAGGCACGTGTCGAGGTACCATCGCCATATATATCTGCTGTGAGATTTTTTCTTCCAGTTGTATTCCAGAGATAGAAAAGCCGAGGTACAAGATGAAAATGTGTAGCGTGATAGCGCTGATGTTCGCCTTTTACATTTCCAAATCTGAAACGATTTACACGGCAGAGAGATTCTAATGTTCTATATATTTTTTCTGCTCGTATTTTTTCCCATTTATATGGATTTCTGGTTTTTAATTCCGCAAGTTCTTTGTCGCTGATGTCACTTGGTTCTAAATCTGATTCACTATATCCAGCTTGAGGACAAGGCTTTCAGAATGCATCATATGTGAAGTAGCTTGAAGAAAAATTGACTGACTCTGGCCTGACTCTTGAATTGGAGATTACCCCTATCACATTATCATTAATCTGGGCATTTCCGTCAAAATCTGTGGGATTTTTTCCGTTTGTGTGGGAGCTTCCAAAGGCTCTTGCGGCGAATTGGAAAATGTGGGCATTATTTCAGTACATTTGGAGGATACTTTCTACTTGGGACTTTATTCGTAAATCAGAGAAAATGATCTTCATTTTTCCTGGATGGAGACGTAGAGCTTCAGCCAGTAGGTGTGTTACACGACTTTGGACAACTACTGTCACGTGATGTCATTTTTCTGCTAGTTTTTCTGCAGTTTTTGCTCATATCCATGAGCCTCAGAGGACGAGTGCGTTTTTTTGAGAATTCATATATTATGAGTTGAGTTGTTTCCAGACTTCTGTTATGCCATTTTGTAATTCTACTGTCGGTTTCCATCATAATCGTGTTCGACTCTTCTTTATATCTAGACAGCTCCTGGCAAGGAGATCTGTTCATTCGGTTTGACGAGTTGTGTCTTTCTGTAGAGTTTTTCATGCAATTTCTTCGCATACACGGAGAACATCTAAAACCGATGTTTCTTCCCCAGTTCCTATATTAAATGTACCACTGATTCTTTGTTTCTGACTTTTTCTTATTGCATCAACTACATCTGATACGTAGACATAATCACGAGTGTTTTCGGGATTACCAATTAGAGAAAAGGGTTGTCATTGTTTTATTTTATCGAGAGCCGTCTGTATAACTGATGCGCTATCTGCTGTATTTTGTCCTGGTCCGTACACGTTTGAGAGTCGTAAAACTGTCAAAGCTCAGAAACATCAGAGCTCATGATACATTTTTAATAAAATCTCTCCCGCTACTTTTGAGTATGCATAAGGAGATTTTGGGCTTGTACCAGTGTATTCTGGTGTGGGTATTACATGGGTATCGCCATAGACTGATCATCCTGAAGATGCAAATATGAGATGTGATTCTCTGTATTGTGCATCTTGGAGCGCATCGATGATATTCTGGGTGCCTGCTATATTAGAATGATGTGTTCTTTGGGGATCTCAAAAACTCTGAACGATAGATATCTGAGCAGCGAGATGTATTATCAAATCCGGAGCAAATGTAGCTATTACTGTACGTGCTTTTTTGGAAGCAATATCAATTTTGTGAAATGTATCTTTCTCCCCAAGGATTCATTGAACGCTTTTTTTGTTACGTGTGAGTGTTCGAGAACAGTCATCGATTATTTGTAATTTTGCATGAGGATAGTCTTCCTGTATTGCTTTGACAGTATGATGTCAGATAAAACCAGCTCCGCCAGTAATGAGTATACGCTCAGGCATTATTTTCACGGAAATAAATTAATATTTGAATATTAATTATAAATTATTTAATGCAAGAGTGAAATTTTGAAAATTGTATGATTAAATACACACCACCAATGGCTCACGTTCCCAGACTTTGAGAACCATTTTGCTCAAATCTTTTGCGAGAAAATCGCAGAAGTTTTTGTGATTATCTTCTGGTTTTTTGGCAGATACTGCTTTTTTGGCATAGTCTGCGATAGCACTGTGTGAGGCGGTGATTTCATCAGGGAAGAAGAGGCCACGTGATTCTACTGTTGCGTCTTTTGTGTTGACGATGAGGACGCCCTCTTCACCGAGCTGGATACGTTCTTTGATAGCTCTGGTTTCGAGAGAACCAATGCTCATACCATCGACACCGAGAGCCTCAAGTGGGATTTTTTTACGAGAGAATACGAGCTCATGTCTTTCATCGATTTCTACGATAGAGCCATCTTCGATAATGAGGACATTTTTTGGATCCCATCACATTTTTACTGCTTCACGCTTGAGCGTGAGACGCTGAGAGAGATCACCATGAACAGGGACGATGTATTTTGGATTGATGAGATTCATCATCACTCTCTGTTCGACGATACCTCCATGTCCACCAGAGTGAACTTCGAGTTCCTTAATAGTGATAATTTTTGATCCAAATCGATTGAGACGATTCATCATTTCAGCAATAGCGAGTTCATTCCCGGGAATAATTGATGAAGAGAGAACAATAGTGTCGCTTGGTTTGATCGAAATTGTTGCATGATCGCCACGGGAAATATTGTTGAGACCACCGAATTCTTCACCTTGTGCGCCGGTCGTGATGATGATTTGTTTGTTTTCTGGTATGCTCTCCATAGTTTTTTTATCGAGAGCTTTTATAACCCCTTCTTTGCATTTTATATAGCCCATTTCTCGAGCTATAGCGACACAGTCGACCATACTACGACCGTTGATGAGTACAGTTCGTCCGAGTTCCTGAGCGATTGTAACGACATCCTGTATACGGCTTATAAGTGTAGAAAAATTACCTACGATAACTCTCTCTCTGGCATCCATGATGATTTGCTTGAGTTCGCCTGTGACTTTTGTTTCTGATGTTGTCCATTCTAGACGAGAAGAATTTGTCGTTTCCTGGAGGAGAATATCGATACCACGAGAAGCAATTCTGGCATAATTTGGGAGATCTGCAGGCTTATCGATACGAGGGAAAAATTCGACTTTGTAATCACCCATATGCATGATACGAGCACTCGGCGTCTCGATATAGACACCACAGCTGTCTGGTATAGAGTGATTTACTCGAAAGAATTCATATTTAAATACACCAATATTGGCCATCTTTCCTGCATCAGGATTGATGGTGAAAAATTGGACTTTGTTTTTGAGACCTGCTTCTTCGAATCCTTTTTTGATCATGGCTATCGTAAATGGAGCGCCATAGATAGGAGGGAAACCGAGAGCGGGGACGAGATTCTTGAGTGCTCCAATATGATCGAGATGTCCGTGTGTGATGAACATCGCTTTGATACGTTTGATGTGCGGTTGGAGAAATCGTATATCTGGAAGGAGATAATTGAATCCTGGTGAATTGCCACCACGCGCAAACTCAAGACCGCCATCGACAATGAGGATATCATCACCGTGTTCAAACATCGTCATATTTGCACCGACGGTACGGAGACCACCGATAGGGATCATGCGAGTCACATTATGATCTGCTTTTGGGAGAATCTGTGGCTCTGCTGATTTTGGGAAAATCACAGGCACATTCAGGCTTTTTATGACTGCAGGCGAAAGAGAAGTCGGGACTTCTGCAGGCGTAGATTCAGGAGTGACAATAGATTTCTCCGGTGGGAGCTCGAGCCGCTTGAGCGGACGATTTGTCAGCACCGGTTTTCCAGTCATAAGTGGACGTTTCGGTACTAAATTTTTTTGGCCATTATGAACTGGACGTGACATCGATGGATTCATCGGTGTTGTTGGTTTCAGTTGTGGTTTTATAGGGCCTGCAGGAAGAGGTTTTTTTACAGGTGCATGTGCTGCTGGGTTCGAATGAACTGGCTGCGCCTCTTCTGAAGAAGGGGTGATTTTTGCATCTCAGAGTTCTGAATCGAGCTCAGCAAAAAAATTATCGGACATAGGGAAAAAGGGAAAGGGAATAAGGTATAAGAAACGTGAAAGTTTTTTTAAATTGGTTTCCTAAAGGGATTCTAGAGGAACATGAAAGTTCACTCCGAATGAATTGAAGCACATGTGTGTACTTATGAATTATGAGACATGAGCATCAAAAAGATCACAGTATGAGCTTCATTGATGGCCACGGAAATATTTTTTTGAGAGACGTGTAAGGGTATGATATTCTTTTTTGTAGGAGCTTTCAATGCTAATTGGCTTGTGTTTTTCTGAAAATCATCATGGTACAACATAAGTAAGTATAGGTTGAGAGAAGAAAAACACAAATAATTATTCAAAAAGCCCATCATCATGCGAACGAATCCAGTCGGCTGATTTACTTTTTCACCAGAAGCTCCACAGGAGGACATCGTTGAAATCATAACTGCCAGCTCGTTCATCGACAAAAGGATTCATTGCGAGCTCAAAATGAAGATGATAGAGATATTTTTTGTCTGGTACAGCTGAATCTCCTACATGTCATACTACTTCACCTTTGGTGACTGTCTGGCCTTCTTGGATGTTATCAGGGATTTTTTGAAGGTGAGCATAGATGGCCACATGTCCTGATCTTGTTTTTAGATAGACAGTATTACCACGATAGACATCGAGATTTTCTTGTTCTTCGAGTTCGTTTTTCCCAGAGAGTAAATGATTCATCTCATTCCAAGAGAAATCTCTCTTTACATGAAGAATAGTTCCATCCTCTATTGCGAGTACTGGAGTTCCTTCAGCGGTGTAGAAATCAAATCCATGATGAACCCCGTCAGTTGACTCAGCACGAAATGGACGTGGTGAATTTGGGAGATGAGTTGCTTGAGTTGGAAGTTTCGCATTTTTTATTGGGAGAGAAAATTTCTGATCACGAGCACTGAGTACGTCATTGATGATATCAAAAAATTCTCGTACACGGAGTGACGTGAGACGATAATCGCTTCTGAGTATTGTGCTCGCTCGGAGCGTATTTCTGAGTGTCTCACTTGAAACATCTGAGAGCATAGCTTCGTCTGGATAATGTCCATTGATGGGGAGTATGTAGTTTTTATCTGCTACTCGTATCATCGGAAGAATACATGTGCCTACTGGTTGCCACTGTATGATACTTGAAGCACTGTCATTACTTACTTTTGAAGAGGTGCTTTCACAGGGTGATGAAATACTCTGATTTCAGTCTATTCTCAGAAAAACTGCTGCACCTGTACTCATAGAAGTAACTCCGGAAAAGAGTATCTCCACAGGAGGTTTATCGAGCGTTATAGGCGCTATTTTTGGTGGTTCTGAGATGAGAATGCCAGGAATGAGTACGACGAGAGTAGCGAGATAAAAGTATCGGCGATTCATAGAGAACTTTTTATTTTTTCTGGAACTAAAACAGGTTTCTTATTGCTTACATTGTATAAAAAAATTGATCAAATCAATACGATTCTTATGTATTGTGAAGAGTGGGTGAATAATCATGTTATTTTTTATTATTCTATCTATACTGGAGCTCTACTTACGTCTTTTTATGAAATATTTTCTCTCTACTTTTCTGTTTCTTTTTACACTTACTTCACTTGCACAATACGCTGGACTTTCTGATGCTCGTACTCTGGCAGAAAAGTGAATCATCGTAAATCAATCCGCAACTGCGGCACAGTATCGTATCAACACATCACTGGACGTCCAAGAGGCATCTATGTATAGACTCGATGATGCACTCGTCAGACAAGAAGCCCTTGGTATAGCTCTAAAATTAAGGGGCATTGATATGCCTTCGAGCTATGCGTGTCGTGATTATTTCTCTGATGCAGGCATCGCAGGAGAGTGGTGGGTCTGCCGAGCTGCCGAGCTCGCTGCTGATGCTGATATAGTGACGAGAGTGAATACTTTTTTTCGGCCACGTGCGACACTTACTCTCGCAGAGGCTCTCGGAATCGTCATAAAGTCACTGAACATTTCTCTTTCTTCTACTTCTACGAGTACTGTTTCTGGAAATCTCCCTGCTTGGCAAAAGAGACTTATTCTCACTATTCAGGAAAAACAGATACCTCTCAATGTTCGTGATAATTCTGGTCGAGGAATAGCACTCTATGACGCTCGTCTTGGCACTACACTTTCTGGTTTCAATATGTCTCATGAAATGACACGAGGAGAATTTTTCCAACTTGTTGTGAGTTTCCTTGATTATCAGTCTTCGAATGATCCACTCGCTCATTGTACTGTCTATAATGATGGATGTAATTCTTGTACCGTGGGTGATGAGTGAACTGCATGTACGGAGAGGGTGTGCTTCTGGAAATGAATACCGTCATGTTCCGCCTGTGAAAATGGATACACTCTTGAAAATAATAAATGTGTCAAAAAAACCAATTCCTGCATTCAGGAATGAAAGTATGCAGGTGGAGGGTATGTGTATCCGCCAGAAAATCCTGGTGATTTCATATGTTGTAGTGGACTCAAAACGGCTCCAAATAAAGATGGTGACAGGATAGCAGATATAGGAAATGTCTGTATTCGAGAGGGAGACGAATACTGTGATACACGATATGAGAGTGAATATAATTCGTCTGATTGTCGTGAAAAAACGACACTTGATACTTCGATTTGTCAGAGTTTTTATGATGGATGTAATAGCTGTTCTCGTACCTCAAATGGTCAGACTATTTGTACGATGATGGCTTGCACAGGGACGCTTCGTCCGAGTTATTGTACGACCTATGTTCCGTATTCTCCGATAAATCAATCTCAGGATAACACTTTCTTATCGAATGTTCTCAAAGAGATACAAAATTATGCCAAAGATCTCTCCTGTACGAATAATGCTCAATGTCAGTGGAAGCTCTTTGGTAATAGTGCTTGTGGAGGATCAAGTATCGGTATAAAGTATTCAAAGAAAAATATCGATATGACGCTTTTTGACAGTAAAACAACCTATTATACAAATGCACAGGCTCTCTATAATACGACTTATCCTGTCTTTAGTCCGTGCATGGTTATGACTTCTCCTACACCCCTTACCTGTCTCAACGGACTCTGTCAATAACTACATTTCCTCTGGAAGAGGCATGCCGAGAATAGTTGTTGTATAGCGAATAATTTCGAGACATGTATGTATGATATACATACGGCCTTTTCTCTCGTTTTCAGGAGTTTCCTTGAGTTTCGGAGTGTTCACGTAGAGAGCATTGAGATGGCGAGCCATCGTCGCGAGATGTGCTATGAGAAGATGAAACTTGTAGCTCGTTCCACAATTTTCGAAAACTTCGTTAAAACCGAGGACATCGAGTACTAAATCACGATCAAATGAAGTCAGTTGTGCATTTGAAATATCATGTTTTTCTATGCCTCAGATCTCTGTGAGTATTTTGTTCCATCGGACATAGGTGTACTGGAGATATGGTCCACTATTTCCTTCAAACGCGAGAACTTTATCCCATTCAAAAATCCAATCTCGTTCACGATCTTGACTTAAAAATGAATAGATAATAGCACCGAGAGCGACTGCTTTTGTATCCTCGTCTGAGAGTATCCTTTCTCGTTCTATGAGTATTTTTTTCACTCGATCAAAACTTTCTCCGATCAAGTCTTTTAAAAATATCACGCGGCCATGACGAGTCGACATAGCACCATCAGGAAGACTGACGAAACCGTTTCCTGCATGGGTGAGTTCGGTATTTTTTCCATTGAGCCAAGCAGTAGTAGCTGTCGCAAATAATTGTCTGAAATGAAGAGCTTGTCGATTGTCGACAAAATAGAGAATTCTGCTTGGAGACCAATTTTTTAGACGATATTTGATTGCTGCGAGATCACTCGCGAGATATCCATGTGTTCCGTCTTTTTTTTGGAGAATACAGGATGGAAGCTTCGTTTCTTTTGCAAATACGACACCGACACTCTCGTCTTCATTTTTTGTTGCGATTCATCGCTCAATCAGCTCCTCGACAACTGCAGACATCGTATTATCTGGTGTGAGGTCTGGCCAATTTCCGAGTTTTGGAAGAGTGATTCCTTCGTAGAAACTCTCACCAATCCAGATATCTGGATGAACACCAAACTCGCTCATGACAGCTCGTACTCCTGCGAGACTTTTATCAGTAAATTGTTGCCAGAGTTTGATTGATTTTTCATCCCCTTCTGAGAGGAGCTTAAATGCATCCCGACATTCTTGTTCGATGTCTGGTTCTTTCTCTGTTTTTTCTGTAATAGCGACATAGATTTCGAGGAGATGATGTATAGGGTCTTTTTCAAACGCATCTTCATCACCGAAATATTTCCAACCAGTAATAAGTTTTCCAAATATTCCACCCCAATCGCCCTGATGCATATCAGCGGTAACATCGTAACCCATGAGGCGGAGGAGATTAATCGTCGCTTGGCCGAAAAGGGGAGTACAGAGGTGTCCGATATGGAGAGGTTTTCCGATATTTGCCCCCATATAGTCAACGACGATTTTTTCCTCTTTTTTATCAAATGTTGGAAGTGACCATGCGCTCAATTCTTTTTCATAGAGCTCGTCTGTGACAAAGAGGTTGACGAAACCTCCCTGAATATTTCCATCAGTGACATAACTTTCAGTCTTCATGGAACTCAATACTTCTTCAGCGAGCTGTGCTGGAGCCATTTTTGTTGGTTTTACAGCTGGAAATATATTGATACATATATCACCGAATTTTCGATCTGGTGGAATTGTAAATTGAAATACATCAGCAGAACAATCTTTGCCTGTCTTTTGGAGGTATCTGGAGAGCGATTCTCGAAGAGTCGTAGACTGCATAAATAATGGGGAGAAATTGTGAGCAGTATATGCGTAAAACAAAAAGGGGCAATATTTGCATCCAAAACGGAAATAGGGTAGTATAGAGGTATGGCTGATATTGAAACTAAAAAACCAGTTCCACTTCCAGAAACAGGCAAAGATGATTCCCGGGAGAAAAAAGATTCTCCTGATCGTCGAGAGGAGGTAGCCGAAACTGCACGAAATGAATTACAAAATCTTCGTACAGATATCCCAGTTGAGCAAATCACGGATGAAAAAATACTTGAAAATGTGTTGAGTATGAAAATTCGAGACTATCCAAAGTCAGTACCAGCTTATCTCGATATGATTGTTGAGAAAAATCCAAAACTTCTCGATACTCCTACTGCTTCAGCCCTCCTCGCTCAGAAAATCCAGGAACTCCTTACTCTTGTTGCTACTAAACCTGAGCTTTCTCAAGATCGTGACTGGATGGACTCCCTCCGGAAGAGTATCAATCGTCTCATCATCAATCCCGATCTCGCCGCACGTATATCACAGTTTGGTACCATGGATGCTACCATGCGCAAGGAACTTCAGAGAGATCTCGGTATCAGTGAAAAAATCACAGAATGACTCGATCAAAATACACGAGACATCGTGCAGAGAGTGCATACTGGATTTTATCGATTTGATCCTGAAGTGAATACGTGGGTGAATAGTGTCTGAGCTCTCGTTTTTCTCTGGCCAGAGAATATCGTCGGTATAAAAAAATACCTCACTGCAATGCATCCAGATCATCCATTTCTCTCCGTGACAGACTATCGTAGCAACGATAAGTCAGGGAAATATGCGATTAAGTCCGATCATATTCACAATATGATACTTGCAGAATCTGACTATCTCACTGAATATCTGAAAAAACGTGGTGAAGGAAAAGATGATGCCACAGTTTTTGCCGAGCTTGGTAAAACTCACGTTGCCAATCTCAAAACAAATGCTGAAGTGACAAAAGCAGTGAAAAATTTCGAGAAAAAATATGGTGAATGAAGTTTTCGTATAGCAAATGAATCACAATTACAAACAGAAAGTCGGATACTCTCTCGCTCGATTATTCCTCATGAAGAATATGAGGAAATTCGTACTGTTATCGGAGCGGAAAAATATGAGCTACTTCTTGAAAATCGTCCTGAAATGCGAGATATCATCACGGATATTATCGGAGGATTCATCCGATTTAACCGACATACACATACATTTCAGACTGTGACAAATCATGAAATGCGTTTTACGGATGAAGAATTCCAAATGATTAATGCTGTTTTTGAAAAGACGCATCCAAAATATATGTTTCTCTATGATAAAAAAATCCCTACATATCCACGTGATGAACGAAAGAAAAAACAATATAACGAAAAAGTCCTCAAAGATCGCATACTCTATTATCAACAATAATTTTTTATCACTATGCCAATAGAAAAAATTGATTCTAAAAAGGAAAAATTACCCTCTGAGATAAGGGTATTACAGAATGATAATTCTGCCCATATTCTCAAAAAACAAATTGATAAAACTCCAAAAGAAGAGATCAAACGAGCGATTGTACCGAAACAGGAATGAAAACTGAGAGACCGTATCACGCCACTTCGGTCGACAGAGAGCTCTCTCCAAAAACAGAGAGGACATAGTGACGAACCACGTAGTGTCGATGTATAACTTTTATTTTTAATTTTTTTTATGTCTATTTCTTCAAAAGTTTCCAGTACTACCTCAGATATTCGAGCTATAGATAAAGAATCTGATAATTTTGAAGGTCAAAAATCAGAGGCTGCTCGATCGGCACAGTCTATCGAGTCTGAATGACGAGAAATTGCCAGCCTCGCACGTACTGCAAAATCAAATGATGCGACTATTATTACAACAGCTCAAGCGGCGGAAAGTGCTCTGAAATCAGCTCTCGCATCTGCTCGTGAAGATTTGGAGCAGCAGATGAATGCAGCTCGTGATGCGATGAATGCCGCACAGAGAAATTTTGATCAGGCTGCGACCAATATCGTCTCTAATTTTGAAGGTAGCATACGTACGATGACCTCTACCAAAACTGAGAATGATGGAGTACATGATGAGATTATCAGTACTGCCTCATAGTTTTATTCTGGAGTATCCCAATTTCAGTTATGCTTTTTTGCTAATTCTGCTAATTTTTTCATAGCATAAAATCTTCTACTCATCACTGTGCCAATACTACATCACATTTTTTCTGCAATTTTTTGATAACTGTATCCTTCTATAAATTGTAACTTGATAACTGTTTGATGAGTTTCGGACAGTTGCGTAAGAGCCCAATTGAGCCACGATGCTCTTCTTTGTTCATATTCTGTTCTGCTGAGATGTCTATCTGGCCTCTGTTCATCGATGAGTACATCGGGCGTTTTTTCTAAAAATGTTCTCCCAAATTGATCAAGAGAAGAAAAATCGTAACTATGCCGAGACTCTCTTTTTCCGTCTAAAAAAACATTTCGTGCTATTCGTTTTACCCATGTGCTAAATGCACTTTTTCATTGGAAATTTGGGAGAGATTTTCATACTTTTATCCAAGTTGTTTGTATGATATCATCGACCTCTGTTGGTTGAAGTCATCTTGCGACAAATGCTCGCACAGATTCTGTATGTTTCCTAATGAGTCTATCAAATGCTGCCATGTCGCCTTCCTGTGCTTTTTTTACATCTTCTGATTCACCATTGAGTCCTTGTTCTTTTCCCATGAATATAATTTATCAGTTATAATATTATAAATAATTAATTGTCAATGCACCTTTGATAACTCTTTTCTCTATTTGTTGATATAGTCTCGCATAATAATGACACATCATTTTTCATCACCATCGCATCCACTTATTCACGCTTTTCTTCTTCGTCGTGAAGAATTTCAAAATACAGAGAGGCTTATCGTAGAGACAAGAGAACAAGGTGAAAAACTTTTTCAAACACTCCAAACGCTCTCAGAGTTAGAAAAAAATACAAAACAATATCGACTTATCACAACAAAAAATGATATTCTTGAGGTACTGCATGATCCTGATCTCGTCGGAATATTTCCAATAGAGACTCTGGACTGGCGGATTGATGACGAATCACGACTCATGCTCGTCGTCACAAAAGGTATGACATACTCGGAAGAAAAACTCGTCACTTGGCTCACTGATCATGGATTTAAAGCGGCGAAATCTGATGAAGAAAATACATTTTTTCGACAAGGCGATACAGTGAGTATTCAGACACGAAAGGGAACACTCCTCGTGAATTTTTTTGGAACTACACTCGAAACGCTCTATCTCGATGGCGTCGAAAAAGATACTTGGAAGTTTTTCTCTTGCCTACAAGTTTAGTAGAGTAATTCGACAATAGTGTATATGAGCATAAGTCCGAGAATGCTTATGCAGGTCCAGAAAATCCAATGGTGTGAATGTGCTTCTTTTTTTTCGAGTTCAGCGACGTATCTTCGTGCATCCTCGAGGATATGATTGGGTATCAGTATCCACATGAGGAGCGGTATAACCAGTATATCATCAGTGATACCCAGAAGAGGGAGAAAATCAGGGAGTATATCGACAGGACTCACGATATAAGCGAGTGCGAGGAGGGCTATGACGAGCTTTGTCACGAGCTCAGTTCTCTCGTCCATATAGGCTCGAGCGA
>CALEVN010000013.1 GCA_937924685.1 uncultured Candidatus Altimarinota bacterium | reverse complement strand
TGAAGTTTGCAAGTGCACCTGTTTGATATTTTTGTGTTTTCATTTTATTGGTTGTTATTATCCTGTGCCTCAGTCAGACCAAGACGAGACAATGTTGCATTTCTCACATACTTGAATGCCATGGGTCCCATGTAGCCACCCATACCACCTGCGGCATACATCCATTCAGTACTGATCATGCTTGCTATTTGTGCAAATAGCATTCCAACGAATGCAGCGACAAAAGTATTGGCACAAAACCATCCAAGTCCTTTCCATCCGCTTTTCCGTGCATCCTCGATTGCGTGTGCGATCGCTCCAAAGAGGATGACACCTGCAAGCAAGAAATATTTTTTTGCAGCGATTGCCACAATCGGTGAGTGGGTTTGAGCCACCTCGACCGCAGTTTTTGTGATTTCAATATGTTCATTCATATATTTATTCATAGTTTTGGTCGGGTTGCTCTGTTAATAGGTCGGATTCCGGGATTTCTGTGCGAGTCCCTTTTGTCTCCTTTATTCCAAGGTATACCGCTTGCTCATCGATGATTCTGAATGCGAGCAGTTGTCCATCGACATCCACCACGCATTCATTGTTTTCATCGAGACTAGCAACAAAAGAGAGTCCACCAAGGTCCCCACCTGAAATTGTGAACTCTTTTGATTCCATATATTTATATGAAACGTCCTTTGACGTGTACTTGACCTCTTATAATCTGAGATGCTGTTGCTGTTGCAATAGGCATTTTCAGTATGACGTGGAGGAATCGACCTGATTCCACGACTTCGGGAGTACTAAACTTCATATCGATGGTACTTGCCTGAGCACCGATTGCTGCACCGATAGGTAGTGATTGGATACCCACTTGGCGGCGTATAATGTTTGCAGTTGCAAGAGATACGGCTGATGAGTTGAATCCCATTGCCCATTCAAGGACGTGAGCCGATGTTGCCACTGCTGCACCTGTGTTGATCGTATCAATCTTGATACCCTCACACAGGAATCGTGACCCTGCCGGTACTGTGAATCCAAAAAGTGCATAGTCAGTTTCCGCTCCGGCTACTGCAACAAACTGAAACTTTCCGCCGAGTGTTGCATACCCTGCTGCCACGTTTGAGAGTGTTGCTGATGCAGGTGCTGCTGAGTTCGTGTGGTTTTCATTTTGTGCACCTGTGAATGGCTGACGACCTGCTGAAAGGTTGAGCGATGCAGCAAGTTGAGACATTGTTGGTGACAGGTTCCAGTCGAGTGACATTGCTTGAAGTTCTGTGACTGCGAATACTGGTGCAGTTGATGGTGCCACGTTGTTCCACAAACGCATGTATATTGGCAATGCTGTTGCTCCCCACATCTTGATTTGACCCACTGGAACTGCGAGTGAAAGTTCTCCGATCAGTTCACCTGTTGCTGAATCTTGAATCGTGAACACAACATTGTCGTCGTCCGCAATGATATCGTACACAAAGTATCCTGCTGTGTAGTATGCGGCTGACATGTTCAAGTTTCCACCGATAGTGTTTCCGTTTGAGTTT
The DNA here is from genome assembly GCA_937924685.1 of uncultured Candidatus Altimarinota bacterium. Lineage (GTDB taxonomy): Bacteria > Patescibacteriota > Gracilibacteria > BD1-5 > JAGOOR01 > JAGOOR01. Next base: position 21,357 of record CALEVN010000013.1, on the reverse strand, counting down.
ACTTTTGAAATGACATTGCTGATCGCAGTTTCAACACCGTTGAGGGTGATTACTCCTTGGACCACACCTGATGCAGTCATTCTGAACATTGCACCGTTTGGAACGATTGTGGTTGTACCTGATGGCACTCCGAATCCAAAGTCAGCAAGTGATCCTGCAACAAGGTTGTGACGTAGTCGTGACTTGAAGTGTAGAGGAACACGAGGGAACTTTGACAACAGTCTCTGTGATTGCAGGATTGCAACGGCGTTCACTGTTGTGAGGTTTGAGTTGTTGAAGTTGTAACCTCCGAGAGTCGATTGTGCAGGTACAAAAGTCGTGTTGACTGGAGTCCATTTTTGCACGTTGATCACCGCACCCTCAAAGTTTTCCAAAAGCTCAGGTATGTAGTTTCCTGTTAAGATCGCACCCTTTCTGTCAGTTCTCAAGAAAACCGCAGTGTCATCGTTTTTCCCCATGAGCAGCATACCCTCTTGAGTTGATGGTATGTTCTCACGATGGGCATGAGATAGGTCATTCCCGAGCGGATCTTTTAATGTGACAAAGGCGGAACGGTTCTCAATACCTTGTATATCGAGTTCACCTGCCTCACCTGATTTTTGTTTGATACTCATATGATTATATTATACTAAAATTGATAATGTTATACCAGCCCACTATGCACTTTCTTGCAATAGGTAGAGATCAAATAGATATTTTCCCCATGTGCCAAAAGGTGCTCGGACAACGACATTGAATGTTCCAAGATCGGTGTCTATATCAGATATGTCGGCATTGATATTTTCGACCATGATATCAATGTCATCATGATCAGGTGCGAGTGGTTTGATTTGAACTTTGCGAGCGTATGCCTTTGCAAGGTTCTGATAGAGAGGATCGGCAGGATTGAATGTCATCGGTTCAATATGCAATCCGTCATCAGTGGTCCCAAAGTCAATCTGAATGTTGGTACTGACGAGGTTCCATGTCGGTATGAATGGGGCAGGGGGTAGTGCATTGATGAGTCCGAGCAATGTGTCGAGTGCATCTGAGACAGTAGATCCTGCCACTGAACTCTCATTGCTGACATCATCTGATGTGCCACCTCCACCACCGCCTCCACCTGTTCCAAAATAGAACTTTTTCTCAGTAGCGTTGTACTTGAGAACGTATCCATTTTGTAGGTTTGAAAAGTCGATATCACCGAGTGCTGCGAGTAGTAGTGACCCACCACCGCCATGCTTTGATGCAAACCTGCTGACCGATTCATATACTTTGTCGATCTCAGTTTTGAACATCTCAGCAAGTCCCTCGACGTCCGATGCTTTGATTGTTTTCTTTGATACCAATTCATTGACCTTTGCGACAATGTCATCCATTTTGATGTACTCCTTGACCGCTTTTTTGACTTTGTTTGGTATCTCAACCTCAATCGCATCGATCACCTCTGATTTGAATTGTTTCTTTTCCTCAGTGGTGTTGTAGTCGACTCCTTGCACAGGTGTTTTTCCGTCGTCTCCCTTGTCTCCTTTTATGGATTCACCGGGATCTCCTTTTTCACCTTTTATTTTTGCAATGAACTCATCTGTCTCAATCAGTATCTGAGCAACCTCGTTGGGATCACAGTCTTTTCCGTCATCCCCTCGGTCACCTTTCTCTCCATGCTTTCCTTGGATTGTCACCTTTTCGACACCATCCATATTCAGCTTGAGATTTTTTATCTCATCAATTTTCGTTCCCACCTTGACCAACAATTGCTGCATGAGTTCCATGTCAGCCTGATTGTCACCATTGTGATTCTCAGCCTGACTGATCCTTGCATTCATTGAACGCTCAATATCCCCGAGTTTCATCAAAACGAGGTCCATTGAGTCATCATCAGGTTGTGGTTGTGTTTGTGTTATTGGGTCCATATTGTATGATATATTTATGGCTTATCTTATAGGTACATTTGTCCTCGGATTCATCATTGGAGTGATTTTGATTCTCACTGATTAAAGATCCTCAGGATTCTGTTGCATACTACCCCTCACGACCTCGGGGATTATTTTGCGTGTTGCGATTCCTGCCTTTGTTGAATCGCCCATACCTTGAATGAATCGACCACCTGCCATCTGCATGCGTGGTGAATTGAACAGTCTCTTTGCAGCAACAAGTCCTGCACCGGTGAGAGATGTATTTTCTGATACCGCAGGAAGTCCGACGGTGTACATTTCAAGTGCTCCCACGAGTTGCTTGTTGCTTTCTGACATACCTTTTTTGATGAGTGCATCTCGTGCTTTCATCGCCATGGCATAGTCCTTGTTAAGATTACCGATTCCATCAATATCATTGATCATTCCACGCAAGTCATCAGCCCAATATTTCACATTGTCGGCAACCTTTGGATTTCTGAATGATGCTTGTGGTCGCAATTTATCGATGAGACGGCGGAACTTGATCGCATCTTTGACCGAAACCTTTCCAGTCTCATCAATTGAGTTGATGAATGTCTGCACCTCTTTTCCGATCTCTCCACGTCCATGTCCTGCATATTCCTCAGCAAGATCATCAGCGAATGACTTGAGTCCTTTGTCGACAGGGATTCGAACATTTGCAGCCTCTGCTGTTTCCATCACTGCCTTTTCACTGGCATTGAGTTTTTGCATTACCTGTTGAGCCTGTTGTGTGACATTTCCCTTGAGTTTGTTTCTCACTGCCCAGTCGGCAAGTGTTTCACCTGAATCATCGACAGTTTTTGCAGCATCATCTCCATAGTTTTCAAATATTTTGACGATGTCTTTTTTGTCGGCTTTGTAGGTCATTGCTGCGAGTTTTCTTGGGAGTCCAGTCGCATTCAATATTTCACCTCCACCTGCGAGGACCGCTTTGGCACCACCTGCAAAGAGTGCATTTTGTTTTGCCTCTTTGAATAGTCCCTCACGTCCTGCCTCAGTATCGAGACGACCTTGGTATGCACCTTGTCCGACGGTTGCTGCTGCTGCTGCACCACCATCCACGAGTGCCTTTGCACCTGTTCGAGCCGTTGCATTGAGTATCTTTGCACCTGTACCAGTTGAGTTGATCAATTTCATCCCACTGATAGCCTTGTCAGCCTTTGCTGTAGCACCTGCCGGCACGAGAAGTTCGGCAATCTTTTCACCCTTGAATCCGACTTGCTGTGCCTTGTTTTTTGCTGACATAACATCATCGAATCGAGCCTGAGTTTGACCTCCCTTGTCTCCGGGAATCCATGAGGCATCGGTATCAATCTGTTTGATCACCTCATCCTCAGCATCATTGAGTGCAAGCATTGCATCAATGTTCCCCTGCATGATTTTTTTGTATTTTTCACGGCGTGGGTCATCCTTTGGAAGTGATTTGAACAGTTCGAGCATCTTGTTGTTTTGTGCAACGAGTTGCTCACGCTGTTTGTTGTTTTGCTTTTCGATTCGGAGTTTTGACCCCTCCACCACTACCTTTTCGACGTTACGAGGAACGCTCAAAAGGGTGTCTGCTGCACCCTTGGCGAATCCTACCGCAACATTTCCTGCTCCTTTGAGTATTTTTCCACCGAGAGTGTCCTTGAAAAAGGACTTTTTCTGTGGAGTTTCCGGTGTAATAGTAGCATCAGTTTGTGGAGGTGTTACTGGCACGATATTTCCTGATCCATCATCGAATCCAGTTGCTCCGAGCACATTTTTTTCAAAGTCGTTGATCATACAATTATTTTACTTGAACATAGCCTGCTTTCAAAGCCTGATTCAATGATGTGTTAGGGATTGTTAATAGACGACCATCAGGGGATTTCACTTTGATGTCAGTTGAGGTCCCTGCTGCTTTTGCTTGAGTCTTTGATTCGAGTTCACCCTTGATTGCATTCACTCGTTTTGTCATGTCCTTGTATATGTTTCCATATCCTGAGACATCACGTCCTGCGGCTGCCATTGATTCGAGTTGAGCACCCATTGATTTTGCAATCACATCGAGTGTCATTCCCATCACTGCCTTGTTTACGTCCTCAGTACTTGTGAGACTTGCAATTGTTTTGGTGTATCGTTCAACGTCTGAGTCAGTAAGTACTCCAACCTCACCATAGATTCCACGAGCGAGTCCCGGAACGATTGATGTGAGTGATGCCTTGATTGTCTGAGCCTTGGTGTCGTATGGGTTATTCGAACGAATAGCACCGATGATTGGACCAGTGTTTTGAGACTTGACCATGTTGAGGATTGTCTCAGTTTGTCCGAGTACCACCTTTGCCTTTGTGAGAGGAAGTGCCTCACTTTGTGTGAGTAAACGTCCACCCTTTGAGCGAGAGATGATGCTGTCGAGATAGTTTGGATCATCGTATGAAAGGGAAGTGGATGCACCACCTGAGCCACCTTTTCCTGATCCGCCACCACTTGATCCACCTGATGCACCACCTCCATTGTATTTGCTAGGTGCAAAGTTCTTGCTGTTTTCAGCAACGAGCACTGCTTTTCCTGTCGCAGGGTCAATCGTATATTTCGCTTGACCGTCTGAGAGTTCGAATGATTGTGCCTTGTCGAGTGCAAGTTTCGCATCACTGATCATTGATTTGAATGATGAGAGATTCACACCATATGTGCTTTCAAGTTTTGAAACATCCTCTTTGCTCAATGTACTTGGGTCAATTCCCTGAGCAGCAAAGAGTTTCGCAAGGTTGTTGGCTTTTGCAACACGTTCTGAGTCACGAGTTGTGAGGTACTTGATGTATTCATCAGCACCTTGTCGTTTCGCCTCTCGAGCAGCAGCAATCTGTGATGAGTAGTCTTTTTCTGATTCACCCATCAAGAATGAGATTTTTGCATTGAGTTCGGCATCCACTGATGATGCAAGGTCATTCGTATCACGAGTGATCTGATCGTTTTCAGCACCTGCAAAGTTTGATCCAAGAACACCTGAACGTGCTTGAAGTGCACGAGCTGATCCCATTCGTCCCTCACCCTCTTTGTACACGTCATTTTTCTTTTGAAGTGCTGCAAGTCGCAATGACTCGAACTGATCATTGTATCGCTGACGGATTTCCTCACGCATTTTTGCCTCATCGATTGGCTTGCTCATTGAGTCAGCCTGTTCCTTGTAATATGCGGAAAGTGCAGGATCAGTTGTCGTCATCTGAGAGTCTGGGATGAGTGATGCACGATCTGCAATCGTGGTCGGTGTTGTCGGTGCTGTTGGTGTAGTTGGTACTGTCGTCGCCTTTGGTTGTGGTGTAGGCGTTGAGTTTGTAGTACCGCCACCCAACGACAAAGACCAACCCGCTGAAATGCGGTTGGGATCCTTGATATTCGGGTTTGCTTGCATGAGAGCGGCTACTGTCGTTCCATTTGCACGAGCAATCCCCGAGAGTGTATCACCATATTTGATCTTTACTGTTGCCATATATTGATTGATGTTTCGGGTTAATTGCTAATGCTACTCCATTTCGACCAGTACGCCTGTGAACTTGATCTTGTGCGTTTGTGCGTGGGTATTTTTTACCTTGATATATGCGACCTCATCATTGATTGTTGCGTTTGCAATACCATCAAAGTTCACTGTATTTTCAGTGAATGGATATACCGTTGTCACTGTGCTGATCAATGTTTCATGATTGTACAGTTCAATTGTAGCAGGTGTATGAACGACGATTGGACCTGATGTCGATGCGTTGTTTGATAGCATCACAAAGTATGCTCCAACCTTTTCAAATAAACGAGGACTTGAGAATGATGAAGTGATACCAGTCACATCAAAGTTTGAGTTTTGAGTGTCTTTGAATGATTCTGACAATGTCACCGTACTACCTGAAACAGTAAACGGAATCATGACATAGTTTGTTTGATATCGTGAATCAAGTGTTGCTGTTGCGTAGCAGTAGATACCATATGTGTCAGTTGCAACATTCACAATTTTCACACCTTGTGGGTTGAATGTAGATGTTGAATCAAGGAAAAACTGACGAACGAATGATGCAGTAGTTCCTGAGATACTGAACTGCTCCATTGCTACCACACGACCTGTTCCTGATCCTGACATACCGTATGCAGTGAAAACAATATTTGTCGTATTGATTGCTACCGCTGAGAAATAGTCATATTGACTTGTTGCATCTTGCTGAATTGATGTTGTCGATGTGTACACAGTACCTGCTGCAATAGCAGTACCTGTGACGTTACATATATACACTTGAGCAGCCGCTGATCCGTTTTGACCAACGATGATCGCATACTTGTCAGTATCATATGTCACGATTGCAGGTGTTGCTGTAACAAAGGCTGGTGTGATTGTTGTATCAGCACCTGACACTGTAAGTGCACCAGTAACATCAACAATACGCATTCCGTATGTTGTCGTGTTGTTTCGGTAGATCAATGCTGCTTTTCCTGTTGAGATTTTGCGGACATTGATACGAACTGATGTGAGTGATCCTGTCACTGCGAATGTGTTTGCTGAACTGAATGAGATTGTAGTACCTGAAACAGTAAAGTATTGATATTCGAGTGATGATGCTGATACTGCACGAACTCCGATGATTTTACCGGTATCGACACAGTCAAAGTTTTCGACAACCTGTGAGTGAGTGAACAATGCACCAACGGTCAATGATCCATCAGAATTGATCTGAATCACTTGCAATTGGTTTGAACTGTTTCCGATCACAAACTTGTTGGTATCAAGTGCTGAGACACGAGTGATTGCGTTGTAGTTAATACCGATCACTACTGTTGGATTTTCCTTGAGTAGACTCACGATGTTTGCCTTTGAGATATTCTTGATTCGAGCATCGAACTGATTCGTGATCATTTTCTTTTTTGATGTACCTGTTGCGTACTCAAATTGTCGATAGTTTGATCCAAAACGCTGATATTTTTTCGATATGTTTGACGATGGTGACATGATACCTGATGACCACAATGACTGTGATATTGAGGCATATGATGACACGTTGTACTGATCACTTGATGGGACCAATAGACCGTCCGCAGCACTTTCAGCAAGTCCACCTGATAGGGTAGCACCACCAAAAGATCCTGCTGTTGCAGTTGTTGCGATTGAGTTTCCTGCTGTACCGGGAGTGAACGCTGAGAGTGTTGAAATGTTCGCAACGAACGCTGATGCAGTCACTTGAGCGTTTGGTCGAGTGAGTGCTCCATATGATGATCCGATGAGTGTTTGGTCCCCATTGATAGCACCGACAAAGTTTGCCTGTGTTTCAGCGAGAGTTGCACCGATCTTGATATCGCCGTCGGCTGTGGTGATTGATGTCTTGAATGTATATACCTTTGTACCGATGGTCACTGTTTGACCGTTGGTAGGCTGACCTGAGAGTGTATATGCACCTGTTGCCTTGATGGCTTTCCAAGTACCGACACCTGCAACAGGGTATTCATCGAAAACAATGTGGCTACCATATACCACACCCTTTCCAACGAGTCCGCCTTTTTTTCTTGTTTGTGCATCTAGTGTAAACATAAAAATTGATGTTAGTTTTTGTTACTTGTTAATAATACCCCATCGACATCATAGTTGAGGAGCCAGAAATTGTCTGCTGTACTCACCATGAATGGGACAAAGTCGTTGTCGGTACGATATCGCATGAAAAATGTTTTTTGTGCGATTGAATCGTACACATTATCAATGCGACCAAGGATGTCATATTTGACTTGAAAACTTTGAAACCCTTGGAATATGAGGACTGATCCCATCGCTGTTGCCAAGAGTGTTGCCAAGTTCACTGCATCATTTGCACCGATTGGGTTTGGAACAGTAGGGGATTGATTGAACTGATTTGCACCTAAGAATGTGTTGTTTCCGGTGAACACGTTATTGTCTGCGACACCTGCCTTTGATGCAAGTGCTGCATCCGTATATGCCTTGTCGGGGATCTGTCGGGGATCCGTGAGTGCAGGTGCAGCATCATATTTGATTGGTGTACCTCCATCGAGTGCTTTTGACCCTGAGAGTATTTCCACGATTCGCAATAGGTTGCTGTAGTCGGTGATTTTGATTTCATCATTGATGCGAGCATCTTTGAGGAATCCAGTTGAGAGGTCACCTGAGTGATCCACACCCTGCACGTTCGTGATTGATGTGCCGGATAGATCACATATGAAGTGTTGCTCATTACTTTTTCCCTGATTGAGAGTGAATCCGTACTTGCCTGAGGCAATGACGTTCCCCTCTTTGTCGAGGTTTGATGCAATCGATGCAGTCACTCCACCTGCTGTGATGTTTGAGGTGATCTGTGTTGCAAAGTTTGCGATGACTTTTGTGAGTACTGATGCCATATGTTTATAGTATAACAATTCTAATAATATTATGCACTCTGATCGGTGTATTTACCGTCCAGTGATACATTTTGCTTTCGACGATAGCGTTTTGGTATGCGTTCCTCGAACGACATGATGTCCCAGTCGGACATGAAGTTGATTGAAACGAATCCATATTGCTCAGCAACGAATCTGATTCGGCGTTTTCTGAACTTTCCTGTGCGTACTTTTATTTCGAAAAAGTATGAGTACACAGTCACGGCGTTCGGATCATCGGCAACGCCTCCACCGATGAGACTTTGACCAACCATGCTCGATCCGACTGTTCCTGTTGATGAGTTGTCGACCGTTTCTGAGTCTCCACGAATGGTCCCAACCTTTGAGAAACCTCCATCGTCTGTCTCGAGATATACTCCGAGGACCTGACCTGATTGGATCTGACCTTTGAATCGATTTCGGCGATATTTCTTGAGTCTCTGACTGTTGTATGTCTCTCCTTTACTGGTCCATTGGTTCTCGATGACCTGACCATCATCATCGAATCCGTTGAATAGTTTGTATGTATTGTCAGTGATGGTGTCACCTGCATAGAGGTCACCTGCATCCTTTTTGAGACATTTCGCCCGGTATTTGTAGGTGTCCACCTGATTGAGAGTGATATCAATGAGCAATATGCGGTCATTGTAGAGTGAGGATGGTGTGCGGCATGAGATCACGATGTAGTTTTCCCATGTTTCGAACACTGCCTGATCGTATTTGAAGTCCTCGAACTTGAAATGTGGGACCAGTACCGTTGGAACGATATTGTCACCGAGTGGATTCTTTTCAAGCACTGTGAGTTGAGGTTTTGTCGGGTTTGCAGTGTTCATGAATATGATCCCTCGTCCTGTCGCTGTCGTTGCTTGCCAGTATGGGATACCCAAGTCCTTTCGGTAGATCTCATTGAATGGTTTTGTGTCTGTTGAATCGAGTGTGAGGCGATAGATACTGTATTGCTTGATAGAGTAGTATGATCCATCGAGTCCGAGGAGTACGTTTTGAATCGCATCACCTCCCTCGTCCTGACGTAGCACAAAGCCCTCACCTGCGAGGCGAGTTGCTGAGTATGTGAAGTCTGTCACACCTTTCACGTTTGAGTTTTCCCATTGATAGGTGAAACGTATTTGGTGAGTGTTGGTAGGTGCCACTGCAAAGGTCAGTGTCCATGCACCGGTGATGTAGTTGATAGTACCAGTCACGCCAGTACCTGAGATCACACCGTTGAAGTCGTCTGTCGCAGTGATACCTGATGGGTTCATATTGAGAGAGACACCAAAGCAGTTTCCTTTCGGGTTTCCACCCTTGAATGCAAGAGTACCTGAGAATGTAGTCAGTACGCCGTTTGCAGTCGCTCCCACCTCGTTTGTGATAGTGTTGTACACTGAGCCACTTTGTGAGTCGATGTATGATCCACGCAATCCAGTCGGGTCGTTTTCAATGTCCCATATGAGCATGCGTGCCTTGTCGATGATACCCTTTGCCTTGAAGTTTTTTGTCGCATCGTACATGTCGATGTATGATCCGGGATTCGCATTGTGCATTTTGAAAATACCACCACGACCAAGTGCGAACGTGAATGATCCTGCAAGCGATGTGTAGTTTGCAAAGACATAATCATGTGCAGCATTGAGTCCAGTGATGACATCGGTCCATGTTGATCCGTTGAGGTACTGAATGACGGTGCCTTTTTTCCTGTATTGGACCTTTCCGCCATTGGTTTTGTATCCTGTACCCTGATTCTGTACTTGCCCCGAGGCACCAAGTTGACCAACGAGAAAACGCCCATATGAGAGGGCAATGACTCCGTCTTTTGTGGTCCAGTTGAGTGAATCACTTGCAGCATCATTGGGAATCACCTCATTGTCCATGAGATTGTGAGTACCTGACACGAATTGTTTGATGATGTGATCAGCCATAGATTTATAGGGTCGGTGTTTTTATTCTTGCAAACTTGTTCGATCCGATTTTTCCATAGTATAGTTTCCCATCGTCGGTGAGAATGTAGATCAATCCGCTGTCGATTTGAAACTGAATGATCTTTTTTCCTCGGTACTTTTCCATATTATGCTTGGAGAATGAACTTTGCATTGTAACTCTTGAGGTTCGAAACGTGCTTGCCGTAGAATGCTGAGTTTTCTTTGATATTTGATCGACCTTTTTCTGTCTTTTGGATAACGTCGTCATCGAGTAGCATTGCGTACACGATAGCGAGTTGGAAGTCCTCAGGAATAGCAGGTGATGTTGATGCCGTGAAGTCGGCAGGTGCGTATTGGTAGTCAAACTCGTATGTACCACCAACAGAATCGCCTGAGAACTTGATTTTTTTGTTTACGAGGTCCACCCAACACACTTGCTGACCTTGATGTTGATTGCGTACTCCCATCGGTATGAATCGATATGGTGCACCGTTCACATAACACACAGGGATTGTCGGGGTTGAATATGAAAAGTCCTCGGAATAGTTTGCCATTGCATACTTGAAGTCCGGGGCTTGTGTAGCGATATCAATTTCACCACCTGAGAATGATCCTGATGCTGTTTTTCGCAGGAACTCCCATGTGCACTCATTGTATATCTCCTTGGTTTTTTGGTTTGCGAGGAATAGTTCCTCATCTGTCGAGAGTTCTGTTTGGTCATCTGTCCATACCTCGAACTTTTTGATGATTTCTGATCCGATCATAGTTTTTATTGATGATTATTCGCTGATAATGGTCCCCGGATAGGGTGTGAGCACACCGCCGACACGATGTACTCGCACCCGACCCCGAGAGGGGTGGGTTCAAGGTTAAGCCTTGATTTTGACGTTGACACCTTTCTTGATTCCGTCTTTGAAGAGTTTTACTCCATAAAGTACGAATGATCGAACGATATCTGCCATTTGGTATGGGTCAGGCAATGCCTCTCCCTCCACTTTATCCTGCACAACGAGATCGATTGCACCTTTCATCATGAAAGGACAGTTGATGTAGTTTGCATTGACAGTCATGGTTGCTGTACCACTGATCGCAAGACGACCTGATCCGATTGTTGACAATGTGAATCCGGTTGTACCGTTGTCAGTTGCTGTCAAACGGAAGTCAGCCCATACTGATGCGTAGTAGTTAGGTGCTGAGTCAGTCCATGCGATGTAGTTTGTACCTGCACCTGCTCCTTGGTTAAGGGCAGCAACAAGGTTCGCACGAGTCGCAGCAGCTGATCCACCGATCAATACGTTCCCCGGAGTTGATCCGATTGATGAAACGAATGTATATGTGAATCCACTGATTGTGAATGTTTGAGCAGCACTTGGGTTTGTGTTGAAAGTGATGTCAGCATCTGCTGATAGGTTTTCTGACACATACAATTGTGCTGAACGAACTGGACCTGCAAAACCGTTTTTCCAAACTGATTCAGCAAGATCGAACTGCTTGCCCATCAATACGATTTCGATTGATGCAACACCAAGTGAGTCAGTGACAAATACAAGAGATGCAAGTTGCTTTCCTTTGATTTGAGCACGAACTGTACCTGCTGCTTTCGCAAGAGTTTTTTCCACTGGTAGAGTTGGAGATGTACCATCGAGGTCGATTGGTTGTCCTGCTGTTCCACCGATGTTTCCTGCATCGAATGTAGCGAATCCACGAACGAGGGCAAGAGTATCACCGTCGACATATGCTGCTACTTTCAATGCGATTTCCATTCCGAAAAACTCTGATGGGGTAAGATTTTTCATCTGTACCTTTTCGATACGATCGATACGACATACTGCGATCTTTGATCGGTTTACGTCGAGAGTTTCCTTTTCATCAGCGATTGGATCGATCGTGTAGTTAGTACCTTTGGTATAATCACGAACACGAACACCGTCGATGATTGCTCGAGGACGTGCAACACTTGCACCGTATTCGAGACTTGAACGCAATTCACCGTTACATACCTCCATTGTCACTGTTACTTTTGAGAAAATGGTTTGGTATGAGTTTGAGAACTGCTCTTTTGATATAGAGATAGACATACAATTATTTTTTTCTGGTCATTGTGGTGTAGGCTGTCACTATCTTGTGGGGAGTCGGATGATTATTGATAGATTCCTTTTACTCGTCCGAGTAGGTCATTGTGATATTGATCACGCACCTTTGGATCTTTTTGGACTCGTTGCTGAACTTTTGGATCATTCCAGTCGAGACTTTCATCATCATTTCCACCGCCGTTGACATCACTGCCTCCATCGACTGTCGACTTTCCAGCCAACACTCCCGGATACATTTCAGTCACAACATCTGAAAAAGATTTTGAAAGGTTCTCATCATCTGACATGATGTATCTTTTGATTGCCTTGAGATTGAGTTTCCCTTTCACTTGAGGATATGAATCGATGAAGTCATCATATTCACCCTCGATTGCAAGTTCAACACGTCTCACTGACAATTCAGATTTCGCATCAGATTTTGACTTGGTTTTTTTCTTTGGTTCGTCATCGTCCTCGTCATCCTCGTCATCACTTGATGAAGTTTTTGCCTTGGTTGATAAGCGTTTTTCGATAAGATTGACAAGAGTCTTGGCTCCCTCTGAGTTGAGTCCCCATTCCTCTGCAAACTCCTCGATTTCGTCCCTCTGAGCAGTTTTATTGCCCTTGAGGTCCTTGACTACTGAAACCAATTCGGTCATCGCACTTGCCATTTCTGTATATTGGCTTGCGAGTTTGCGATTTGATTTTTTCATCTCTTTGAGTTCACGCTTGTTTTCCATGAACTCTGAGAAAATGCTCGAACGCTTTTTGGATTTCGTTTTTGGATCGCCGTCGCCATCCTCGTCATCCTCATCATCCTCGTCATCGTCCTCATTGGCTGCCTCCGCAACCTGAGCAATCGATTGACCATTTTTCGGCTTGGCTGCCTCACCTTTCTTTGGTTCAGGATTATCAGCTTTTTTTGATTCGTCTTTTGGTTCCTCTTTTGGAGTTTCCTTTGACTCATCAATTGGCTGTTCCTCCGAGTTAGGTGTACGCTTTCCAGCGATCTCGGCTTGAATACTTTCAGGTAGTCCTGACATAATATTTTTTCAGTACACTTTTTTTGAGTGATAGTACCATTGAGCACCACTGCGTTAGATTTATTCACCGGTGTCGCAAACCGGGGGAATCTGGTCGGATATACATAGTATAACACCGCCACATTTTTACACAAGAGGTATTCCCCACTTTTATTGCACCACCGACCAGTTTAGACAATAAAAGGAGGGAGCACCCCTCGTGGGGTTACTCGTCATCATTCGCTATTGAGTTGTCAAAGTCTCCATTCTCTATCTGTTGCACCAACGTGTCATAGGCTCGTGAATTGTTTTCAACGGAAATGATTTCATCTCGCAATATTTCCATCTTGGTTATAGTATACCGCAATTCGTTTTCATTCCAAACTCTTGCGAGTTCAATGACCTTGGGGATAAGTGCGTTGATCTCATTTTGTTTCTGTTTGTACAGTGCACGACCTGCAACCGATGTGCTCATCTCTTGCAATTCTCTTGCACGATCGAGATCATCTTTGAGGTGAGGATATTTGTCGACAATTTTTGTGTGGTCCATACTATTTTGATTTTGTTAGTTTATCAATTCGACGTTTTTCACTCTTGGTGAGTTCCTTGTCGTCAGCAGGTATCACATTTCGTATCTCTGCAAGTTCCTTTTCAAGTCTCTTGAATCGAGTATTTGCATCACGATGTTTGAGATCATCCTTTGCGATTGATTCACCAATAGTCAGATAGTTTGCAAGTGCCGCACGTTTCACCTTTGGCAATTTTTCAAACATCTTGATCACGTCTCCGTGATAGTCCTTGATGTTTTGTAGTATCGCCTTGTTGAGTGAACGCTGTGATGTGACCTCCTTGAGCATTTTCTGTGCATCGAGGAATGACATCACGACCTCCTTGAGGTTGAACACCTTTGTCTGATTGTGGAGAGTGACCTCATAGTCACCGTCCTTGAGTTTTTTTACTGAGTAAGTTGCCGATGGTTTTTTCATAATACTTTTTATTGCATTTGATTATCTTGTAATGGTTCAGCAGGTGCCCCTGTTGAACTCGGATCAAGTAGTTTCGACGGATCGATCCGACCTCCTTTGCCCCCGGGCATTTCGCCCTCAGGTGGCATCGTTGGGTCCACTGTTCCTGCCTTTGCCTGTTCCTCGAGTGCCTTGCGAGCCTCATTCTTTGTGACCTGCTCTTGAGCAGTCTCGATGTAGGTTTGGATTGCTTGGTGAATGTTCTGAGCCTTGATCTTGTTGCTCTTGTACATTGTTTCAATCAAGTCATCACGTTCATCCCATAGATCATTGATAGCCTGTAGGTAGTCGATATTCGCAAACCGTGGGACCTTGACTGTTTTTCCGAGTACGAGTTTTTCAAAGTCCTCGTATGCTCTCACAATCATTCCCTCTGAGCCATTCTTTGTGTCGAGGAGTGCACGCTTGTCATCCTCTGAGAATCCAGTGAGGTCGAGTGTCTTTTCACGGACGATCTTTTGGTTGTACATCTGATCATCCTTTGCAGCAGTCAATACCTCAATCTTGTTTTTCATGTCGATTTTGCTTGACTGTGCCTCTGCTGATGTTGATTCGACAAGGATATCATAGTCATACTTTGTCGGCTTGATGTCCTGCCATAGGATTTCCTCAATACCGATTCCGTTTGGACCAAGGATACGCACTGCAACCTTTGATGTGAGGTTGTTACGCACACCATTTTTCCATAGTTGAGCGAAACGATAGTATCCTGTTGAATATTCTTTGTTGAGCAATCCGAGACGATCTCCGAGGTTCTCTTGGTTTCCATCATAGATTCCAAGTACTCCATCGGTATCTGACACACCTGCTGCCATTGCATTCACACCTGATTCACGATCGATGATCATCTGCAATTTATCGAACACACGCAAAGGTGTATCGATTGACGGCGTGAGCACTGCTTTGACTGCCTTGTCAGCATCAATGTTTCCAGTGATCTCAAGGAATCCACCTGTGCCGTATTTTGCTTGTGCAAGGTTTCGAATAAAGTCCACATTCACTGCGAGTTTTGGTTTGTTGACCTGATCAGCATTGTCGAGCATCTGATTGATACTCTTTTCCATCGCTTTGAATATGCGACGTACACGCTCAAGAGGTGAGATTGACCAGAACTCTGCATCATCCGGTGATGGTGCCCATGTCCATATTGGATATAGTCCTGATGGGTCCTCATCAATCCATTTTTCACAACGGATACACTGACCACCCTTGGTCAAAAGCAAAACGTATCGATCACCTGTCTCATAGTCATGAGTAAAGTGTTGATAGAATAGCCAAGTGTTTTGATTCGCCATCTTTTTATTTTTCGCAACGTCACCTGCATTGTTTCCTGCGGTGCGTTCCTCCATGTCATCCTGAGAATCATCAGAATAGTTTGAGCCACTGGCAATGAGATCCTCAGTTGCCTTTTTGTCATACTTTCCATCCTTGATTCCTTTTTTCAGTTGCCACAGTGTTTTCTTTACTCCAAACCATCCGAGGTGCAATGCCTTTTCGACATCGAGTCCACCTGCATCGGGATCAATATGAAAATATCGTGGACGGATTTGTGAGAGGTTTGGTTGGTATCCATCCTCTGATGCTGCTGTATACAAATAGATTGCACGACCATACTTGATGGCGTGTCGCTTTCCTGCACGGTCCTTTGGGTCCCATTGATCAACCTTTGCATCACGTTCACGCAATGCGTTGAACTTCTCAGCCTTTCGCTTGTCCTCAAGTCCACCCGGTGACATCTTGAATACGAGAGAGTTGTCGATCTTTGAGAGGAGAGTTTCCTCAAAAGAGATCGCCTGAAATAGTGGGACCTTTGACTTTGTCTCATCATCAGCGATTGAGTACGCTTTCATGAGTTGCTCGTTTCGTTTCCACTCCGCTTGTCGCTTTTGCCGACGGTAGTCAGTATCAAAAGCAATCTCAGCAAGTGACTGTTCGACGAGTTTTTGTTTCAATGTGTAGTGAGTTTTCATATATTTTTTAGGTATGAGGGTCGTCGGTACTCTTATTGTATACCTATGCAATTTTTTTGTAAACACTTGCAAGGTGGATTCAAACAAAAAACACCCTCATCGGGTGCTTTTTGAGTGGTTATTCTGCGAGTGCAGGTTCTACCGGTGCAGTTTCTGTCGGTGTAGCATCGGTTTCTACTGATTCCACTGGAGTTTCCTCTGTTGGAGTAGTTTCGATAGCATCAACGGCAGCATCAGCATCAGTTGGAACTGTTTCATCAGTTGCAGGAACTTCCTCAGTTGGAACTGATTCAGTTTCAGCGACTGGTGCAACATCAGCAACCTCAGGTGCAGCCTCCACTGTTTGAGTTTCCTCTACAGTTTCAGGTGCAACAGGTGCGAATCCCTCAGGGTAGTGTACTGAATATTCAGCCACTTCTCCCTCACCGTGCAAGGTGACCACGATACCATCAGCGTTGGTGTAGCTTTCGCCGTTCCAACCTGTGGCATTGCGGATCATGTCTTGTGCGATCGGATCCAGTTCGTCGAACTTTTTGAGTGTTTCCATATCGATATGAATGTGCGTGAGCACGATTAACTAATAATAAAAACAGTATAACACTATCCGCCAATTTCATCAAAGTATTCGTCGGGCAATTCTTGATCATCCTGTGGATTGTATCCGTATCGTCTCGCCTCATCGATTGCATCCTGCTCGAGTTTCTTGGCTCTGTTTTCTTTTTCAATGCGTTCAACCCACGCATCGATGTTGTACGGATTGTCCTGTCGCTTTTTCTCTTGCTCTGATTCAGGTGCGTCCCATCGGACCACATCAGCACCGTATGCGTGAGCATCGAGCATGTCGTCATGTCCACCTGCCGGGAATCGTTGAGCCTGTGTCTCATAGTCACTCATGGTGTGAGGTACACGACCTCCAAGCATTTCACCCATGACGTGAGTGATAGCACCGTTCTCGTATCGATATTGCAATGCGTTGGTGATGCGGTCCTCTTTGTTGCGACCCTTGATCTCCACTGCAAACATTGGCAGCCACACGTTTCGTTTTGCCATAGCCTCCTTGAGGAATGGATATACTGCACCGTAGTACTTTTCCTTTTCGAATGCGATCTTGCGTGGCGGTGTACCCAGTGCAACGAGCATGTCATTGAGTTCGAAAACAAAGTTGACCACCTCGAGTGAGTTGAGACGGATCTTGAACACCTTTGAATACCAGTGATTGAGTTCATCGGTCCATATGATTGCCACACCTGAGTCATCGCTCTTGTCCTTTTCTGACAGTGCAGGGTCGATGATGACAAAGCAGGCTGTCTTTTTACGCAGCACCTCATCAAGTGAGATGTACTTGAAATATTCACGCTTGAACTTTGCCAGTGTGTTATCGATAGGGTTTTGCATCATTTCGCATTCCCAGTCGAGGTCACCAGTGTCAGCGGTCCACATGTCTTTTTTCTTTTTCTCGAGTGATACACGAGGCTTGCGATCAGGATATTGCAGTGCGAATGCCTCAGCCTCAGCGTTGGTGTACACATATTTTTCTTTCCATGTCGTTTCATCACGACTGCCGTATGTCGTTGAGACTGCATCAATCGCATGCAGTATGAGTCCGATCACTGGAACGATGAACATCTCCATGCCTTGAGTCCCTGTTTTCATCTTGTCGACAAGTTTCTGAATGTTTCCAAACTGTGAGATGTAGTTTCCGAGGTATATGATTTTTGATCCAGTCGAATCGAGTCCACCCTTTAACTCTTGAATATGTTCCCATATCGAGAGAGTGAGTGCCTCTGATCTGATTGTCTTTTTGTTTTCAAAGTCATCGAGTACTACCAGTCCCGGACGTTTCCCACCATGGTTGAATCCACGAGCAGGCTCTTGAGTGGTGTGTGCCTCGACACGAATACCCTTGAACTTGATTGTGCCATCAGCATTGCGGACCGGGTTGGTCACAAAGTCGCTCACTGATTTCTGTGTGACCTCATCCATTGATCGTTTTGCATTGTACATCTCACCAAAGTCGGCAATGAGTCGCTTGTTGGTCTGCAATTCAACAACGATGTCGAACAGTGCACGCTTTGAGTTTCCACCATCGTATGAATCCCAAACGATATAATCCTCGACGTTGTAGGCGATACAGTAGATCACGAACTCCTTGACGAGTGATGTCTTTGCGGATTCACGAAAGGCGAACAGTAGCAGTTCCCAAGTTTTTCCACTGAGCAGTTTGGTGAATGCCCAAAAGAAAAGCATATGGAAAAATGCAAAGACATATCCCTTTGTGTGCGGAAAATAATACAACGAGAAAAGTGACGGATTTGCCTTGCACGCAGCAACACGACTGTCTCGATCGAGAGTTTTAAGCCTCTCGTACGCCTCCTTGTTGGGTTTGTTGAACATATTCGGTCGGTTGAGCCTCAGATACCACCTGATTTGCCACTTGGATTGGCTCAGGTGATGGTTTCGGTGTCTCGATTGGAGTTTGTGCTGTTTCCTGTGTTTCGACACTCACAGGGTCGTTTTGAGCGATTTCAGGCTCAGTCTCAGTGATGACTGCGAACATTGAGAACTCGTCCTGCATTTTCTTTTCCTTTTCAGGATCAATCTCATATCCACGAGGACCTGACACCTCAAGTTTGTGCTGCTGTGTAGGTTTGCCCTCAAGGTGTTCCCATATCATTCTTTGTGCCTCTCGGTCCCCTTTCTTGAGTGCATTCTCGAGTACCATGACACTGAACAGTTCCTCACCGCTGATGATGATATCCTCTCCGGTGAATGGGTCCTTTGCTTTCAATGGTTGTCTCAGTGCATTCCTCACGATGCTTGTCAGTGAACGTGATCCGACTGGTCGTCCATCAGGATTGAGTGATGCCGTACCTTTCATCAGTTTACCGTTTGGACCTCGTATGATTTCCTTGTTTCCTGTAAGAATCTTATTGCCTTGCTCATGAGCAACATCATTCATCCACACGTCACGTCTCGTTCCACAGAAAATACAGACATCGATTGCCTCGATATCGCTCTGTTTCCATGCGTGCTCTCCATGCTTTTCCTTGCAGGTGATCAGTGTTTCATGAGAAACCTTTTCAGTTTTAGTCGATGGGTTTTTCATGGGTTTAGTATAGCATCAATCAAAAAAAGAAAAAACACCCTGCGGTGTTTATTTCTTATACTAGAACTCTATACCTTGACCAACGTCCTCGACTTCAAGTCCTTTTTCTCTCCACATACGGATCACACTTGGTCGATCATCATATACTCTGACGATGTTCAGGTGCTTGAGGTACTTCTCGTATATGTCCGATTTGACCTCAGTGTCCGGGCGTTTGTCGTGTGCATCTCTCATGATGAGCATCCATCCGTTGTGTTCGGTTAGGTACACATAATCGAGTGGGAATGTGTTGTGAGCGATCCAGTCTTGAGATTCCTTTCGGTATGTCTCAGGGCGTGCTGATACGAATATCAGGTGTGCATCATTCTCAACGCATGTCCTGCTGACCATATCGAGGACCTCACGGCGTGGTGTGTCGTCCTTTATGCCTGCAAAGAATAGATCCCAGTTTTTGGTTTCCCCTTTCCCATAGTGCAGCCGGTGCGTGATGTCGCAAATAGTACCATCAAGGTCACAGATCACGACGTTTTTTCCTTTGAGCCATCCAAGTTGCTGCATTGCCATCTTTTGAATGACATGATTGCCCACTTTCTTTTCTCTGAATTGGTCACGATATAAACATTCAGAAACAGTGACATCAGTGAGATCAACGTACTCGATGTGAGCATTGTGGATCTTTGCGAGGTCTTTCCATGATTGAACGGTGCCCTCATTGAGGTTGGTGTCATCAATAATGACATTCACACCGTTTGCGAGGTACCAGTCAGCGAGTTTCCTTGCGGCATCTCGAGTGTGGCTCTCTTTGATATGGTTGAACTTGTCAAAGTGCAGCATGGTCCTGAGTAGGTCCTTGTTTATTCTGACAGTGTTGCCATCTCTCTCGCATATTTCTTTTGCTTTGGTGGATTTCCCGGATGCCGGGAGTCCTTTCATGATGTACATCTTGCTCATAAGTCTATATCGATTTTGAATTGCGATTGTCCTTTCGGTCGGATCATTTTGTATATCGCTTGTGAATAATCTTTGTCATCGAGTATTGAGAATAGGATACCCGGGTACCTTGTTTTTTGGATTTCGAGTGCCAGTGACTTTCTGTCCTCTCGTGGAATCTCAGCGAGTGTGATCCGGTGATAGTCATTCAAGCACTCGTCCTCGATCTTGATGTACTCGTATTTCAGTCTCGATTGAACGCTGCGGACCCAGTTGAAAAACTCATCGGGTACCTTTTCCAGTAGATCATCGAGTGATTTTCCGTCTCGCATATGTTCCCATATAGCAATTTCAGAAACACCGGTGACGAGTTTATGCAATCGAACATATTCAGGAAACTTGATTTTGAGTCTCAGGTTTGCCTTTGGGTAGAATAAAACGAATCCCTCCTCATTTTCGTTGTCCATTTTCATCAATTCATCGAAGTCAGATACATGGATTTGTTTTGCTTTTGCAAAAGGTTTGTCATCCCAGTATATAGTTTCGCTTGTTTTTTTGTTGATTGATGCAAGGTATACGAGTCCTGAAAAGTCATAGTTCACGACGATTCGATTTTCCGGGTAGATGATCTCAAATAGGTGAGTGAATCCATCTTGAGACAATTCCTGCTGCTGCATGTTCTCTCTCCACCACTTGGTTGCCCACATTGCTTGCTCTGAGGTGAATGATCCTCGGGTTGCTATGTAGTCTTTTCCGTTGAGTGAGTAGAGGATTCCGAGTGAGCCGTCGAGTTTTTCATGTATGAGAGGTTTTTCGTTCGGTATTTCCTTTCCATTTGCGATGTGCTCTTGGTAGTTGAAAAACTTTCGGAACGGTCGAGCGATCACGTCGCCTGTCTCTATATCGATGATGAGTCCACGGCATTGCTCGGTGATATCATCCCACGACTTTGAGAACTGACATGCCTGAGTGTAGTTGAGTATTTTCACATTCGGATTTTCCGGGTGTGATTGCTCTGAGACAAGTCCTTGCTCAATGTA
>CALEVN010000012.1 GCA_937924685.1 uncultured Candidatus Altimarinota bacterium | reverse complement strand
TCTACACAGGCGAAGACACTCTTTCCCTACACGACGCTCTTCCGATCTAATATCTTGTTTTATTGCGATAAAATTGGCAATTTCTCCTTCTTCATCAAGAACAGGAGTAATGATGAGCTCTTCATTGTACAAAGAGCCATCTCTTTTTTTATTTATAATCTCACCTTTCCATGTTTTTTTGCTTAAAATAGTTTTCCACATATTTGCATAAAACTCTTTTGATTGTTTTTTTGAAGATATAAAATATCTTGGATTTTTGCCTATAATTTCATCTATTTTAAAACCTTTCTCATATTCTTCTTTTCCTTCTTCATTTTTCACCACAAAATATCCATGTGTTTCATCCGTGATTTCATTCCATGCAATTTGAGAAAGAGTATTGTTTTCTAAGAAATCATATTTCGCTTGTCGTTTACCAAAAAGGTCACAATGAAATATTCATCGCTTCGTTGGATTCTTTGATTTTATAAACAGGCTAATACTGACACCTTGTTGTATATCAAAGACATTTTCATCTTTTCCACCGTCGAGTGCTGATTCTTTTTTCTTCGAACTTCCATGTAAATCGAGAATATAAATAGTATCAAATGTTTCTCGGAGATGTTGTCGCATTTGTCGATGAATAAGTCCATCAATAAATGAATTATTTGAGATATACGCTAGTACTCATTCACCATTCTTTTCTATTAAGTGCTCACCAAATCGGATAAATTTTATGTAGTCATCAGAGAGTGGTTGTATATTTCTTTCATTGAGATTTTTCTTGTAATCTGCCATCAGTTTTTCTATCCAAAGACCTTTGTTTGTACTACTCACAGAGTAGGGAGGATTTCCGACAATCACCATCACAGGCTTATCTGCTTTCACTTCATCAGCATATTGACCTTCTCGTGTGATACTCTCAGCGAGTCCGAAGAGTGTGCCCTGTGTCTCACGGTTGGTCTTTGCTTCTTCGAGGGAGTTGGTGAGATAGACTTGGAGACGTTGGTCGAGCTCAGAGACTCCTGTTTCTGCGAGTGTGAGTCAGAGTTTCAAATGAGCAATCGTATAACTCGCCATCATCAGTTCAAATCAGTGGAGTCGTGGAATGAGGTCATTTTGGACATACGATGTCCAGATACCTGCCTGGTCTTTCATACTTCCATGAATGTGCCGAATAACTTCATTGAGAAATGTTCCTGTTCCAGTCGCAGGATCAAGGATTTGCACACGATGGACTTCTTCTATGAGAGATTTTGTGGTCATTTTTCCTGTCTGTTTGTGTGTCACATGCCCCATTGTTTCATGCTTGATTTTACTCGTATCAGCGAGTCCTCGCTTGAGTCAGAAATGTGTTTTCAAAATATCATCGACGGCTCGCACAATAAATCGTACAACAGGTGCAGGAGTATAGAAAACTCAACGCTGCTTTCGCATGCTCGCATCATATTCTCCGAGGAAGTCTTCGTAGAAATGAATGACAGGATCATGCGTCTCGATATCTGCTTTTTGGTAGAGTCCATGCATGAGAGCTCGTACATCTGCATGAGCGAAGACCTCGCAGAGCTCATCAACGATATATCCGAGTCGTTTCTCAAATCCTTCACCCGCTATATGGTCGAAGAATTTTCGGAGAAGTGGATTACTTTTTGGGACGAGGTCACGAGCTTCAC
>CALEVN010000011.1 GCA_937924685.1 uncultured Candidatus Altimarinota bacterium | reverse complement strand
CAGAGAGCTGTGTTTTTGGTAAACAGTCGCCTGAGCTCGTTCGTTGAACCCACTTGTATAAAGTATACAAATGGGAGCCCTTCTCCCGAAGTTACGGACGTTTTTTTGCAGAGTTCCTTAAGCATAGTTATCCCATACGCCTTAGTGTACTTACACCTGACTACGTGTGTTCGATTCCGGTACGGTTTTTTATTCAATACAGAAAGCTTTTCTTGGAATCTCATTATCGTAGGACAGAGGCACCAATCTGACCGAAGTCAGACGATACCAAGCCAAGTTTCTTGCCCGAAGACTCGAAACCCAGAACCCAACCATTGCGGGTCTCCGATAACACAATCCGTCACAATCTGCACGCGCGAATAAAAAGTTCAGGAATATTAACCTGATATCCATCGGCTCCACCTTTCGGCTACGCCTTAGGACCGACTCACCCTGCCATGACTGCCATGGGACAGGAAACCTTAGTCATTCGGCGATGGAGGTTTTCACTCCATTTACGTTACTCATACCAACATTTTCACTTCCCGTACCTCCAGCAAATCTCACGATTCACCTTCATCGGCATGGGGAACGCTCCGCTACCACGCAATAATTATATTTATTACATTTCCAACTTCGGTTTTTAATTTGAGCCCCGTTGAATTTTCGGCGCAGAATCACTCGACCAGTGAGCTGTTACGCACTCTTTAAAGGAATGGCTGCTTCTAAGCCAACCTCCTGGCTGTCTGAGTAATTCCACTTCCTTTACCACTTAATTAAAAATTAGGGACCTTAGTTAGGAATCTGGGCTGTTTCCCTCTCGACTACGGCGCTTATCCGTCGCAGTCTGCCTCGTATTCCATGGATAAGGGTATTCGGAGTTTATCAGGATTTGCAAGAGTTATTCACTCCAACTAGTCCAAATAGTGCTCTACCCCCCTTACTTTGATAAATACGGCTATACCTAAATATATTTCGCGGAGAACCAGCTATCTCCGAGATCGATTAGCTTTTCACTCCAACCCACGAGTCATCCAATAGACTTGCAGCTCTAAATGGTTCGGACCTCCATTCGACTTTCGTCGAACTTCATCCTGCTCATGGGTAGCTCTCCCGGTTTCGGGTCTAGTGTACGTGACTTAGCGCCCTATTCAGACTCGCTTTCGCTTCGGCTCCGGATGTTTCTTCCTTAACCTTGCCACATACAACTAAGTCGTTGGTCCGTTCTACAAAAAGTACGCGGTCACAAAATGGATTGCTCCATATGCTCCCACTCTTCATCAGCATACAGTTTCAGGTTCTATTTCACTCCCCTCTCGGGGTTCTTTTCACCTTTCCCTCATGGTACTAGTTCGCTATCGATCACCTATAGTATTTAGTCTTGGATCATGGTCGACCCAGATTCGAACCGGATTTCACGTGTCCGATTTTACTTGAGAATGTATTGCAACATATGTACGCACTTTCGAATACGGGGCTGTTACCCTCTTTGGCTTACCTTCCCAGGTAATTTTTCCTCGTGGAACACACATTGTCTGCTTTACAGATTGCAGTAAATACATCTCGCAACACCATATTACCAACGGTCTGTCCTTACAGTAATATGGTTTAGACTGTTCCCGTTTCGCTCGTCACTACTCAGGGAATCTCGTATTTGATTTCTTTTCCTCTGCTACTGAGATATTTCAGTTCACAGAGTGTCCTCTCGCCAGAGGCGAGTCTCCTTAAAAGGAGGGGTTTCCCCATTCGGAAATCTTGGAGTATGACGCTTCTTAACAGCTTCTCCAAGCTTATCGCAGTTTAGCACGTCCTTCGTCGGGTATAGGTGTCAGGGCATTCACTGTATGCCTTAATGTAGTATTTCTTCCATCGCTTTTGTGTACACTCTCACTTACTAATTGCTTTTACTCACTACTACTTTTTTCTAGATTATGTACAAGAGCACGCTCAAGTAATAATCAGCACAGAAAGAAGGTGAAGGTTTCAATATAAAAGAGGTAGTCCATCCGCACGTTCTCGTACGGATACCTTGTTACGACTTAAGCCCAGTCAATGTCTCTACCATAGGCCCTCATATTACTTAAGGGACTTCCGGTAGGTACATCTTCCATGCTTTGACGGGCGGTGAGTACAAGACCCAGGAACATATTCACCGTGCCATATCTTTATACACGATTACTAGCAATTCCAACTTCATGTAGGCGAGTTGCAGCCTACAATCCGGACTGAGATCGACTTTATGTGATTCGCTCACCATCGCTGGTTGGCAACACTTTGTATCGACCATTGTATCATGCGTGTAGCCCCAGACATAAGGGCCATGCTGATTTGACGTCATCCACACCTTCCTCCCGATTAACTCGGGCAGTCTCATTAGACATAATAACTAATGACATGGGTTTCGCTCGTTAACGGACTCAACCGAACACCTCAAGGCACGAGCTGACGGCAACCATGCAGCACCTGTCTTACGATTCCCGTGAGGGCACGCTCCTATTTCTAAGAGCTTTCGTAGATATCAAGTCTGGGTAAGGTTCCTCGTTCAGTATCGAATTAAACCGCATGATCCACTGCTTGTGTGGGCCCCCGTCTATTCATTTGAGTTTTAACCTTGCGGTCGTACTACTCAGGCGGATGACTTAACGCGTTAGCTACGACACTGATCCCGAAGGACCAACATCTAGTCATCATAGTTTAGGGCGTGGACTACAGGGGTATCTAATCCCTTTCGCTCCCCACGCTTTCGTCTCTGAGTGTCAGTAGAGCCCCAGTATGCTGCCTTCGCTTTTGGTGTTCTTTATGGTGTCAACGGATTGCACTCCTACTCCATAAATTCCGCATACCTCTTGCTCACTCTAGAAAAGCAGTTTGAGACACAAACGCGGGGTTGAGCCCCGGTCTTTCACATCTCACACACTTTTCAACCTGCAGACGCTTTACGCCCAGTAATTCCGGATAACGCTTGGGACCTATGTATTACCGCGGCTGCTGGCACATAGTTTGCCGTCCCTTATTCCTCAGGTACCGTCATTATCGTCCCTGAGAAAAGGAGTTTACAATAACAAAACCTTCATCCTCCACGCGGTGTCGCTCCGTCAGACTTTCGTCCATTGCGGAAGATTCCTCACTGCTGCCACCCGTAGGTGTATGGACCGTGTCTCAGTTCCATCGAGACTGGTCGTCCTCTCAGACCAGTTACCCGTCATTGCCTTGGTGGGCTATTACCCCGCCAACTAGCTGATAGGAAGCAGGCTCTTCCCCGAGCGCCTTGCGGCTTTACCCTTGCGGGACTATCCGGTATTAATCCATCTTTCGATGGGCTATCCCTGACTTGGGGGGAGATACCAACTTATTACTCTCTCGTTCGCCACTCAGACCGAAAAATATCACACTCATCCAGGCAAGCCCTTCAAAGTGATCTAAAATGGTCCGCGTTCGACTTGCATGTGTTAGGCGCACCGCCAGCGTTCATCCTGAGCTATGATCAAACTCTTTAAAACGTAAAAATTGAATATTTGATTTTTTAACGTGCTTGAATGCACGGAAACCTCACCTTCTTTCTGTACTGATTATGTAAAGGAGCAATATCAACTCAGGCATTGCTGCCCGAAGTGACGAGGCGTAATATAGAGAAAAAATACCTAGTGTCAAAACTTTTTTAAAAAATGTACTTTTGACCTTTAAATAAATAAAAAACGGGGGGTTGACTTGCCAAATCTCGATGAAAAAATCAGTATTTGTGAGTTTTCTGTGATTTTTTTCTGAGAGATAAGCGTTAAAAAAAATGAGAACGAGTAAAAAATGTGTTCTTTCTCGTCCGTCTGTTGCAGAGCATAGATATATATGATACTATATGAGCAGACTAAAAAATCTCCTATGGGAACAAAAGCCGAAGACATCCAAAAAAAACCAAACAACAATGAAAAAGATGAGGCCCAGAAAGCGAAAACTCCTGATAACATCAAAGGAGAAAATAAAAAAGCAGAGAAAAAACTCACCGCTCAAGTAGCAAAAAAACCAGAAAAGAAAGAGAAAAATTGGAACATATGAATCGGAACAACGTCTGCGAGAGGAGAATCTATGTCGAGCACCACCACTGGTATCAAGTTCGAAAATAAAAAGAAATCTCTCGAGTTCACTGTTGGTACAACAACAGTCACAGAGGTAGGAAGACCGGGCTCTCTTCCAGATAATAAGACGGGTCTTGGCGCTACTCTTATAAAAAGATTTTAATATGTTTTCTCCTGAAAAAAAAATTGAAAAAAAGGCGCCACTATCGGCTACAAATACAGTAGAAAAGAATAAAAAAAGTGCGGATGATTTAACAAAAACTAACAACTCTCTTCCAAAAATACCAAAAAAAACGGCGGATTCATTTCAGTGAAGAAATCCTCTTCAGGAACAATATAAGACTGCTCCTCTCCCTGTTCCGCCCAATAAAGAAAAGGCACAAGATGCAAAAAAATCCCCTGAAAATAATACAAAACCAAGAGAAGAAAAGCCAGCCATAAAACCATCAAGTCCAATCAGTAATAGTGCTCCCCGTTCTATTTCAAAAGAAAATGCTGGAAAAACATTTCAAGCAATAGAAGAAGAAAGATTTCAAAGCGGAAGTACCCAAGAAATCAAAAAAGCTCCGGAATGACAACCAAAAAAAGAAAAACCATCACCAATACATTCAACTCCTAAAAAGGAGAAGACATTTGCAGATAACGGTGGCATACCCTGGTCTCAAAGCCCAGAAGAACGAGAGAGGATAATACAACAATCTCGACCAAAAGAAAAACCAAAAAAAGTAGAAACTACTCCTGAACAGAAAACAGAGACAAAAACATCTCAAAATACATCAAGTAAAAAGAAAGATGGGGAAGATCATGATCTCGTAGCACCAGAAAATAGAGCACGATTTGGCGCTCTACGTAATAAGCCAAATAAAACCCAAGAAGAGATAAATGAGATGATGGGTTATATAGACACCAAGAGAGATCCTGATTTTCACGCAAAACTCTTTAAGAAGGGAAAGCCTGCAGAGACAACAAAGCCTGCAGAGACAACAAAGCCTGCAGAGACAACAAAGCCTGCAGAGACTCCAGATAATTTTCAGGGTACACAACAATGAGGAAAAGAAGGCGAAGAACAAAGAAAAGCCGACGAGGCTCATATCAATGCTCGTAAAAATGAAACTAGAAAAAAATTAGAGTGAGACATATGATGGTCTCGTCTTACAAAAGAAGAACGGGAATCGAGGATACATGAACATATGAAAACTGAGGATGAAGAAAATATGAAAGCGCTAAAAGAACAGAGAGAATCAATGCGTGCATATCCAGGCGCAGACGGAATTAAAAAGGAGAAAGTAGATAAAGATGACCCGAAGCTCCGAGCAATTCAAAAAGAAAAGCCAATAGTACCAGAAAACATACCTGAAGCAGTGACCCCAGAACAACCTGGTGAAAAACCTCAAGCCTCAAAAGAAAATGGAAAAATCACTCCCCCTACGATAGAACCAACAAAAATCAAAACAGCCGGAGATACAGCACTTGATGGCTATATGAGTGGTAACGACGGGGCTTTAACTCGAGAAATGCGAAGAGATAGGGATTTTATGGCAAATATGGTTGAAAAAGCAGAAGATAGATTAATTGATGCATTTAGCGAAAGAACCAATACAGATGTACGAAAAACAATCGAAAAATCAGGGACTTCTGATCAGCTAAACAGGATTCCAAATGTTGATGCAAGTCATCATAATAATATCAATACATCCACAAAACAAACTCTCAAGAAAGTAATGTCTGGATACTATCAGTATCGTCCAGAAATACGTGGATGGACAGATAGATCTGGCTCCATAGTCCAATTACCAGCAGAACATAAAGAGGCAGTAGGAAAATTTCTCCGAGAAGTGCAACCAGATCATCCATATGCAAAGCTCACAGCAGAAAATGATCCCTATGCTGTAACACGATGAAATAATCCATTTAAATGAGAAAATCTAGATCCAAGAATACATGGCGGAATTGTTGATTTTCATGCACAGATTGGAGGACTGAGACCATTTGAAGAGGAGCTAAAACATATTCGGGAGACTATGAAACGTCTCAAGCCAGAACAACCATGACTCTATTAAACGATAATTTTACACATCATAAAAATATCTATAATATCAAAAAATATGTCTCTCAATACATGAAATGATAATCTGGACGGTCTGAATCTCTCTGGGAAAGTCGCAGAGCAGAGTGAAGAACAGCGTGAAGAAGCCGCAGCGGCGCTCGCAGGGATAGCACGGTCTCAAAAAGATGAAAAAAAAGCAGTAAAATATGATATCTGGCTCTCAGAACTCGTAAAAAAACTCCTCCAGAGTTCTGTCTACGATCACGTCATCAATCAGCTCGTACCACTTCTGAATGCCCGATGTCCATCCCATCTCCTTCTCGGATACCTCCTTCCCCTCTCTGACGAATACACAGTAAAAGTACGAGAAGGTCTCAGCCTCCCGGCAGCACAGATACCAACTATTACGCCATTTAGTGCACGAACGACCTATAGTGAACCGCTCGCTCCAGAAATCACCAAACATCTCAATATATGGACCGAGACACTTCGTGGATGTATCACGATAGATCCTTCTCAGACATCAACGAAGAAAATTAACGATATGATGAATACGACACACGAAGAAGGTCTCACAAAACTCTGTGCTCACGTACTCGCTCACTTTCTCTATGACCGTGGGATTGATATCGCTCCCGGTGATGCGGCACGAGTTGCTCGTGGAGTCACCAAAAAAATGATTCTTATGATTCAGGGAATTACTATCGATGATTTTTTTCTCATGCCAGTAACGCCAAAAATAGAAAACCCAGAGTCACTATCATAAAATAATTCGCATAAAGTCCGAGATGAAACTGTATAAGAGACCATGATGACGATCAAAACAAATGAATAACCCGAAAGAGATACAAAGAAAAAATCCATGGCACATAGCCAATCGCATACGATAATGTCGATGAAACTGTATGTGCGAATAGTGTCAGAATACCGCTGTACATGAGGATCGGGAGGGCTGGTGCTGCAAAGAGATTTGCAATAGGTCACACGAGAGAAAAAGTACCAAAATAAAAGAGCGTTATCGGAAATGTACCCATCGTAGCAGCGAGCGTCAGTGCAAATGCCTCCGCAAAAAATGGCCCAAGAAAAGAAAACATACGAGTGAAATTTTTTCACCATCCAATAATACATACCACAGAGAGAAACGAGAGCTGTAATCCTATATCATACGCTATCGAGAGGGGCTGAAAGAGGGAGAGCATAACAGCCACTCCGAGCGGTAAGAGAAAACGAGGAAATCTATATCACCAAAGGCTCGCACTATACCCTATTATACCCATCAGTGCAGCACGCCATACAGCGGCATCTCCTCATACCAGCATCACAAAAGAAACCAATGTAACTATCACGACTCCTATACGTATCCAGGGATGAAATACACGGAGAAAGAGGGAGAGAAAAACAATGAGCATGATGACATTTCCACCACTCACAACCATGATATGCATGAGGCCTGATGCTTTAAGCTCAGAGAGAAGTGTCGCATCCAGATGTGAACGTTGTCAGAGAAGTATACCAGAGAGCAGGTCATGTCATTCACGAGGAAATACATTAGATAATGACGTATCAAACCATTGACGCAAACGCACGAGAAGTGTATAGCGCTTTGGTGGTGTCTTATCTGTATGATATGCACGCAATTCTCCTACGATTCAGCGATACCAGAGCTGTTTTTCAGAAGCGTAGTCATAGGTATCTCTCGGGAAAGAAAATTTACCCAGCACACGGACGGTATCTCCGGGAAGAAGTGAGAGATTTGGTGGAAGCGAGAGAGCGATGTCGAAATTTGTAAATCATCCTGATCCATCCAGAGAAGTAACTGTCACTCTATATCGGTGAGAAAATTCAGAAACAGAGAGGAGCTCGCCAACAGCCCCAGAGAGAGTATGTTCATGACTCTCCCATCACACACGTTCACCGATCAGTGTGCGTGTTTTTTCGTACGTAGAGAGAGTATGGAGAGCATACGCATAGCCTCAACATACAAGAATGATATTTATAAAAAGAATAATACGTGTTTTCCATGGCCAAAAAAATCCCACCATGACTATCATCACCACGAGAAAAAAACCAGCTCGCATCCATATGTCTCCGATCAGTATTCCCGAAAGAAATGAAATACAGAAGAGCATGAGAAAACTATGAAAAGACTAAAGTCCTGCGAGCCATACTCCCACGCCATAGGCAATGAGTGCGGCTATGGTACCAAGTATGAGTGTTTGAAGAGCTGAAAAGAAAGGTGTCGTTTTTGAGACAACTCATTTGACGAATCAAATTCCCAAAAATGCCACACCCGTCATCACACACGAAAGAACAAAGGTCCCCACATTAAATACATAGGGTACCATTGGCGTGAATCATACAACGATAAATGCAACGAGCGTCCAGAGAGCGATCGAGAGTGGAGTTTTCTTTCAGGCCTTTTCGCTGCGAGCAGCGAGGTATGCACTGATCGACATCGATGCCCCATCTGCAAAGAGATTTGCGAGGCCGAGAATAATAATTGTTTTATTTGAGAGCTCCCCTCCGGTAGCACCAGCCACAACAGCAAAAGTCGTCACTGTCCCATCGACCGCTCAGTACACCATTTGTGGGAGATACGTGCGAAATAGATCGAGAGGGGCTGGTTTTTTTGAATGGAAGAGAGAGGTAAACATAGAGAGAATGATAGAGAAGAATGAAGAGTTTGCAATGGATTATTATGAGGTTGATGGATACAGAAAATGCCTTGCATTTGAATACCGGGATGTATACTCAGAACATGAAAAAAATTCTCTTTCTCATTTTTACCATGACAGTGCTAGCATCATGTGTGAAAAATAATGTCCTTCTCCCAAAAACAACCAGCAGCAATACAAACACCCCAGAAACCATTGCTCAGGAATGGACTCATATAACACAGAAGTATTGGGACTCTATTCATGGAACTGGCAAAGATGCGTATGTATTTCCCGCATTTGATTTTTCTTATCCGAGTGCATGGAAATTTTATTGTTGTGGCGATATGGATAATGCTTCACGACATGCCATATATTCAGCATTTTTGAATAATGGAAATGAAGATGAATCAAAACCCTACGCTACTATCACCAATGAATGAATGGCAGGATGTAGGAAAGAAGAGTGTAGTCTAGAAGAAAATGAAAAACTCTCTCCGGAAGAGAAACTCAGAGAAATAACAAATAGAATGAGAAAGAGTAATAACCAGATCGTTTCCTGACCGAAAAAACTAAGTGAAAAATTCGGTGAAAAATTCGTATTTGAGTGGATAAAACCTGGAGAAAAAGATGCAAAACATTATTGAATACAGTTGAATGATGCAAGTATATGGATTGATTTGTATCATGTTGATAATCAATTAGAACAGGAATTTTTTGATCATATGAAGTTACGGGTTGCTCCATCTGAAAACAATTCTGATATCCGAGCAAATACATACTAATTCGTCATTGATAATTTATGAAACGCGAGCTCATCATCATCGACTGATTTAATCTCATTTTCCGGGTATTTTATGCTGTTCCTCCATTTCACACACGTGATGGAAAGCCAGTCAATGCTCTCTTTGGATATACAAAAGCGCTCATGCAAATCATGAAGATGGAAGCAGAATATGTCATTATGACCTTTGATAGCGGTGGTGGGACATTTCGAAGTGAAGCAGATGAGAATTACAAGGCACACCGTGATAGTATGCCTGATGATCTGGCGAGTCAGATGGATGCTATATTTGAAGTCACCGATCTCCTCTGAATCCCTCGTGTAGCAGTACCAGGTTACGAAGCTGACGATATCATAGGAACTCTCGCTGTGAAACATCGTGACGATATGGAGCGAGTCCTGATCGTCTCTTCTGACAAGGATCTCTTTCAGTTCATCGGTCGTCATGTCTACGTCTACGACGCTATGAAGGATCGTCTCTATGATGAAGAAGAAGCGGTTAAAAAATTCGAAATCCATCCAGCACAAATAGTCGATTATCTCGCCCTCATAGGTGATACAGCGGATAATATACCAGGCGTGAAAGGTATAGGCCCAAAGACGGCAGTCACTCTCCTCGAAAAATACGACACGCTCGATAATATCATCGCCAATGTCGGTGAACTCTCACCAAAACTCCAAGCCATGATCGGTGATGGAAAATCAGCGAAGCATAGTCAGTTTCTCGCACAGATAAAAACAGATGTCCCCTTTGATATCGATGCGATGAATTTCCGTCGAGAAACCGCTGAAGTGATCTATACACCAGCACTCATCGAATTTCTCAAAAAATATGAATTTCGATCTTTGCTCCCCGGAGATATAGTACACACTGCGCCAGCTTACATGCTCGAAACCTCAGCCACGAGAGCACACGGAGAAACAATACAAGAAATCCTCAGAAAGATACAAAATGATACCCCCTACTCTCTCGCCCTCAAAGGATATCCGATGATGACAGAACTCTCTATCGCCTTCAATGAAAGTGAAGTCTATGATATAGACCTCTCAGATACACACGCCGAAACACTCGTACGGTATGTATTTGAAACACCGCATGAAATGACGACCTATAACTGGAAAGAAGATGCTCGTGCAATGCTCTGGTGGCTCGAGAGAAAATAGGATTTGTATTTTTGATACATAGATTATAATCATATTGAAAACCATATTTCAAATATTTTTCTATGTGTGGAGTTGTTGCTGTATTTTGACTCGAATGAAGAGATACTCGTATCCCCCAAACGTTGACGGATGTACTCTACGGAAGTACCAATCGAGGACAGAAAGGGTATGGTATTGCTGTGGTCTCTGAAGGAGGTATCATGCGACATGTCTCAGAAGAACTCTCGTGAGTAGAGGAAGTGCTCAAAAAATACAAATGAAGGACATCTCTTATTATCGGACATGCCCGATATACTACGAGTGGGCCCGAGGGTTGAGAAGAAGCACTTCAACCATTTGCTGTCAAAACAGGCGAACTCGAACATGCAGGGCTCTCCTTTGCATTTAACGGGAACATAGTAAATGCACAAATCATCGCTGATGAACTCATAAAAAAAGGATATACCCTGAAGCATAATCCCCTGCTCGATACAGAAGTACTGAAATTCATGATAGAAGATCAGGTACACAATGGAAAAACGGACTTAAAAGAAATACTCGAATATATCCATAATAAGATTGATGGATGCTGCAACATCATCCTCGTCAATAAGGAAGGTGATATGGCTGTCGCAAAAGATAAATGGGGATTCCGTCCTCTCGTCTACGGTATCAAAGATGGTATGCTTATAGTAGCCAGTGAAAGTGCAGCACTCAGTCGTGCTGGCTGTCACACCTTTGATCACATATCGAGCGGACAAATACTCCAGATAAAATCGGGAGACATTTCTTCAAAAAAAGCAGCCATGAAAATAGATACTCCCGTACCGAGAAGTCGATGTATTTTTGAGATGATATATTTTGCTCATCCTCAAACAGTTCTCGGGAAAGAGGCATCAGCAGCATATAGATATCGTTTTGGTCAAACGCTAGCCGAGTACGATCTAGATCGTTTCTCACGGAGCAATACAGTAGTAGTGGATATACCAGAAAGCTCCCAAGATTCTGCTACGGGCTATTCAAATAGACTCGGAATTCAACGTGTCAGGGCAATTACAAAAAACCCAGAACAAAGTAAGTCAGGAAGAACATTTATCGCAAGTCACAACGCACGCGAAGAAAAGATAAGACAGGCATATGTTTTTAACCCTCTATTAAAAGATTATTTTAAGGGAAAGGTAGTCGTACTCATGGATGACAGTCTCGTTCGTGGAAGCACGCTTGAGTATATGATAAAAGCTTTTCAAGAGTTCTACGAGCCAGCTGAGATACATATCCGCATACCTTCTCCCCCAATAGTCGCTCCTTGTTTTTATGGTATCGATATGGCGACAATTGATACTCTCATGGCACCAAAATTCTTCCAGGATATTCAGAATCCTACTGAAGAAGAGCTCAGAAAACTCGCCCAAGCCCTGGGCGTGAAGAGTCTCAAATATCTCACTCGACCTGACCTGATCACTGCCGTGCAATTCAAGGTCAACGAACTCTGTCTCGCATGTCTCACAGGAAAGTATCCAACTCCATTTGGTCAAGCGGCCTACGATACACAAATAGCTGCCAAAAAAACAACATAGGAACATCAGGAACTTGCAAAAAACCAAATTTTGCTACACTCACTCTCACATGTTGGGAATTCGCCAAGTGGTAAGGCTCCGGACTCTGAATCCGGCATCGGGGGTTCGAATCCCTCATTCCCAACCATTACCTACACTAATAGGACATTGTGACCCACGTACGTGGGTTTTTTTGTGCCTTTTTTTTACCTCATAAACCCTTTATGGTACTGCATTCCTAAACAATTATTTCTAGACCGTTATCCCTGACCAAAAGGTACACTAATGGTACTTTTCAAAGCTCGTCAAAACCACTTCAATTTCATCAATTTTTCACCTATAATCCTTACTTATGCAATTGTGTATAAGGGTTCTAGACCCTACTATAATTTACACATTTCAAAAGATGAATTTACGCTCCTAATTTCAATAAAGAACTTGAAGAATGGTTTGGGTAAGTATACTGGTCTTATGCAAGCCAATAACGTAAAATCTCTCAAAGCTATCTACGATAATCGAGAAAATCTCGATTTTGATGACAATGGGAGTCTGATCCAAAAAGATGGCAATCCTGTAGACTTCAAAACGGCAAAATCTCCCTATATGAAATAAATTATGCTCGTATCACACATATCAAAATACATACCCTCAAAAATAACCAATGTGAAATTGGACTCGAATAATAAAGTAATTCCTCCTCCAGGCGCAAAACTCATAGATTTGGATACCGCAATATCGCCCTATATTAAAATAGTGACCGAGACACACACAGAATAGTTATTTTTCTGTCTTTTCTTGTGCTTCCTGATATTGATGATAATGTTCTTCGTCCTCTTCTCTCTTTTCTTTCTTAGTTTGTGTAATAACATGAATTTTAGACCAACCAGAGGCAATATGAGCTATATCTCATTCAATTTTCTTAAGACTTTTAGCAATTTGCCAAGCAGGTGGTTCAGATGCAAGTAACGTATTTTCAAATTCAGATAAATCAATATTAAAATCTGATGTTATTGTTTCCCCTTGAAAAGTCTCATAAGTAGCTGAAATTTTTATCTTTCGCTTTATTTTTTCTTGATAATTTTCTGTCATATAGGTAAAGAGGGTTTCTCTTTGAGTCTGTGGGGCTAGAAAAGAATTCCCATTCTTAAAATATCCAGTATTTCAGACGGTTCTATCACTATCTTTCCCAAACATATTTATATCCTCATCAATACTCAGGCGTATATTACGGGCACCTGAATTCCCATTATTTCGGATAATTAGTTGTATTTTGTTTCACCAATCCTCTGCAGGCTGGATAAAAATATCCACTTGTGGCATTTCTTGCAACTTTCTCATTTTTCGACTTTCCCATATGAGCCATCAAGTAAATCAGGTATATATACAAGTACTCGCTGCTCACACAGCTGTACTTATTGCGATAAGAGTATTTTGATCCATAGGTAAAAAATTAATTATGATTTCATAAGACGAGTTCTATAAAGATCAAAAATCTCATTGAAATTATTGATGAATTTATTTTCGAACTCTACAGCTGACAAGTAGCTCTCCAGCATGTCATCCTTCACTCTATCTTCTTTATAAATAAAAAGTGTAGAGACGATTTGACTTGGAAAACTTTTATTTACAGCAATGTCAAATCTATCTAAAATCCTCAATGTTCACATAATGCCAGAATATAGAAGTAGTGAATAGAAGTTCAAAACAAATTCATCCAGTACATCAGCAACCAATTGAATTGTATAAGTGTATCACTCCTCTAGGTATCTATATTTTTGAAAATCAGCAAATAATTTTTCAATAACTTTTTTACGTTCCTGAGGTATGCAGTCTAAAAAGCTAAATTGATTTATGTTATGAGATTTTTGTAATTTTTTGTCAAAAAGAAATACTTGCATGAAACAGCAATATTTCTCAATCGCCTGTTGGGCATGGGTTAAAGCAATAGGATGTAGAAGTGTTCAACGTGTCTTATAAAAGATTCTAAATGCTAAATAGTCCAACTCTGCCATATAGAGATAATTTTTATTCTCTATAATTTCCGCATGGGAAAAAGTTTTCTTAATAATAGTTATGTCTCTATTATAAAATTTTATCTTTACTTCATTTTCGCTTATCATTAAAATTCATTATATTATATCTATTTCTGACATAACTCTCGCAGTCTCAGAAAGTGCTACAATCATCCGCTGATAGTGCATGATGTCATCATTGGTCAGCGTGCGACTCTTTCGGTCTTTGAGCCATTTTTGAGCGGGCACATAACCACCTATCGGATGAGTCCAAACAGACTCTGGCACACCACCGAAGTATTGCGTTGCATTGATAAATACTTTTTCATCGGCATATTTCACATTCTCGACCACATTATCTCCTGCGATAGGATACGAAGTAATAAAATCCTCTACTTTTGAAGACTCTAGGAGATGCAACGCACGAAGCTCTCCACCGAGAGCCACCAAGGCAAGAAAACTCTCACGATCTCGCGGATATGGCACGCGTGGGAAATCAATCTTCAGAAACTCACGATACTTCTCACGATACGATGGCGAATGAAGCACAGCATAAATATAATCCAGAATCTGCTCTGGTGTTGTCTCTCATACAATCGCATTAATCGCTGACCAAATCGTCTCATCCAAGTTCGGTGTCCGTGTTTGATTCTCCAGATTCTCTGAATCAGAATAGAGATAGAGAGGAAAAATATAATTTACTTCTCATGTTTCCAAAGAGACGGAACATCTTTCTGAAATAGTCTGAGAAATAAAAACATGGTGAAAGTATGATGTTTTTTGTTGTCTGCAAGTTAGCAATGCAATGTTATTTTTTAGCATATGCTTCATAATTCAATCTCGTGGTCTTCACATGATTCAGTTAGATTTACCTGTATAAAGAGTGTATCTTAGGTCGAATGGTCTATAATCTATTTTTTGGATAGTTGGGTTATTATTTTTTATATCTGATTTTGCATTTCTAATTTTTTCAATCTTAGTTGAAGAATATTGATACTTATTAATTATATCTTCCTCACTTAAATTTATTAAATCATCATAAATCTGCTCTGATTGTTTTTTAGTATCATGAATTACAAAATCATCAAATTCTGTAGCCAATCCAGCATTATTTTTAATAAAAATTTCGTCCACTTTAAATCACTTCTCATAGTCTCATTTACCTGTCTCATTTTTCATTACAAAATGTCCATGAGTTTCATTGGTAATTTCATTCCATGCGATTTCAGAGAGAGTATTTTTTTCTAAGAAATCATATTTTACTTGTCTTTTGCCAAACAGATCTGAATGAAATATTCATCGCTTCGCTGGATTCTTTGATTTCACAAAGAGACTAATACTCACACCCTGTTGAATATCAAAAACATTTTCATCCTTTCCTCCATCGAGTGCGGATTCTTTTTTCTTTGCACTTCCATGTAAATCGAGAATATAGATAGTATCGAATGTTTCTCGGAGATGTTGTCGCATTTGTCGATGTATTAGTCCGTCAAT
This sequence comes from uncultured Candidatus Altimarinota bacterium, assembly GCA_937924685.1. GTDB lineage: Bacteria > Patescibacteriota > Gracilibacteria > BD1-5 > JAGOOR01 > JAGOOR01. Next base: position 25,223 of record CALEVN010000011.1, on the reverse strand, counting down.
AAATGAATTATTTGAGATATATGCAAGGACTCATTCCCCATTTTTCTCTATCAAGTGTTCACCAAATCGGATGAATTTGATGTAATCATCAGAGAGTGGTTGAATATTTCGTTCATTGAGATTTTTCTTGTAATCTGCCATAAGTTTTTCTATCCAAGGACCTTTGTTTGTACTACTCACAGAGTAGGGAGGATTTCCGACAATTACCATCACAGGTTTATCTGCTTTTACCTCATCAGCATATTGTCCTTCTCTTGTGATACTCTCAGCAAGTCCGAAGAGTGTACCCTGTGTCTCACGATTGGTCTTCGCTTCTTCGAGAGAGTTCGTGAGATAGACTTGGAGACGTTGGTCGAGTTCTGAAACGCCAGTTTCTGCGAGAGTGAGTCAGAGTTTCAAATGAGCAATCGTATAACTCGCCATCATCAGTTCAAATCCGTGGAGTCGTGGGATGAGGTCATTTTGGACATACGATGGCCAGATGCCTGCTTGATCTTTCATGCTCCCATGAATGTGTCGGATAACTTCATTGAGAAAAGTTCCAGTTCCCGTCGCAGGGTCGAGGATTTGCACACGATGGACTTCTTCGGTGAGAGATTTTGTAGACATCTTCCCTCGCTTATCTGTCACATGCCCCATTGTTTCGTGTTTGATTTTGCTGGTATCAGCAAGTCCTCGCTTGAGTCCGAAATGAGTCTTCAAAATATCATCAACCGCTCGCACGATAAATCGTACAACGGGTGCTGGTGTATAGAATACTCATCGCTGTTTTCGCATGCTCGCATCATATTCTCCGAGGAAGTCTTCATAGAAATGAATCACAGGATCATGCGTCTCGATATCTGCTTTTTGATAGAGCCCATGCATCAGCGCTCTCACATCTGCGTGTGCGAAGACTTCACAGAGTTCATCGACGATATATCCGAGTCGTTTTTCAAATCCCTCACCCGCTATATGATCGAAGAATTTTCGGAGAAGTGGATTACTTTTTGGGACGAGGTCACGAGCTTCACTGCGTGTGAAATTCTCTGGCGTTGTATCATTATATCGTGCGACGAAGAGACCATACACAAGGGTCTGAGCGTAGAGGTCAGCGAAGTTGTGATAATCTAGGTCATGAAGAATTTCTTTCTTGAAAATATCATAGAGTGCAAATATGTCAGCGTATTTACCTGCGGTACGATTTGCTTCAGTGAGCATCTCGCGGAGATTATCACGGATACGTCGTGCTTTACCTCCCATGATTTGTGCAAGGTGTTTTGACGATCGAATAGAATCAATTGTCCCTGTGAGAAATTCAGTCAGAGTATCTGTAAATGGTTGAAATTTGTCTTCATGAATTTGAAGTGTACTTCCTGATTTTGTTGCGAGAATAATTGGCTCACCATAGGGCGAACCATTTTTGAAAAATCGAAATTCTATACCATTTGTGAGTATAAGTCTAGCATATCAGAAATATCTGGCTAGCTGCTCACTTTTGGTCGTTTTTTCGAGATTTACATGAATATCCTTCGCTTCGCCGTACGCCACTGGAAATACGTCACTACCAGAACCAGAGAGAAAAATAAAATCTGGCTTACCATGTTCACTTCCTTTTGGCTCATTGATAACGTGATATTTCGTAAGCGTCTCAAAAAGGTCTCGCAATTCAGGTCGATAACTGTGTTCAGTCGCATGACCTGAGGCAAGAGATTGTTGTACTTTTGAGAGATATTGTGGGAAAGATGACATATGGTAAGAGTATATCTATTACTCCTCTTTCTCAAGGTTAAAAATCCCTCTTATTTCACTATCTGAGGCAACCTGTCCTTCAAAACCATTTTTTCTCCGAATTGCCTCAGAACTTCGCTCTTCTCTGCATCACTTCATCCTGTAAAGATGAAACTCAGATATTCAGCTTTGGTTGTGATCTTCGCTTTTTCTCAGTGAATCATACTCTGCATCGCATTGATCTTCTCCACTTCTTTTGTGAGTTTCTTTTCGAGCAGTGGCTTGTAGTTCGTCATCGACTCACAGAGCTTCACGAGCCCTTCAATAAGGGCTTCTTCTCGGACATATTTCTCATGACAGGTTCACTTTCAGCCGTGTCTATTACATCGGTAATACACAAACCGTTTTCATTGCCTGTTAAACTTGTCCTCTCCAGTAATTCCTGATCCACAACATCCACATTTGAATATCTTGCTAAAATAGAAATGTTTTCTGCCCCATATACCTTTTGGAGCTACTTTGAGTTTCTCTCGTGCTTGTTGGAAGAGCTCTTTTGTGATAAGTGGAGTATGAGTACCTGTATACCATTCTCCACTGCCTTTTGGATATTCAAATTCTCAGTAGTAAAAAGGACAATCGAGCATTCGAAATATCATACTCAGAGTGAGTCTTTTACCATTCTTGGTTCGTAATCATTTCTCATGGGCAAATTCCCATACCTGTCGTCCACTGAATCCATCATTCACTACCCATTCAAACATTTGTTTTACGAGAGGAGCTCTCTTCTCGTCTATACCAACAGTGCTTTTTTCGCTCACGGTTCTTCATCGAATCAGCTCATAGCCGATAGGTACGCATCAGGGTCGCATACCAAGTTCGCATTTTCTTCTCAGTCATCGCTTCACATTCTTCGTTCGGTTATCATTTTCGAGTTTCGCCTGACTACAGAGAATCATGAGAAGGAATTTCTCATTGGGGTTGTTGGAGAAGCTTGATCCGTGTGTACGAATCTGGACGAGTACTCCTGCATCCATCATGTCGACAATCGATCACAAATCTCCTGCATTTCTGGAAAGTCTATCAGGTGCCCAGGTAAGGATAGCATTGTACTTTCACTCTCTGAGACCGTCCAGAAGTTGCATATAGACTCTTCGTTGCCCTGAAGCTTTCGCTGATTTGCTCTCGGTCAGAGTCTCTACAATTTCCAGTCATTCTTGCTCTGCGATCTTGTGCATCTCAGAAATCTGAGAATCTATTGAAAGTGCTTGTTTTTCATCGGCTTCCGATGATTTTCGAGCGTACAGACAGTATTTGAGAGGTATGTTTTCCATACCATCATTAATGTATGTTTCGACTCGTAAGTCTAGGCAAAAGAGTAAGAAAGTGATGAAAAACTCTGTAATTAGAAAATATTGATCCTAACCACCTTGCAATTACCCCTTTCAGACATGAATTTCAGTACCATCATGGTAAAGGCATCAACGAGATCATCATGAGTTTCCTGCTGAAAGCCCAGAATTTGCTCTACAAGTCTCTCTACTGCTGGATTATTGACGAAAATAACCATCCCATTCTTGATCAAATCAGTGACGAGCGTTAACCGTTCTGTTTTTGAAACATTTGGTTTGTATCCCTCAATATGTATGTCTGAATTTGTTTTAAGATGCTGATGAAGAGCCTCTTGGTAGCCAACAGTTTCCACTAATACCTCATGTCGTGAGAGATGGAATCGTTGTTTCTGAACAATATCGTACACCTTGAGAGCTTCAACAGTGGTAGGAAAGTTCATTTTTTTCTCCAGAGCATCAACAATGTATATTCTTCTCTGCGTGTCGTAACCAACTTGTACTCCTGTAACAAAAGCTGTGTAATCTGCCCATGTTTCCTCGGATATAGCAAGATCAACACCTGTTCGAACTTTATTCACACCATCATAATCTCATCTTTTCTCAGGAACTTTTTGTGCCCAATGAATCCATTCTGGATTCACGATTTGTCCATCTCGTCATGCTTCCTGGAGAAGATATTCTGTTTTCCATGATATATCACTTCCGATAGTCATCCGAAGATGTTCTAAATCTGCAGGGCTAAATCTCTCAGTCCAGATACAAAGACCATTTTCATCTAAAAGTGGATATCGAAGGAATACTCATAGACGGGTTTTCTTATCAATGCCCTCCTTAATTCGCATGAGGAGAGAATCACGATGGAGCATATTTCCAAGAAGCACTATTTTAGTTTTCTTTGGGTCTCAAATAGGTATGAGTTCTTTCGTAAACCATTCCTGAAGATTATCTCTCCCTTCTCTTGTTTTCATGGACTGAATATTTTCGATATCGTCCGCTATGATGAGGTCAGGTCTATGATTTTTATGTCGTATACCTCGTGTCGACTGATCCACAGATATGACGGTGATACGAGCTCAAAACTTCTTCAATACCAATGACGTATTATTCCATTCTGTGCTATCTTCTTCAAATGGTCAAAGGTCTCATTTGAGGAGCATATTGGACTCCAATTCTTCTTTGAGGTTTCGCATATACAGTTTTGCTTGTGCTTGGGTTTGAGCGACAATAACAATGAACTTATTTTTCATTGTTCCGAGAATAGACCATATTGGAAAGGCAGTACTGATGATGGAAGATTTCCCTGAACCACGAAATGCCATAATGGTGATAAAATTCTCACGTTCATCTTCTAAATAGCGGAATATTTCTTTATGAAACTCTCCAAATGGTGCAGTCATATAGTGCTCGAAGTAGAGCTCAAAGAAAAACTCAAAGCTCTTTTCTGCAATTGCCCTTCGAACTAAGTGAGATTTTTGAATCCTCTGGGCATCCACCAAAAGAGTATCTTTTTTGGACATACAAGAAGTGGTAATAAGTTATGTTTTTTTGTACTTTTTAAGGACACGAGCAATGGTCTCTTTTTGTTCTTTTGTAAGACTATCTTTGTCAGGAGTATCGACTATTTCCAGCTTCATTCCATAGGCAGAATGCCTCGATTTCAGCCAGAAGATAATCGCAGTCATGTTACCGTCCTTCATGCCTTTCAGGAGCTGAGATTCGGCAACATCGTTCATGAGAAACACTCATCTCTGCAAAGCTTTCTTAGCTTTCTTGGCAAAGACAGGATCATTCTGAAGCCATCGATAGTAAGTCGATCTGCCGACACCGCTTTTCTCACACGCTATTTGTACAATGGGAGTCTTTTCCAGATGCTCTAAAAGCAGATTCTTATCTTCTTTGATTCGGGAAGTGATATTTTGTTTAGCCATAATTCTATGATATTTTCTCAGCAGTTTTCCCTGTGTACTCTTCCCATCTTTTGATTATTGATTGGCAGTAAACAGGATTGATTTCGACCGTGACGCATTTTCTACTGGTCTGTTCGCACGCCATAAGCGTACTTCCACTTCATCCGAATGGATCGTAGACGGTATCACCTCGTTTACTGGAATTGAGGATAAGTTCTCTGAGGAGTGGGACTGGCTTCATCGTTGGATGTATTGTGTTTTTCCTGACTCTCGCAAAAGGCAGAATACTCTTTGCTTTTCCACCATAGAAAGCATGCTTTCCATACCATCAGTAGGCAATGAGTTCGTGTTGAGGAAGATAGTCGAGCCGACCAATAATAGCTGAGTCTTTGACCCATATGAGAAGTTGAGTAAACCTCATACCTGCCTGCAACATTCACTCTCGTAGAGCAAATATCATCTTGTCTGCATTGAAGATATAGGAAGCATTTTTCTCTGCAAAATATGGAAGCATGGGTTTGATCCAATCTCTTGTAAACTCTGCATATTCTCGGTCACTCTGTATACCATCTTGTGGAATATCTTCGAACTTTTCCGTTGTTCCTGTGAATCATTTTTTAGATTCCACGTAATCAATTCAGTACGGAGGATCTGTCAGAAGTAGATTTATTTTCTGTCCATCCCGAAGGAGGCGACGAAACATTTCTGGATTGCGTGAATCCGAACAATGAAGGACATGGTCTCAAAGAAGAAATATATCTCCTTGAGTGATATTAAGCTCCTTGGATTTTGGTAGCTTTTGAATTTGTGAATTTTTCATAGCGTTTGATGATGAGGTCAATAAATAAAGGTTCGTGCTCCATGATGAGTGCCGTGCGTTTCAGTTGTTCGCAGGCAATCAATGTACTGCCACTTCCACCGAAGAGATCGAGCACTATATCTCCAACTTTGGTACAGCGTTTGAGGGGCTTTTCGCTGAGCGTAGCAGGTTTTTCTGTCGGATGTTCATACTTTCCAACCACGAGTCTTTTTGCGAGCCAGAGATCGAATAAGTCGATGATGTCTTCGAGAACTCGATTTCAGACTCAGACTTCTTTGTCGAGTACCTCAGTAAGATTTCTCATATCAGGAGATATGTAGGGCTTTCATCTGGATCAATACACACACGGTTCATATCCTCGGTTAAAAGGACTCTGGGGAGTCGCTGTCATATTGTTCTTCACCCACATACATACTCGTCTCGGTTCAATCTGGAGATCACGATATATGCCCTGTACTCATCAGATAAAGTTAGGGTCACACCAGCAAAACACGTGAATGTCAGGGGTGGCATGTGTGAGTCAGTTGGTAAAAGCTTTTGTTATAAATGCTCGATAGGCTTCTGGAGTTTTGCTGTCATTAGTTTTCTTCCCTCCATACTGCTTCTTATTACTCACTCATCCGTTATACGAAATTCAAATATTATATGGTGGATCAAAATAGAGCATCGGTATATTTCAGGAGGCTCATGGGAGCGAGCATATAAGCTTATCTACATCTTCAGATTTGGTGGAGTCTCAGCACATTATCCTGTGATTTCCGAGGGCGTATATATCTCCCAATTTGCTTTGTGGTTCTCATAAAGCCTCTAGTTCTTTTTCAGTCTGAAAGTTATCCTCTTCAACTCATAACATGTTGTCCCACATAGATGATAACTCGGTATTGTCGAATCAAATATCCAACAGCATATCGACATCTAGATTTTTCAAGAGGTCAAAATCCCAATCTCAGGTATTTTGGTTGAGCCTCAAATTGAGTTCTTGTTCTCTCTCCATTGAGAGTGAGAGGTAGAGGACTGGAACTTCTTTAATACCGAGAGCCTTTGATGCCTCAAGACGAAAATGACCTCACACAACTATATTTTTCCTTTCAGGAGTATTGTTCACAATGATGGGATCGACCAATCAATACTTCCGTATGCTCTCCATCAGAGACTGCATCTGGCGTTCCGAGTGCTTTCTCGGGTTGTAGGTGGCAGGATTCAGAATGTCTATAGGGACATAGACTATCTTTTGCCTAAGGTCTGTGACCTTGTTTTTCTGGGACATAAAAGAGAGGGGTGAAAGAAATAAAGACTGTTACATAGCTGATGTTCGAATGATTTTCCTTTTTTCCTACGACATCTGCTATTTCTAGTCGCAGAATTATTTTGCACATGGTTAATTACCTTTCCATGACAAATAGACACTGCTGAGCAATTGTCCCCTTAGTCGATTACCTCTCCATATCAAATGAAACCTAAAAAAACACTTCAAGTAGATCTTGAAGTGAATTACGTTGTCGGTTATTGCGGTGCCTTTTAGTGTGAGTAGAATAAGTACTTTATTTCCTCACCATTTTTCTATGAAAAAACCAGAACGCACGAAGCCTCGGTATATTGGCAGTTTTAAATGTGGGAAAGGACACAAACAGACAGTAAAGGTGTACGCAACTTTCCAAAAGATCACGCCTGAAGAACAAGAGGTGATAGATATACAAGTTCTGCGAATTCTCGGTTTCTTGTAAGATGTTGGATTATTTCGCAATTATTTCTTTATGAAACCAACATTATCAAGCCTAGACGAAGAGAGTATTAATAATCTATGTAATCTTTTTATATTGCTTCATAAAATAGATTCAAATTCTAAGAATGGAGAGAAAGGCAGTCCTTATGAAATAGCCCTTAAAAACAGAAAAGGCAAAAGTATCCGAGCAAAATTATAAAAATTCTTGTATCTCCTGATTTTTTCAGACGAATACCCTCTTTATTTCCTCATAGAAACATCCCAGATACGAGCAAATTCTTCCACGAATTTTTCACCTTTTTTGTTATCCTTATGAGAAAGATCATTTTTCCCACAGCAGAGAAGGTGGTTTTTCATGAGTTCCGTATTGACACCTCGGAGAAGTCAGATAGCTGCATTGATCTGTTGACCTATGTCAGCACAATAACAATCTTCTTCAATCATTTGAGATATTTTTCCGAGTGTTCCCTGTGATTTTTTGACAGCGAGAAGGAGTTTTTTCTGGAGAGCAGGATTTTTTGAAATCATAAAAATATAATTATTGAACCGAGAAATTAATCATCATACCACTTTCGAGATGTTCTGAGATGTGGCAATGAGCCATCCAGTTGCCGATATTACTCGCATCTAGAAGGATATCAACAGAATCTCCTGATGGTATGAGGACTGTGTCTTTCCAGACGAGATTATCATTCTTTTTACCATTGGTATTGATGACCAAAAATCTCTGACCATGAAAATGTATTGGATGTTGCATAGGATGGACTGATTTTGGATCATTGAAGATATGAATTTTTACCTTGTCTCCCTCTTTGAATTGCCAATTTACATCCATATTCTCTTGTTTCGTTTGATTATCAATAATCTTCCATGTAACATTTTTTGTATCGGACATCTGATTCATCATGGTCATCATACCATCGCCAGCATCCCATTCGATTCATCCATTTTTCTCTCATGAATTCGCCATCATACCACTTCCCATATGCATACCACCCATACCCCTCATATGGTCTGCCATCATGCCCTTCATCTCAAGACTCAGAGTAATATCTTTATCAGGTGTTTTATCAAAACTCGCCCGAAATGGATCAATACTTTTTATAGTGGAATCATATGTATGGAGAGTCTCAAATTGGTTCTCGTTTCCTTTGGGTTGAAATGTAGCATCCTCAGTAACAACGATTTTCCCAAGAGCTACGGATCCTGAAGGAATTTGATTTTCTAAATTGAAAACACCAACAGTATCAAAGCGAGCCTCAATAATAGTTCGTTCTGAAGGTCAGAAAATCAGATTTTTCTCCCAAGTTTCAAGTTCATAAGCTCCATTATCTCAGCCAACTCGTTTCATTTTTACGCCATCGAGAGCGATGTTGTATGGTCGGGCATTAGAGGCATTGGTCATATAAAAACGTATGGTTTCTCATTTCTTCGCCTGCAATGTATAGTTATCATCCCAATTAATCATCTGTTTATTTCCATATCTTCCCATAAGGGTTAATTGACCATTTTTACCACCAAAAGATGCTAACTGTGCATCCTCATCGAGGAGAATATCGTGGAAAAAGAGAGGGATTTCCCGATCGACTGTACTCTTCCATTGATTCTCTTCATTTGGTAGGACGATAAAATTTCCAAAGAGACCACTTTCCTGATTTTTTGGTTCAGACATGTGAGGGTGATACCAAAATGCTCCTGCATCTGGAAAATGGAGAGTATAGAGAAAGGTTTCCCCTGGGGCAACAGGTTTCTGTGTGACATTTGGTATACCGTCTGAAGCATTATCCATTCTGACACCATGGGAATGAATGGTATTCGGCATATCTGTATTATTCCTGAAGAGAATCTTAATAGTTGCTCCTTGCTGTACTCGAATCGTTGGCCCAGGAAGCATACCATTATACGCAATAAGATTTTGCTCTTTTCAACCAATTATTTTTTTTGCTGGTGCCGCTGTGAGCTCATACGTATCTCCATCTTTGAGGTCAATTATTTTTGACTCTTGAGCAGTTGATATTGTTGATATTTGTGACGATCCTCTCAAAATACCCTGACAAGAAGTCAGAAAAAAAGAAGAGATAAGTATCAAAGAAAAAAATCGAAAGAAGAAGGAAGAAGTTTTCATAAATAATTAATTAACATTGATAGCAAAGCTGTACATACCCATACCACATGTTCCCTGAATTTTATCACCAGCTTTTGGTGTTCCCAGGTCTATCTCTGTCTCTCCAGTAGCAGGAAGTGAACTACGGTAATTCATCGATCGGATAATGAGAGAAGAAGAACAATCATAAGTTCCGTTTGTCTTCATAACTAGTTTTGTGGGCATTCCTCATTGTATTGTCGAATTTCGTGGATTATAACCGCCTTTTACATTCACAGAAACATACTGTACTCCATCTTTTACTGTAACATTTGCACCAGCTGATGAACCAGTTTGTGAAACACTAGAAGCGGTATCGCCTGAAAATACAAAAAACAAGGCAAGAACAACGAGAGCGCCAACGCCTATCCAAGAAGCTAAAACTTTATTCATAGTGAGAAAATAAGAAAATAAATTATATATTAATGACTGGATTTATAATGCCCAACCCTGCCAATCCAGCAAGGAGAGAAAAAATACCTAAGCCAATAACGACCACACCTGCTGATTTAAAGAACAGGGGTGCGTAGTGAGACTGTGCAAATCATGCTGAACCGAATGAAAGGAGTGCCAACATAGGGAAGGTTCCAAGTGAAAAAGCAAGCATTATAAGTCATCCTGAAAAGAACGAACCACTTGAGAGAGCCACAATTTGCATCGATTGAGTAAAACCACAAGGAAGAAAAAAAGTGCTAATACCAATAATAAGAGGAGTCAGGGTCTTATGTTCTATTTTTCTCAGAAATTTAAATATTCATGCAGGGAGAGTCATCTTCGTTGGAGCGAATATCCCAACAAGATTACCACCAAGAAGGATCATAACAATCGAAGCAATTATGCCCAGAAAACTTGTAAATATTGGATTGATACCTATAGCATGCCCAAGCAATCAGAGTATTGCTCCAAGAATCGCAAATCCTCAAATTCTTCCGACATGGAAAAGAATAATATTTTTTTTATCACTTATGTTGTCCTGAGAAACTTTTGCAGAGAGGGAGAGTATCAATCATCCCACGACAGCCAAACAGCTCGATACGGAAGCAATAAGCCCCAACATGAAACTAGAAACAGGAGTTACCTCACCTCAAATACCAAAATTCAGTATGCCTGATTTTTGCAAGAGAAAGAAAAGTATCAAGAAACAAAGACCAATAGGAAGAGCTTGTCAAATAACTTCCGATTTTTTCTCTTTCGTTACTTTATCAATAGAAAGACTGTAGCCGTTGTGCATGATTTTCTCATTGAGCATCTCCGCTATTTCCTCTGGAGTATTATCGAGTTCAGTATCAATTGTGACTATTTTACGTTTCAGATCTACAAAAACATTTTGGATACCAATTTGCTCACTCAAAATATCCTCTATAAGTATTTTGCAGGCTGGGCAATGTGTTCCAGAAACATGAAAGATGAGTGTATTCATAGTTATTTTTGGATGTTTTTATATATTAAATATCCAAGTACAGGGAACAATATGGATGTAAATAATCCAGGATAATATGACCAATTTATTAAACTTTCCAAGAGATGATGGAGCTCAAAGATTGTTATAAGGAGGAAGAAGTAGACTAGAAAATTTGATTTAGGGAAAAATAACAAGATATTCACTACAAGAAGTAATAACCAGAAAAATATCTGAAAGATTAGGAATGAAGCCTGTGGTACAGTCATGCCTCCAATAAACCAAAATACTTGTTGGAATATCTTGTCAATATTGTAGAAACCAGTTATATACTCTTCGATTCCGTGAAATACAAATAAAATCGAGAGTGCAAGAAAAAGTATTTTTGTTTTTTTAGTTAACATACAATTAGGGTTTTACATTTCTAAGCCGTAGGGAGTTGGTAACGACCGTGATACTCTCAAATGCCATCAAGGCTCATGCAATAGCGGGACTCAAAGTCCATCAAAAGAACGGAAATAGCACACCTGCTGCAATGGGGATACCGAGTGAATTATACCCAAAAGACCAGATAAGGTTTTGCCAGATAGTCCTATTTGTCTTTCGTGCAAGATTGATAGCTTCTGCCACCTTAGCAATGTCACCTTTGAGAAGGACAATATCAGAACTCTCAATAGCAATGTCTGATCCATCGCTCATAGAAATAGCTACATCAGCTTGAGCAAGAGCAGGAGCATCATTCACCCCATCACCAATCATGGCTACTTTTAATCCTCGCTTCTGTAGGTCTGTAATAATTGATAACTTATCCTCTGGCTTTACATCACAAAAAACTTCATCAATACCAAGTTCTTTTGCCACTGCTTTACCTGTTTTCTCGTGGTCTCCTGTCGCCATAATGACTCGGAGGTTAAGTTTTTTAAGTTTCTCTATTTCTGCTTTTGAATCAGTTTTCACGGTATCATGTATTTTTATGAGAGAAAGAATTTGCTCTTTATTGGCAAGATAAATCTCTCTTCCGCTCTCAAAATAACTTTTTTCAAATTGTTTTTGAATTTTCTCTGGTGTAATTCCTGTCATATCAGAGACAAATGAGAGAGATCCAAAGAAATATGATACATTTTCCCATTGAGCTGTGACGCCCTTTCAAGGCAACTCTTTGAGTTCAGATAAGGGGAGGGTAGTTTTAATAGTAGTTTCAAGTGAGCGTGCAATACTCTCAGAAATAGGGTGCTTCGATGAGCGTGAAATGCTGTATATGAGAGCATCATTCGTGTTATTTGATCAAATGGGAGAAAAAATGCCTTCGACTGAAAGAGTATTCTCAGTCAGGGTTCCTGTCTTATCAAAGACAATTGCCTGCACATGTGCAAGTTTTTCAAGACTTTCAGCGTTTTTTATGAGCATACCTCGACGAGCACCAGCCCCTACACCAGTGATGATGGCTGTCGGAGTTGCCAATCCAAGAGAACAAGGACACGCTATAACAAGCACCGCCATAGTACTTGAAACAGCTAAAGCTATACTCTTTGACCAGCCGAGCGTTGGGGGTCAGAAAATAAGCCAAGCAACAAGAGTTATAAGAGCGAGGACGATAACCACATATACGAAAATACCAGAGATTTTGTCTGCTATTTTTTCAATGGGAGCTTTTGAATTCTGAGCATTTTCTACGATCTGGATGATGTAGGCAAGCGTTGTATTCTTGCTATCTTTCTCAACACGGATTTTCAGAAGCCCATGAAAATTCTGCGTTCCAGAAAACACCACATCATCTATACCTTTATCTACAGGAATAGACTCTCAAGTGAGATGAGACTCATCAAGAGTGCTCGATCAGAAGATGACAGTACCATCAAGTGGTATGCGTTCATTTGGTTTTACAATTACAATATCTCCTATTTTCACATCTTCTATGGCAACCTCTATCTCACTACCGCCCCTCTCAACTATAGCCGATTTACTGGTAAGTTCAGCAAGTTTTTGAAGTGCTTCATTAGTTTTCTTTTTCGCCCGAGCTTCCAGAAGCTGTCAAAGAGCAATAAGACCTATTACGACAATGACTACATCATAAAAATTTGATCGAACATCTAAGTATGGAATAAGTGGTTTTTCAAAGGCAGTAACAATAAATGAATAGATGAAAGCAACCATTGTCGAAATACCAACGAGAACATCCATATTGGCAGTTCCTGTTCGGAAGAAAAGCCATACAGCACGGATATATTTACGTCAGATACCAAAGAGGACAAACGTGGCAAAAATAGGCATCAAATGATGTGATACCTCATACAATGTCTCAGACATCTCGCCAATAATGTTATTCTGAGCCAAGACCTCCCACCCCATCATCAAAAAAGAGAAAACAATCATCGGTATAACAAATCTCATCTCAAATGCGGTATGTTGCACATCACCGTGATTATGTTCATCATTATGAGATTTATCAGAATGTTTCATTATTTCTTTTTCTAGTTCTTCGAATGAATATCCAAGTGGTTTGATGGGTTTATTTAACTCTTCTGTGGAGACTATCTTATTTGAAAAAATGACTGTCGCCTTTTCGGAAGCGAGACCAACTGAGCAAGATTCTACTCCTGGAATTCTTGAAACCTTCTTTTGTATGAGAGCTACACAGCTCGCACAATGCATACCGTTTATCTTATATATTTTTTTATCCATAATTTAACCTATTTATTTGATGTCTTTTTTTATAGCTTCGAATTCTTTCCGAGTTATATCACCTTTAGCATATCGCTCCTTAAGTACCGCCATTGCTCGATGAGTCGTTTCTTTGGGTGAAGACGAAAATTGTCTTATAAGAAGGATAATCCCATAGACTACCAAACCCCAAAAAAGTATCATAAAAATAAAACCAAACAAGTGAAATGGGGCAAATGCATCAATTCCGTAGTACATCATAAAAGAGGTGGTTAGAAATTAATTACCTATACCATAGGTACAGGTAATATTAGAGTAATAAAATGAAAAAGCAACTAATTCATAATTCTTTTTTAGGTGTCCCATTTGCCCCATTTATATCCAGACCCGAGTGCTCAACCAATATTAAAACATACGGGATTCTCTCAAGTTCGAATTACTCGATATGACTTTGGTCATATCTCCCATTCCCAACCAATATAAAATCAATCGGTCTTTGAACCACTCACTTCGTTTGGGTTGACTCAGAGTGAGATCCCACTCTTCCCCATCATTCCCAACCATGAATAAATAAATATCTTCTCCTCGTGAGAAGATTTTTTTATGAAGGTTTGGAATTTATTTACACCTATAAATCCGAATTATCTAAGGCAAATTCTTGAGTTACATATTCCTCAATTGAATTAGTATTGGATTTTTTAATTCTAAACAATGCATCCAAATACATCCAATGAGAAATCTGATCTCTTCAATCAACATCATCAGTTTCTACTATTTTATATGCAAAATCTTTGTCTTCTCTGCAATACGATACAAGGTCCCTAATTAAAATTTCTAGAAATCCTATCGGATAACCGTAACTAAAACGCCATCCGCGAGAATTTAATCAAGAAAATGATATTCATTCATCTCATTCTTCGTATGAAATATTATTTTTTGGGTAATGAAATTCGATATTTCTTCTTAAAACATCCATGTTAGGAAAATATTCATTCTCTCGACTAAATATATCCATTTCTTGAGACTTGTTGTTTGTAAATATGTCCCAATTTTTAGTTCATAAAGACATGGGATTGAAAAATAACATCGCAATAGCATTTTTGAATACCGAATTTCCATCATATTCCATTCATAAAATATAACCCATAATTGACGACCGCGATAATTCCACAGCCGCCGACATAGTTATTGTCTGTATATCATTATAGTCAGACTTCAAAATTCCATTTTGTACTCCAGGCTGAAACTCATCAAAAGTAATCATTCTAACAGGATAATTTTCTTCATTATAAATTTGTTGATCTAAATTTTCCAAAACTCAAACATTCCATAAATCAAAAAATGTAAAAGAAAGATTTTTAATATTTTTTCATTTTACTTCTATTGGTAAAATATTTAGACCTTTAAAAGCGATAGCATTAACTACAGATTGAATCAAAATATTAGACCACTCTTGAGCGACAACAACAAAAACAATATCGTCATTCGGCAATCAGGGGAAATCGTTATTCTGTAATCAGTTTGCATACTGTAATAACTCGGTCAGTGTCTGTCTTTCTGGATTTTTATCCCACTTCACTTCGACAATATAAAACGTGCATGGGTCCTCATGATATGCTAATATATCCATTCTGGGTTTACTTTTTCATAGTTCAGCTGTTACGAATTCTTTACTAAATTTATGTAAATGTTCAGAAAAATACGACATTTTTTCAAATACGTGGTGATACTTTTTATTTAATAAATATTTCAGGGGATGAAAAATCAAATCTTCCCTGTTCAATTGATATTGAATTTTTAAATTGTTTAATCAAATCCAGCTTGGTAGTTCTTCTAGATTCCTATAAAGATAATTCTGAATATCTTTTTCTTTTATTCTACCAAACATATAGTGTTCAAATTATCAATTAAACACCTCTTTCAATCCTACTTTCAAAAGCCTCTCTGAAAGATCTTTGCTTTCGGAGATATTGAGTTTAAATTCTTGTAGTTTTTCTATTAATTGATTAATTTTGGATGTGATACGATTCTGTTCAGCTAATGGTGGTAGTGGTATCAAAACTCTTGCCATTTCTTTTCAAGAAACTTCTTTAAAAGTAGTACCACCAGCTGCTTCGTCAATTCCTTTACTAGCAAAAGAAAGGAAATAATAGAGATATTCATTCATTTCTTTTATATGGGGAATCAGTGATTTAAATCCTTGATTAGTAGTTAATGGATTTTTTGTTATGGCAACATATCAAATTGGAGCCCTACTTGAAAATACAACTGATCACTCAGGCATTAATTGTGCGGATGAGTTTTTATATCAGATTTCAGATATATCCCTACCTCCACGTTCGATATATTTCCCAGCATTCCTCATATCGGCAGGAGTCAGCCATGGAATTCAATTAGCCGAATAATAGTCAGATCTTGAGGAAGAGGGTGTCCCTCATCATATAATAGTTGATATATCAGAAAGTCTGCACCATACCCAATTCTCAGGGATTGCAAAAAGAATTTCTTTTGGATCTATAGATTTTATCTCTGAGTTCTTTGATCTTTTTCCACCAACTGATTGGTCTCGTTCTTTCTGTATTTGATCGAGTAAATCCTGAGCATTTCACTCGCTTGGATCTTGCGGGACGAGCTTTCCTTGAACTGCTTCGCGGAGAATTGCTGAACGGAGAGAGACTAAAAGTTCAGATTGATTCATGTGCTCAATTTGAGTTTCATAGATTATCTCAAAAAACTTTCGCGCTCATAAGATAGCATTCTGAAATTCGGTTGGTGCCTCGCGGAGATCACCAATCATTTTTACTACTAGTTTCTGAGTTTCAACATCACATTTTGGAATTTTCACCGTTTTGAGTTTTTCCGCGTTTACATTTGGTTGAGCTGATCATCCTTTCATTTCGGTAATTTGGGACCAGAAAAGATATGAATTGAGAAATGCGTATAAAAAATCAGGAACTATATCTTTTTTGGGACGGAGTCGGATAAGGTAGCATGCAAAAACCGCATCCACCGAAATATCTTCAACTAAAAAACTCTTTCAAGTAGTTCATCCTGTTCGTGCCACTAAGATATCATTTTGCCTTAGTCTATATTTTTCGAGAGTGTCACAATTGCAAAATGGAACCTTATTCCAATCTACACGACCATTATTAATATCGGTAATTCGAAGCATGTGACAGTTTCCAGCCTCTAATGCCGAGGCTGTATATCAATACTGCGTGCTTTCAAGATAATCGCCCAGCGTTGTCACTGGATATTTTTTCTGAAGCACCGAAAAAATAGAAGTATTTTCAATTTGTTTTTGAATATCGCCCTTTTCCTGGATGAATGTGAGTGGTATGAATTGTATTTCCATTAAGCTTTTATTGATTCAAGTAATATCTTCATTTTTTCGAATGAGGCCTCCATTTTTTCTATTATTTCTTTGCTCGTTAGCTCTTCAATTTCTTCTTTTTTGGTTGGATTCTTTATATCCAAGTCGTATCAATGTTCTTTCAAAAAGTTGATCGAAACTTTCCATGAAATATCAGATTCTTTCCGATCATTCCACCAAGTCTTGATTGGATTAAATTCTCGAAGCTCGATTGCCTTAGTCTTGCTATAAGATTTCTGTCATTCAGGAAGACGATGTTCATAATACCATACGTCCTTTGTTGGTGTTCCTTTTTCGAAGAAGAGAAGATTCGTAGCAACCGTGGCATAAGGCTGGAATACAGAATTTGGGAGTCGGATGATTGTATGCAGATTACAGTCTTCGAGGAGTTTTTTACGAATACGCTCCTTCACACCATCGCCCGTGAGCGAACCATCCGGAAGGACGATCGCACATCTTCCGCCATGTTTCAGATATCGGATAAAAAGAAGGAGAAAGAGGTCCGCACTTTCTTTGGTTCGATATGTTTCTGGGAAGTTCTTTTCATTACCATGGGCCACCATTCCACCGAAGGGAGGATTGGCAAGAATCACATCCACTTCTTGGGATCGTTTTATATCATGGTAGGTTACCGCGAGAGAATCGTCATATCGGATTGCCGGAGACTCCACGCCATGTAGGATAAGGTTTGTTACAGCGAGCATGTATGGTAGCGGCTTGTATTCTGTTCCTTGAATAGTTTTATTGAGCGTTTCAATATCCTCGATGGTATTGATTGAGCCAGCACGACGAATATGTTCAATTGTATTCACGAGAAATCATCCAGTTCCACATGCTGGATCCATAATTGATTCTCCGAGTTTTGGATCGATCATCTCAGTCATGAATTCTGTCACAGCACGAGGAGTATAAAATTCTCCGGCACTTCCAGCACTCTGGAGCTCCTTAAGAATGTTTTCATAAATATCCCCAAAAACATGACGATCTTTGGAGGTAGTGAAGTCAATGGAGTTCACGAGATTACATATTTGGCGGATATACACCCCCGATTTCATGTAGTTATTATTCTCAGCGAAAACATGTTGTACGAGTGATGCTCGAATGTCCCCCTCGGCAATAGTGATATTTCGAAGAGTTGGAAATAGTTTATCGTCGATGAATCTCAATAGATCATCTCATGTGAGTCATTCGTCATCTGATGCCCAAGTTCTCCATTTAAGTTCTTTTGGAATTGGTGATATATAATCAGAACGCATAGCTTCGAGCTCTTGTTCTTGATCATCGAAAATCTTTAAAAATAACATCCATCCGAGTTGTTCTATGCGTTGAGCATCACCATTCACCCCGCGATCTTGCCGCATGGTATTTCGTATGGTTTTTATAAATGCGGAGAGGTTCGTCATGTAGTAATTAGAGTTTTACGGAATAAAGTGCAGACTCGAGTTCAGTGAGAGCTTCTTCATACTTGTCAGTATTTCCGAAGCGTTTCAGGATTTCGAGAGGAGTCCCGAGTTGGCGGAACGGATCAGCCTGAAGAATTGAGCGGTCTTCGATTTCTTCGATTCCCGCCGAAGCATACTTATCGAGAAGCGCATTCAGGACTTCATAGGCCTGAAAACCGTATTTCTGAAATACATTCTTCTTTCGAACATGTTCAGCTCTCTCTTTTCGAGAAAGTGGAGGCGCATCATATGCCAGGAGACAAAGGAGATCGAATATATCCAAACCCTTCAAACTTTCGGATTCTTTTACGTTCACCATGACTTCTTCAATATTAAGCCCTGCTTCTGAAAGCTCTTGGATGAGTGCCTTTTTGCGAACATTGTCGCTCCAATAGTGCTGGAAGGCATCAAGTGTCGCAAATTTTCCGAGAAGAACCTCACGGGCATGGTCTCGCAAGCTCACCGTCACAAGTTTTCCGTTATTGTCGAAAGTTAATAAGCGCTCTACAAGAATAGAAACATCGATTCCTTTGATATAGGTTTTTTCACGGGGGCCATTCGTTTTTGTAGTGAATGTTGGCCCATGAGTTACAAGAACAGTCTCCTCTTCCGCAGTTTCTTCATCTCATTCGACATCAGTTCCATCAATTATATCATCCTCACCAAGTCCTTTAATCATGATAGGCTCTCCATCAAAATCAGGATCAGCAAATTTTTTCGTCACATTTCGGAAATCGAGGATTGTGAAATATTGTTTTCCATAGTCCTCGTTGATACGAGTTCCACGACCGATAATCTGTTTAAATTCGGTCATAGATTCGATATTTGAGTCTAATACTATTAGTTTACAAGTCTGAGCATCTACTCAAGTAGTAAGGAGTTTTGAAGTGGTCACAATAACAGGGTAGATTTCTTGAGGGCTAGTAAAATTATCCAGTTCTTTCTTTCATTCCAGATTGTCACCTGTGATTTGCATGACATATTTATCATTCTTCATCATCTCATCAGCATTCTCAGCTATCAGGGCACGACGCATACCTTCCGCATGTTCTATATCAACACAAAAGATTATTGTTTTTGCGAAACGGTCCGTCGCCTTGAGAAATTCGGTGATTTTCCTGGCAACGATTTTTCGTCGATCTTCCACGACGAGATAGCGATCAAAGTCAGAGATATTATAAATACGATCTTCAACTGGATTTCCATTTTTATCGAGAAAGTCTTTCGGAGGTCTCCACCCTTCGAGATCAATATTTAGCCCAACCTTAATAACACGGTACGGAGCTAGAAACCCATCTTCAATACCTTGTTTGAGGGAGTATGTATAAACTGGTTCACCAAAATAATCGATATTGGAAATCTCAGTGGTTTCCTTCGGGGTGGCTGTAAGCCCTACTTGGGTAGCACTGGAAAAATAAGAAAGAATATCACGCCATGCACTATCATCACGGGCACTTCCTCGGTGACACTCATCGACTATAATCAGATCAAAGAAATCAGGAGAAAATTGTTTGTAAATATTGCTTTCTTCCTCATTACCAGTAAGCCCCTGGTAAAGTGCAAGATAGATTTCGTATGACTTATCAACCTGATGCTTTTGTACAACCGTCATGGAATCCTTAAAATGGCGGAAATCACCACGTTTTGTCTGATCTATGAGAGCATTGCGATCAGCAAGAAAAAGGATCCGTTTTTTCATTCCACTTTTCCAAAGTCTCCAGATAATCTGAAATGCTGTATAAGTTTTTCCTGTCCCTGTTGCCATGACGAGAAAAATCCTATTATTTCATTTTGCAATTTCCTCAACCGTTCGATTGATTGCAATACGCTGATAATAACGTGGACCGCGTCCCGAGCTATCGTAGTAATAATCTTGAAGTGCAATTTTTTCAACTTCCGGGGTAATAATTCATTTATAGGATTTATATTTTTCCCAAAGCTCTACTGGTGTTGGGAATTCATCAAGTGATATCTCAGTTTCTGTTCAATTTGTGAAGTCATGAAATATAAAACCATCGCCATTAGAAGCAAAGGCACAGGGAATATCGAGAGTGCGAGCATAGTCAATTGCTTGTTGCATACCAGCACCAATGGTATGACGGTTATCTTTGGCTTCTACTATGGCAATCGGGAGATTTGGCTTGTAATAGAGCACGTAATCAGCGCGTCGCTTTTCACCGCGTTTTACAGTTTTGCCCTTAACCTCAATCCGTCCATCAGTAAAAGTAACCTCCTCCCGCACTTGGGAATGGAGGTTCCATCCAGATTTTTCGATAGCCGGAGTAATAAATTTTGTACAGATATCTCTTTCTGAGAGTTCTCGTTTTTCCATGATCTGATTATATTCATTCTCTCCTTTTCACAACGCAGAAAAGAAACTTTTTTTATTGCTCCAATTCCCCGAGTAAATCATCTATATTGAGCGCTTCTGTCACCATGGTGACATTGCCATGTTCGTCGTACTTCCATTCTCCTCTCGGTCGATCACGATAGAGCTCGATACCGATAGAGTCAGGATCACGGAGATAGATGGCTTCAGAGACGCTATGATCACTCGCACCATCGAGAGGATAGCCTGCATCGATGAGTCGCTGGATGACTTTCGCCAATTCCACTCGTGAAGGAAGCAGAATCGCGAAGTGATAGAGTCCACTTGTGCGAGGTGGTGGAGGTGGCACTCCTTCTCCTTTCCACGTATTGAGTCCAATATGATGATGATATCATCCCGCAGAGAGGAAGACGGCAGAGTCTCCGTACGTCGTCGTGACTTCAAATCCGAGTATGTCTCGATAGAACGCGAGTGAGCGATCGAGATTCGCGACGGTGAGATGCACGTGTCCGATAGAGGTGAGTGGTGGGAGTTTCATAGAAGTAATTATAGAAATATAAAATTGAACTCCAAGTAGAAAAACAGTTGAAATAGAGAAATAGGTTTTTAGGGGATAAACTGTCTAAGGTCCATGAACACAGAACTGATAGATGATAAAACTGTCCGAGTTTTTATCCCCTAAATGATTTTGGTACTTTTTTCAGAAAAAGTACAAAACGAATCTTGCCCTGGATACCGACTTTCGTCGGTATGACAAAAAAATACCTCCCGAAACGAGAGGTATAAATTTTGAAAAAAAGAATTACTTCTTCTTTTTAGCAGCAACTTTCTTTTTAGCAGCTGGTGCTTTTTTAGCAACAACTTTCTTTTTAGCAGCTGGTGCTTTTTTCTTAGCTGGTGCTTTTTTAGCAGCAACTTTTTTCTTAGCGAGTGCCATAGAAAAGAGAATAAAAAATAAAAAACGAACGTGAAAAAATTGTATATATTTATATTTATTTAGCATTAATTAATGCCTTTCCAAAAATCATATTCGTGTACATACATATAATAAAAAATCATAAACGAATAATTCAAAAAACTCTGGCGATGTTTTGCATAAGAGTAAATCAAGTCTCTCTTATAAAAAAATAAATTATTTCAAGATGAAAAATAAAAAATAAAAAAATATTTTTTAGAAAAAAATTTTATTTTATTACGTGAAAAAAATATTTATTTTTTCGGTGGAAGAGGAATGAGAATACTCGTTTTTCGTACGTATTCTTCATATCATTGTCTCCCCTTCAGATGCTCTTCTAGAAGCGGTATTCACGTGACATAGATTATGATATAACTGAGGAGAAGTGGACTCAGAATGCCGATCAAACTTTCTACACTCTCCACACTCATCATCCACACACTCCACCACATAAGGAGCTCTCAAAAATAATTCGGATGACGAGAATATTTCCAGAGTCATGATTGAATTATTTGTCATTTATGTTCTGGATCACGACGAAAATTATTCATCTGACGATCCGCGAAAAACTCGCAGAGGAATCATATTATCCAGAGTATTGCTCAGAGAATAAATGGTGGTGTCAGAAAAATATCTCATCGAAAAATAAATAACATCGGGAGAGAAATAATCGCAATAAAAAATCACTGCAAAAGAAAAATATAGAAGTATGATTTTACGAAAAAATATTTTCACCATGAAATACGAAAGGCTGCATAACGTGTATCTTCTGCATGTTTTCTGAGTCGAGTGATGATATGCGTGACGAGTCTCACAGACCACAGAAGAATAAAACACAGTGGAATAAGAGCGAGATTCTGCGAATGAAAAATCAAAAATAAACCAAGTGCGATTACTCCATAACTGAGTCACCACACCATATCGACGATATCAGTCCGACGAAAGAAGAGAGCGATGAAATACCATCCTGTCATC
Source organism: uncultured Candidatus Altimarinota bacterium (assembly GCA_937924685.1). GTDB lineage: Bacteria > Patescibacteriota > Gracilibacteria > BD1-5 > JAGOOR01 > JAGOOR01. The sequence continues at coordinate 2,437 of CALEVN010000011.1, read as the reverse complement.
CAGAAAAAAAGTATGACACAGAGAGTGAGAAAAATTGAGAGCATAAAAAAATGATAATTGAATTCTAATGATAAATTGTATCTCTGTCATTCCGAGCGAACTCTGAGCTTACGAAGAGGAAGCGTGGGAATCCATGGATTTAAACGGGGATGGATTCTCACGGTGCTTACTCTACTGATTTTTTGAGCACCTCAGAATGACAATGCAAACTCCAAGCTAACATTTTATCTAAAAAATTTCACTATGAGTGTCGCCACAGTTCCCGTCACAAACGCTCACCAGAGAATATCAGTGATCGTGATAAACCAAGGCCAATTTTTCATAAAGACTTGATTGGTGAGATCATATGTGCTATACGCAAAGAATCAGAGAAGTGCTCCACGAAGTGCTACCTCAGTGAGAGGCGTATGTCATGCGAGAGCAGGCAAAATAACGAAGAAAAGTATGCCACCGATGTATATCACGTAGAAGAGAAGCGCTGGCGTAAGAGCGACCTTTCCAGACGTGAGATGACTGAGATACTGCGCGTACCATTTTGATCCAAAGAACGTGATCCAGAGAGCATCTATTGCGAGGAAGAGGACGATCGTGCTCATGAAGATAAAAAATATTTTGAGCATACAGAGAGGTGAAGAAATAAATCGGTCGTGGTGTATTTTGTACTTTGTATTTTGTACTAGATTTCAAGCATCTTATAAAAATCTCATTTCTTTTTTACATAGAGATCTTCTTGTCGTACGAGCTTCAGGTATTCTTCTGGAAAAATAAAGTATTTGAGAGCTTCTTCGAGATAGATAGTGTTCTGACTTCACTTAGCAAAGAGGAGATACTTATCTGGATCGCCCGAGAGAAGTGCGCGTATGTACTCCCCTGCGACACGAGAATCGAGTGTAAAAAATGTTTTTTCTCTCCATGTATCATCGATGAGTGGCTGGATCACTTCACATGAAACAGCTCCGACAAAGATATAATGATCGATATCAAAAGTACGAAGTTTCTCCCAGAGTTCTTCGTGTCGCTCACGCTCAAGTGCACCGAGTTCACGCATATCACCGAGAAGTGCGATAGTTTTTCTTCATTCAGTCTTGGCGAGTCGAGCGAGCATCTCGACACCAGCGACGATAGGATCAAATCCTCCATTATAGGTGCCATCGATGACGAGACTATCATGGAGTCACTTGAGGAGATTCCCTCGTGCGTGTGGGAGATGAATATGTCGGAGAAAAGAAAGTGTGTCGAGTGGTGGTATCCCCATCTCTCCTGCGACGAGAAATGCACCAGCGAGCAACTCTACATGATGTCCTCCAAGTATTGGAGAGACGACGTGATACGAATTTCATTTATAGGAAAAATCACTCTCGAGACCATCAGGGTGCTCTACTGTATTCGAGAAGACGAGATCACTCCGACGACCATCTCGTCCATACCAGAGCTGACAGACGAAATCAGATTGATGAACATCATCACCATTACCGATAGCAAAAGTATTTTTATTTTTCCTGTGAAGAAGTTTCTTTTTTTCATTGAAGTACTTTTCTACTGTTCCGAATCATTCTATATGACTCGGTGATAATTTCGTAAAGAGTGCAATATCTGGCTCAACTATCTGCACCTGTATATCCATCTCCCCAACATGATCGACACCGTATTCAAGCACGAGAATATGAGGATAGTCAGAGCGTATCAGAGCCCAGAGAGATTCAAAAAAAGCACTCACCCAAGCACGAAAACTCTGTCATCCACTTCGGACCTGAAGGACAGAAAATGCGAGTCACCATTCACCATTATAGTTTCATTCTGGTGAGTAGACATCTTTCCCTGCTCGACGAAGAATCTCGGTGATGATGTGCCGTACAGTTGTTTTACCAAATGAACCTGTCACACCTATGACAAAAGGTTTATGTCGGAGGATACAGAGACGTGCCAAAAAACAAAAAAGATGGCGAATAAAAGAACGAAAGATTTTTTTCATAGACAGATGTTAGACACCTCGCTCACACACCGGCCAGTAATGATTGTTGTTGGATTGTGTATCCTTGATACAACCACACGCCTGATCATATGTATCGGGATCAAGGATATGCTTCACGCGACAGCTGATATAGTCGAGGATATTTTTCGCGATGACACTCGATGTCGCACCTGGTTCATCAAATGCTTTTTCCACAATAGTACCAAAGACGTGAGGAATACCCATATCGTAGGCGATGAATTTTTGAGTATCGACATACCAATCGCCGACAGTCATACGGAGTTCACCTGTTTTTTTATCTATCTGAGTATCCTTTTCAGACTTCAGAAGTGACATCTGTGATGGGAGGTAGTACTCATAGTTTTCAAAAAATGTCTGCTGTGCTTTTGCTGTCACGAGATACTGCATAAATTTTATAACAGGATCATTTCCTGGTTTTTCCTTGTTACGATTGACGCCATTTTT
>CALEVN010000010.1 GCA_937924685.1 uncultured Candidatus Altimarinota bacterium | reverse complement strand
CGTGACTGGAGTTCAGACGTGTGCTCTTCCGATCTGCAAAAAGCTTGCAAAGAAAATCGAAAAGATATTATCGATTTAATGATTTTAAATGGATGTACAGATTATAATGATGGTATCATAGGTGCATGTGAAGGAGGCCATATTGAAATTGTTAAATTGATGTTATCTTTAGGTGCGAATGATTACAATGGTGGACTATATAAGGCATGTAAAGAAGGCCATCTTAAAATAGTAAAAATGTTGATAGATATTGGTGCTACTGATTATAATATTGGACTCATATGTGCATGTGAAGGAGGCCACGACGCAGTCGTTAAAATTATGTTAGATCTTGGTGCATACTATAATTTTGGACTTTATTATGCATGTAAAGGGGGTCACGAAGCAGTCGTTAAAATGATGTTAGATCTTGGTGCAATTTGTTATAATATGGGACTTTATGGTGCATGTGAAGGAGGTCATCTTGCATCAATTAAAATGATGTTAGATCTTGGTGCAAAAGAATATAGCAAAGGTCTTTTTTATGTTTTTGAAAAAACTCATAGATATTATGCTGGTTTCTGAACTAAATTTTCTCATTTGACGAGTTTTTCGAGCGCTTCCATCGTTTTCCAGTTTCTGGTTGTCGCTGTGACACCGAGTTTTTTCTCGAAGAACATAGTTGAGAACTTCGTCATACCATATCCATCAGGACAATAGAGATAGATTGTTGTGCCATCTATGACAAATTCATCGCTCTGAAATTTTTCATCTCTGGTACTCGAAAGAAGCGATGTTTCTGGCATGTTATCCAGGAGAGTGACATGAAGTTTCGTGATATCTTTTTTACTATCGTTGTACGGATTTTTCTCGAGTATTGTGAGGAGATTTTTTTCTGTCAGGATGAGAATCGGCACTTCAAATCCATAATGATTTTTTATCAGTTCTCACATTTTTTCTGTGAGATTTTCGGTATTTTTTTCATCACTCTTGAAGACTACATTTCCACTCTGAATATAGGTCATCGCACTTTCAAAACCATTCTTGAGAAGGAGTGCTTTGAAGTCTTTCATATTGATCATTTTTTGACCACTGACATTGATGCCACGGAGGAGCGCTACATAGGTATTCATGCGGGGAGTATACTCAAAAACCGTATTTTTGTTAATTTTGTTGTATTTGCTTCTCTTTGTACTTCATGATGTTTTTTGCAAATTCGAGGACATCTTTCCGAGTTGCCTTTACTGTTGCCCAAGGATTTACATGGAGTTGTGCATCGTCATGGAGTATCTTTCTCACGTATTCATAGAAGACTTGAGCTTGCCACTCGGCACCGTAATAATAGATATCCTTGTACCCACTGTCGTGTCCATCCCATGGAAGATTTGCAGAATAATAATAGCTATATCCTGCCCATGCTCCATCGTCTTCACATGTTTTCATCAGTATCGCAAGCCCTTCTGCACGGATGATTTCATCGTGCGGTCGGGCTTTCTTTTTTTCTCGTGGGACATCTTTTTGTGCACTGATGATGTCATGATCGGCTGCTGATTCCATCGTACGACAGACATCTTCTTCTGTTTTTGGTATGTCGATAAAGTCTCATCGACAGGTCTTGTTTTTCTTCACATCAGCCATTGCGAGTGCCATGTCGACGACCTCGACTCGTGTGATTTTTTCATTCCATTGATATTTTCCTGGCGTACTATCCCAGTTTTTGATGATATTTTTTGTAGCGAGATACTGCGCCGTCTCATGGTCCGCTGGAGTTACCTGTGGTGCACAGGCTCAGAGACAGAGACAGACGGCGATAAGAGAGAGGAGTTTTTTCATAGAAGAAGTATAGTCTTTTTCTGAAAATTCACTATCTATAATTCTCTGAAACCACCTATAATTGGCTCTGCCCCTATCATTAAACACACGAAAAGAAACAGCTTTTTAATCAAGTTTCTATTTTACTTCATTTTGTTCCCAAATATTGACCTGTCTGAGCATCAATTTTTCCATATCTGTTAAGTCTTCATTTTTTACCTGTTTTTTTAGTATAATATCGTATGTTTGTATTGATTTACTGAAAAATGATTGGAGTGCAGCGCGAAAATCTGCGTTATGTCACTCTCCATACATGTGAGCCATTTCATGTAGAAATGTGGGAAATGCATGAAAAAAACTTCCCTTTAAGAGTTCTTCATGAATTCATATGCTTTTCCTACCCATATTTACTCATTTGAATCCGTCTCACTGATAAATAAAGAATGGCACTTTAACTTCGACACCAGTAATTAATGCACAATATGCTACCATACTATTGAGACGTTTTTTCATTGCTTCAGGGGGATTTTCTATGACTTTCATGTTTGCTATGCCATCAGCTTGTTCTTTTTGGTATGCTCTTTGTATTAATAGACTCTCTGATTTGCTCGGTGTGATTTTATAGTTGTTACATTCTGCTATGAGGGACTCTATTTTGTCTTGAGTTGTTATCATTGTGACTTCTGCAGGTCCAGCGTGTACTATCTCGTCTATTTTTCTCCATATATTTCTTCCTTTTTCAGTTTTCTGTAACATAACTGTACCGCTCCCTAACAAGAATAAAGCGGTGAGTGTTGTCATCAAAAGTGGTGACAACGATTTCTTCTTCTTTTCGTAACTCAAGTCTTTTTCTGAGAGAGATTGATCTGTACTTAGATATATTCAGGGCATATCTGTGTTTTCTCACTCTCTGTCCATGACTCGCATAATCAATCATGATTTCTGGTCGTAGCCGAACGTAATCATTTTTTTCTCTGTTAAGAGAAAGCAAGGACTCTTGAGCCAACCCCGTGCTAGCCCATAGCCTATCATGTCACGGATATTTTGAACATCTTGGTTTTTTACTCGAATTTCTGTATGTTCGTCAGAGAGAATTTGTTCATGGGTATAGACGTTCCGTTTCTTTTTCCACAATCATATATTTCTCCATGCTGACCAATATTGACTCCAGTTTTTAAAATTTGATTCTTTGTGATAAATATATGCACCGTGGAATTCTAAATCATATTCACGTATATTTGGTGAATACACATCTGCCATCCCTTCTATTCCAGCGACGTCTTCGGCTTTCGGCATTTGGAGTTTTGCGAAATGGCAAGGGCAAATGATATAGCCTTGTTTCTCAAGTTTTTTATTGAGTTCTTTATTCCTCGAGCACGTAATATATTTTTTGTTTGGGAAAAGCTCCATAATATTGAACGGTGGCTCGACATTTTCGAGATGAGTTACCGCGCAAACAAGTATCCCCATATATCCTTCTTTATCCCAACTATATATGGCACTTTGATCGCCTGCCCAGATATGTTCGGAACCTGTAATGAGTTGGATATATTCTTCATGTGAGAGTCCTCTTGTCGCTTCGGTAATAAGTGTGAACAGATCTTCGGTGGATTTTTTTCAGCGATCGAGAGTTCGTTGTTTCTCAATAGCATCTACATCTGATATAGCCATCGAGACACCTTTAGGGCCGGGCCAACGTGCTGTAACTTTCACCTCTTCTCATCATCTGTTTTGTTCTTCGGTATATGGTGTTACTTGTCCAGCGATAAATAGTCTTCCTATTTCATCTTTATTTTTTGGCCACTTTATTGTGAGTTTTTCACTAACAAAGTCAGGATTTTGTAGAAAACTATTTTCATCACAAACAAACATATCGTGTATTCTATCAGTAGCAGTAAACAGAGAGTGGCTTTCAGGGAGAGTAACCTCATAACTACAAGTGCCTGTATTTGTTGTATTTTTCAGACAAGCAATAATCCAGGGCTCTCTTTCGAGCTCAGGAATATCAGCTTTTGTCACCTTTTTGTATTCGACTTTCCAGCCCTCACCATTTATGTGAAATTCGCAATTGTCATTATGTTGCAAGAGTATTGCGGCTGTTTGTTTTATTCCTGCCCCATTCCCCCCCGCGTCATTAACATTGTCTTTTTCTGAACCCATTACTATGAGGTGAGTTGGGTCTTTGAAAGACCAATTTCCTGTAATTGAGAGATGTTTATTTCCTGCATTTGCTTGAGATACAGATATTTCTACTCCATTAATTGTTCGTGGATATGCTCTATTTGCATCGAGAAAATTCTGTCCTAATTCACGTAATACCCATTCGTCATCGTAGAACTTACGTGAAGAATTTGCCATGAAATTTTGTCCTAAAATCTCAATTCTGGTATATCCCTGATTAGCAAAATATTCACGCATTCTATCTATATCGTGTTTTGGGCTTTCCGATGGTAAAATTGTTCAGTTCATGTGTACCTTCTCATCGTATCCTATTTTTTCTTTATTTACAAGTATTTTGCCGCATTTTTTGCTATTATTCTTAGACATTTATAGTTGTGAAAATAGTATAAATATTATACTCTAGCTGTTTTGTATGTTTTCTGAAAAAGCACAATCCCTCGCTCTTGGTCTCGATTTCGCACCTGATTTCGGGCGGATTCGTCGTGAGCACTCGCCGATTGAGATAAATCAGATTACTGATTCGGCTCATCTGAGTGTGGGAATTGAGTATGTTGAGTGCGATACACTTTCTGAGTTAGTTCAGTTCCTCAAGAAGCAAAAAAATATTTTCGTCCTCACAAAACAGACACCTGTGATGGAGAAATTTTGTGCGGATAATGAGATAGAGGCTCGTATACACCAGTGGAAATTATGAGGTCCATCGTTTGTGATGGACGGGAAGTGTGTGATTACTGATGAGCTGATTTGACCACTTATGGGTGGAGTATTTCGACGGAAGAAGCGACCACAGCTCGATCTCCTCGTGCAGATAAAAGCCGGAGATCCTGTCGTGCATCTCTTTCACGGTGTTGGTATTTTTCAATGAATCGTCCGCAATACATTATCGGGGACAGAGCGAGAATATATCGAGATAGAATACGCCGAGAAGGATAGACTCTTTGTGCCGGTCGAGGAGCTTCATCGTGTCAGTAAATTTGTTGGAGAGACGACGCCGACACTCACTCGTCTGGGTTCACCGGCATGGAAAACTATCCTCGCAAAAACCAACGAAGAAATCCAACAAATCGCCGAAGAACTCCTCGCCAATCATGCCGCTCGTCGGATGGCTGGTGGTGTTTCGATGATGGATTTTCCAGAGAAAGAAGAGACATTTCACGTCGCATTTCCACACAAACACACGCTCGATCAAGAAGAAGCAATTGCTTCGATTATGGCAGATATGAATAGTGAAAAACCCATGGATCGACTCCTCTCGGGTGACGTCGGATTTGGCAAAACAGAAGTTTCTCTCCATGCCGTGTATCGAGCCTTTTTGAATGAAAAACAAACCATCTTCCTTGCGCCACTTGTGGTCCTCGCGTATGAGCATTATGAGTCAATTCGTGAGCGCCTCAAACCGTTTGGCGTGAATGTAGCGATGATGACACGTATGAGTACGACGAAAGAAATCAATGCCGTTTTGAAGTGACTCAAAGATGGCTCGATTCATTGTGTGATTGGGACACACAGGCTCCTCTCACCTGATATAAAATTTCGCAATCTCTGACTCGTCGTCGTCGATGAAGAACATAAATTCGGTGTAGCAGATAAAGAAAAAATCATGCATCTCAAGGCAGGGGTTGATACGCTCGCACTCTCAGCGACTCCGATTCCTCGCTCTCTCAATCTCGCTCTCTCTGGTGTGAAAAATTTCTCAATTCTCTCGACTCCACCACACGGGAAAAAGCCGATTCATACCGCAGTCGCTCGCTATGACCAGACTATCGTCAAACGCGCCATAGAAGAAGAACTCGCTCGCGGGTGAAAAGTATTTTTCGTTCACAACACCATCAAAACTCTTCCCATTCTCAAGAAAGAAATCGAATCACTCGTTCCAAAAGCAAAAGTCGTAATCACGAATGGTCAGCTCCCATCTGACGAACTCGAAGACCGCATCATGGAATTCAAACTCGGCATGCACAATGTCCTCCTCACGACGACTGTCATCGAAAATGGTATCAACTTTCTCGATACCAATACGATCATCATTGATGAGGCAGAAGATTTCTGACTCGCACAACTCCACCAACTCCGTGGACGTGTAGGACGAGGAAAAATTCAGGGAATCTGTTATCTCCTGTATCGACAACCAGAACTCCAGGATGAAGCACGAGAACGCCTTATGACTATTGCCAATCACACGCATCTCGGTGCAGGATTTGAGATTGCGCTTCGTGATATGGAAATTCGCTGAGTCGGAGATGTATTGGGTGTTCGACAATCAGGAAAAACACGAGATGTGGGTGTGAGTTTTTATCTGAAACTTCTTGAGCAAAAAATCGAAGAGCTTCAATCCTGAAAAAAAGAATCAAAAGTGGATACGACGATTGATCTGCCTATCAGTGCGTATATTCCTGACGAGGCATTTAGTTCAGACATCGAGAAGATTCACTTCTATCGTGAACTTGAATCCGTCAGGAGTGAGGAAGAACTTGCAGAAGTCATCGAACCGCTCAAGACTCGTATCGATATCAAACAATCAGCCGTCGATCATCTTTTCCTCCTGATCCGTGCACGACTCCGGCTCTCATCACTCGGCGTCCGTCGTGTCTTTATGCAGCTCGGGAAATATACGCTTGAGTGGGGAAGTGAAGGTGGGAAAACACTTGACGCTATGAAGCAGATTATAAAACAAGACACAAAGCAATGTGCAGAAGTGCTTTCAGGCAAAAAAATTGCCTTCTCGAGGAAGGCATTTTTGAATCACGGAGATTTTCTGAGGTATTTTATGAAGTAGATTATACAGATTTTATTTCACCTGTTGTTCCGTCTATTTCTCGCACATCATTCATTCTAAAATTGGGAGTATTTGTGACGACGACAGGGATTTTTCTCTCACGTGCTATAATCGCAAGATGAGAAAGGAGTCATCCATTTTCTGTTATAATCCCATCTATTTCATCGAAGTATTGCGTGAGTTCTGGTGAGAGTATTTTTGTCCAGAGTATTCTCGGGCGAGGTGTCGACGTGATATTTTCACTTATGACAATTGTGCCTCGCGCTTGCCCTGCTGAGAGACCCTTTGAGGACGCGGATTTGGGCACATCGGAGCTGAGAATGCTCGGTAGATGATATTTTTGCCCATTTGTATAGATATTCTTACGCTCCTCACACAGTTTTTTATCATATGTTTCTTCTTCGATTTCAGGAATAGTTCTAAAATAAACTTCTTCGATTGTTTCTCAGGAGATGTTTTGGAGACTTTTTCTGAGATGATTCATGTATTTTACCATCAATATACGTGCATATTCTCTGTATTCTTGGTATGCGATGGCTTCAGAAATCGGTTTTTCGTAGAGATTTTTTTTCCATAGAGGTATATTTTGCCACCAGGATACTGTTTTATCGTTTTCATTTTTGCCATGTATTCATTTGTAGAGAGGTTCTGTATCGCTGATTTCTAGGGTGTTTCAGAGAAGTTCTCACAGGGTATCTGCTTGTATATCTATACCTTTTCTCTGAAGAAAAGGACATCATCCTAAAATATCGGTGATATCTACGGGTTCTTTTTTGATGAGTATTTCTAGTTTTTTTAATGCACGAGCTGCAAAGAGATTTATCTCAAATACAGTTTCATACGCTACGAGAAAATTGTTCAAATTTTCTGAGAAATCTGTGGTGATTATTTTTTTTTCTAGGAGGTTTTTTAGCTGGTATATGGTGGCAGGGTTTTTCCTCAAAAATATGAGTCTGATGAGATTATTTATGGTCGTCCATGCTCATCGTAGTGTGGTAAATTTTGGTGCTGATGATATTCTGTTCCAGCTGTAGGATGGGAGAAGTGTCTTTGTCTCGCAGTTATGATCTGCGTAGAGCTCATTTCCTATGAGTATCAAAAAAGATTGTACAAGAAAACGTATTCAGTATTTCTTGTAAGTATTCATGACAGGTCCATTTTCTCCGTAGATTTTCTCTAGCAGTGAGAAAGTAAAAGGCGTGGGGCGTGCTGCCATTTCTGAAATTTCTGTTTTTTCATAAAAAAAATCATGATTTTTGGGGAGTGTATTTTCGAGGAATTGTATTTCATTGTATTTTTCTCTTGTGAGAGTCGTAATTGGACGCGTCTGGAGTATAAAGAGTTCTCCATTTTTTATTCCCCACTCTATGTCTTGAGGGAAATCGTAGTATTTTTCTATATGTTCAAAGACCTCTGTTGATTGGCCATAGATACTGGTTTGTTTTCCATGATAAAAGCGCTCTTGTGTCGGAATTATTTCACCGCCGACGAGGTTTTCACCTCTTCATCTATGTGATTCTATGATCATTTCTCGTCCTCAATTTGGATTTCTTGTAAAACAGACCCCAGAGTACTCAAGCTCTATATATTCTTGAATGATAATAGAGAAAAGGCTGAGATTTGTGAGTTTATTTTGTGCATCAAGTATGATTTCTAGGATTGCCTCTTCGAGTGAATCATCCTTTACTCATACTTTTGTTTCAAACTGGCCTGCCATAGATGATACACTTCCGTCTTCTGTGAGTGCGGAGGATCGTACAGCGTAGAGCTGTTTTGGGAATGTTTCTCGTATTATATTGCAGCACTCTATGAGAGTTTCTTTATTTGTTGCACAAGCCGATACCGTATCAGTTGGTAGAGCGATAAAATCCGGTACATTATATCATGCCTCTTTGAGGAGTTTGAGTTGTTTTGTTTTATTTCAAACAGTCTTTGTATCCAGCGAGATGTCTTTTGATTCTATAAACATAATTTTATTCTAGCAGTACCCAGTTTATACTCTGATTAAAATTCTCATGGTTTATTGTACCGACCAAGAAAGATTGCGCCACGTTTTTCTAATTCAATGCCTGTCATTTTTGCATCAAAACAATTGATATAGGCATCGCAGATAACAACAATTTCTGATTTTTCTTTTACCTGTGAAAATACTTTTTCAAACGATTCAGTCGGAGTATACATGAGAGGTATGCTTATTGATCCAGCAATATGTTTTTCTTTATACTTTTCTGGTTCACGAGAGTCTACGAAGATGATACTTTTTTTCTTTCGCAATTCCTTGGTTGTGAAAAGTCTCTGATAATTCTTCTTGTTATACACTTTTCAAAACTTTACTTCACCTTCCCATAGACCTCAAAAAGTCACCCAACCATCGACTCATTTTTCTAGGTACTGTGCTACTATTCATTGACTCCTGAGATACTCAGCCACTTCTTTCCCACGCATTCCTGACCAACAAACGACGTAGATTATTCTATCGGTTGGTAATTTTTCCCATTTTCCTGCCCTGAGATCGACAAATCGTATGTGAGTACTCCCGGGTATTTTCCCTATATCATATTCTAGATTTTCTCGCGCATCGAGAATAAAAGGTTTGTCTGATGCTTTTATTATTTTATTGAAATCTTTATTTGAGACGAGTAGTGGTTTGTTTTTATTTTTCTTAAAAAATTCACTTTCTGCTTTTTTCTCTTCTTTTTTCTCAGTTTTTTCTGCGGGGGTAGTTTTTTTTGAAGTATCAGCTACTTTTATTGCACTCGATCCGAGCGTCATATTGTCGAAATTATTCTCTGGATTTTTTTCATAATACTCTGCCCACGAAGAATTTTCGATTTCTTCTGTCTTTTTCTGATAATAGTTATCAAGCACGTATGCTCCGCCTAATGCTACTCAAAAGAGAACACATATAGTTGTAATCCAAAATGTTTTTTTGTATTTTGAAGCGTATATTTGTAAAAATTGATACGAACTCGCAAACAGAGCACTTCCAACAGCGAGACCAATAGTGAAAAAGCTTCCGAGCTGAGATGCTATCTGTATGATAAAATCAGGAGGAGGAACTGCCAGAGCATTGTTCCACCATACTCCTCATGTTATTATTGTTAAGAGAAGGTATTTTTTATGTATTTTTATCATGGAATAAATTGTATTGTGAATCATAATTTATCAAATAAGCTCTGAAAAACTCTCCACACTTTTTTCTGCTATTTCAATACAAGCTTTTTCTGGTCGGCAAAATCGATGATAATAGATGCTTCGTGCGCCACATGTTTTTGCACCAGTAAGTCCAGGCAGACCATCTTCGATAACGAGACATTCATGGAGTGATACTCCGAGCATTTCTGCACATTTTATCCAAACTTCTGGGTTGGGTTTATGATGGATGAGATCATTGGCTCCTATGATATTGTATCATTGTTCTGGGTGTTCTATATCGTGGCGGAAATATGTATCAATATTCATCTTTTTTATGACCCATTCGACACGATCTCAAAACGAATTTGAACCGATAGCTATGAGTATTCCACTGGCTTTGCAATATTCTAGAAAAGGTATCAAACTCGGGTCTGACTCGAGACCTGCATTGATGAGGTCGACCTGAGTCTGCCATATCTGTGTTCTGAGTTCCTGAACTTCGAGATGTATATCATATTGCTCTGAGAGTATGGCACAGAATTGGGCGAGTGATTTACTTGCCCAACCGTCAGCTTCAAAATCACTCTCTGTGACGGATAGATTTTTCTCACGAAAGAACCGAAACATGGCTTGTCGAAAAATAGGTATCGTGTGAGCGATGACGCCATCAAAATCGAAAAGTATAGCTGATATATTTGAGAGGTCCGTCATGTTTATCGAATTCTACTTTGCCCTTTAAATGCCTGATAGATGCACCATTTAGATTTTGATTCATAGAATGTGAAACCACTGGCGAGAAACCATACTTCGCTCTGAGTGTACCACCCTATGATGATGAAAATAGTAGCAAGAATAAACCTCCATCGTATTCCTGTATGGTGGAGATTACAAAACTCTTTTTGTGCTGAAAAATGTCCAATAATCGATCGTAAACACCAAGCGAGGAGATAACCAACTCCAAAAGAAATGATAATGCCTGTTATATTCATGGGGTTATTATAGTGATTTTTTGCTATTTCCACAGCTTTCGTTATTTGCAATCTCGGAAAGAAGGCTACACTGGTAACTGTTCGGGTTTTTAATAATAGTTATGCGTATAAAAAATATTTTTCTTGTTTCTCTTGTTTGTCTTTTTTCTTTCACAGTATCACCAGTATTAGCTGAAGAGAAATGATTAACCCTCGGTGATACATTGACACTCTATTTTTCTGAGCTTTTTCCGGTGGTAAATCAAGAAGCCAATGCTGTCGTCGTCAAATATAGTGGTATTAGTAGCCGATATGCTCTCAGATCTGCTCTTCAGCGAGGTATCTACTACGGTATGATACCAAATACATCAACTGAACTTGATCCAGATAGACCAATGACTGATCGTGCTTTTGCACTTCTTCTCAAAAAACATTTCGGTCTCGAGATACATTCAGATTTTTCACCACTCACTCTCGTCGACTATCAGCAATTCATGGCAAGTGTCCGTATGTCCTATTCGTATCAGCTTATTCAAGAGCTCAATAAGGGTGTGGTAAAAGGTGTCGAATCTGATGTAAAAACACAAGTCGTTCCGGAAAATAATCACCTCTCAACAGCTGATAATTATTATGTACTCGACAGTGTCTACTCTATTATTCGTGATAACTATCTCAAGTCTCAATCTATCAATGAAAAGGAGCTCATTTATGGAGCAACAGAATGACTCGTCAATCAACTCGGTGACCAGTATACTAAATTTTTCCGTCCTGATGCATCGACTGATTTTCAGAACTCTCTCGATGGTACTGTCGTGGGTATCGGAGTCATCATCGATGTCGATGCAAAATGATCTCTCCTGATCACTGATGTTATCGATCATAGCCCAGCTGAAAAGGCAGGCATACTGCCAAAGGATAGAATCGTTGGTATCGATGGCATACCAGTGACGACCGAGGATGGTATTGATGATGATATACTACGACTTCGTGGACAAGAGGGGACAACGGTTCATGTGAATATTCTCTCTGGAAAGACCACGCGTACTGTTACGATCTTGCGAGAAAAAATACAGATAAAGCTTGTAGACACCGACGAACTTCCAAATGCATTTCGGATTATTTATGGTGAAGTTGGTTTTGGGACGGATAAGCTCATAAAAGATGCACTGAATAAATTTCTCCAGACGGGTAAAAGACGACTCATTCTCGATCTCCGAAATAATCCAGGGGGGTCTATGTTTGAAACGAGAAATATCCTCAATTTCTTTATCCAAAAATGACAGCCTACGATGATTCTCCGATATCCTCATGTTGATACCATTAGTTATGCTACGGAGAACCCTATTGCTGACTGGTCAAAGTATGAGATTGTTCTCCTCGTGAATCATGACTCTGCTTCTGCCGCTGAAGTCATTGCCAGTACAATTCGAGAATATTTCCCTGCTAATTCAGTCATCGTAGGGGAGACATCATATGGAAAGTGAACTGTGCAAGAGCTCGTATCGTTCGATGATAATTCTCTCCTCAAGTACACTGTTGCTCAATGGGTCACTCCGAAAAATGAGATATCTATCAATGGTGTTGGTATTGTGCCGGATAAGATAGTACAGTTTGATATTCCTACTTGGAAAGACAAAAAAATAGATACTCAGGTTTTCGCAGCTGAGCGCTATGTGTTTGATAAGAAAAAATCAAACTAATGATCTTTTCTGTTTTTGTGTACTAGATTTAGAAAATCTTCTACTTTTGGAGCCATGGTTCCTGATACTTCTCACTTTGTTTCCGACGTAACTCGTTTGACACCATCTTCTTCTTCTCATGAGAGGAGTTCGTGTGGTTCTTTATTTTGTTCGATTTTTTCAAGTATTTGCTCCCACATTCGAGCTCGATATCTGATCGCCTCAGCCCATTTTCCGGCAGCTTCCATTCGTTCAGCTTTTTGAATTACTTCACGCATAGAATTCTCATATCCTACCATCTTTTTTATCAAATCCTGATCTGCAGAATTACCAGGACTAAATCGTTTGAGATCGGCTATTCCGAGTATCATAGCGGGGACACAGGCATAAGCGGCACCTACTTCTGGTGTCTTGATACATTTATTTATTTCTGGTTTTATTTTTGCGGCATTTTTTGTGTAGAGTCGTTTACATATTTCATCGATCATTTTTTGTCTGTTGGATCACTGTATTTCCATATCATCGACCATTCTCTCTGCCAGACGAGGTATCTCTCCTATGAAAGCACGGACTTCTTTAAAGATACCATCTGATTTGTACTGATCGGAGAAATAATTCGTGACACCATTGGCATCAAAATACCCATTCCAGTCCATCCAACCCATCGGCCATCCGGTTTCAAATGCTGAACGAAATCGGAAATGTTCTCATTTATAAAATACTCCTTCACTTTCCTTGAGAGCTGCATAGGTGGCACCACTATTTGTCTCTTGGAGTCGCTCATAGTAGAGACGTATTTTATCGCGATGTGCAGGATCTTTGAGTCGTGCGTATTGCTTCTTTTTTCACTCAGGTAGACTCTTGTAGAGGTCTCCATCAAAAAAATCTGGGTCATTGATGATGATTTGTAACATCGGATCACGCATGCCAGTCATACGTTCGACAATTCTTTTGCCATAGTCTGCCCAGAATGGTTCAAACTTCTTTCGCCAACTATTTTTCTTGTCTCATGGTATTCGTCCATGTTCTTTTGATACTTTTACGAGCTCCCCCATAGTATTACCACATTCCTCACTGATAGTATATGCAAATGTCACACAAGCATCTCGAAAAGTATCTCCGAGCTTTTTACTTTGTCAGAAAATTAATGGCGGCACCTTGATACTCTGTTCACGGAATTGTTGGTATATATCATCCTGCATTTGAGGTGGTATATTTTGCTCACCACCAGCCAGTAACCACGCATAATATGGTCCAGTTGTCGTCGCAGTGTCATACCCTTCTTCGAGCCACATTTTTGCGGTAGAATTTCCGAGCATTTCCATCGGACGACTATGTGCGGCTGAAATCATCCATTCATATTTGTCCTCCATTCTTTCACGGAGTTCGAGATTTGATTTACCTCCGTCTTTGTTTTTCTCGTATCCTTTACCGACATATTTTTCGACTCGTCTTTTGATATCAGCCAAGATTGGATGTCTGAATTGCCCCGCAAGACGGATGATTCCTTGTATTTCTGTTTCATCATCTGGTATATCTTTCCCTGCGCCATGTGCTGGTGGGATATGGAGATCGGGTCGATGCAGAGCATGGACGATGTTGTTGTACCAGAACCAGGGCGCTTTTGGTTTATTATCTTTATCAAATTGACCATCTCGGGGATAGAGCTGTCCAAAGACCTGCAGCGAGCCCAGCATTGCTGCCATAAACTTCACATCAGGGAAGTGATATGATCACCATTTTGTGATGAGTTTAGCTCGGTGAGACGAACTCATGTCATCGATTTTTTGTACGAGTTCATCGAGATATCCCTGAAACGAATTATTTGATTCAGAGATCATGTAGGCTGGCCAGTCAAACCATCGCATCATCGCTCAGGCTGGTCATTTCCCTTGAGTGAGCTTTTCTATAGCGAGAGCTGCCGTCATTTTACCATGAAAGGCATGCTCTTTGTGGTGGTGTTCTTCCCAGGCTTTAAAAGGAGCCTTCCAGAGATCACCATGGAGAATAACTCACAGACTATGTGCGTGGAAGAGAATATTGAACCAGCTTTGAGGTTTTTGTTCTATTTCTGGTGTTGGAGGATCTTTTGGTTTTTCAAATTGGAAATTGATATTGCTCTGGATATAGGCATACAGATTTGCCAGAGGCATTCTAATGCGGGGACTTCCCTTAAAACCTCATTTTTTTGCGAGTTTTCCATCTTTTTTATACTCATGGTTTTTGAATTCTCCCATCATGACCTCTGCAGTCCCATCTTTTTCATCGATACTTCTGATCCATATGTCTCGAGGTTTTCCATTTTTCCCTTTGATCTTGAGAATAGGAAAATCGACAAATCCTTCACCATTTTTCCATTGACCAAATTTCCCATTATGAATACGTACAGGAGAGAGTTTATTGTGAAATTCTTGATTAAATGATTCATTCTGAATCATCGCATTGAATTCTTCGACACCAAACTTTGTCCCCGTTGGAAGTCGAGTCATGATGGCTCATTCATTTTTTTTGGCATCGATGAGCTCGAGAAATTGACTGAGTGATACAGTCATGACTGACATATTGTCTGGCCCTTCTGGTTGTTCAGGCATTTGTCCATCAGAGAGAGTGATAGTGCCATGAGCATAGTCTATCTGTCTCACATGAATCATGTTCATCTCACCAGCCATGTAGATTGATATGATTGATCATTCTTGTAGATTTCTCTTTTCTGAGCTTCCTTCCGCTTCCTTCTTTTTATTTCCATGAAATGCTTGGAATTTTTCATCTACTTTTTTCTGAAATACTTCCTCACTCATTGTTTCGTTTTTTTCAGAAAGAGATTTGTAAAAACTATCACGAATATCATTTTGAGATTCATATCTCGGGAGGTCTGTTTTTCCTTCGAGAGATGTATTAAATTCATCACCATCACGGAATACTATCTGCCCATCTCCACTGGCGAGAAAGTGAAAAAAATCAGCCGGCGTACGATTCCATTGTCGCCCAGCTACCTGCAGGGGGGCTTGGTTATTTCCGAGCCAGCGCATCTTTATGATGCCATCTTCAGCGAGATTATCTTCTTCATGTGTATCAGCGATATCATCGATCCAGAAATAGCCGATTATATCGTTTAATTTATCATCAATGGAATGATATTCCATGACTCCACCTGATTTGAAGTGTTCGATATTTTTTATTCTATCTCCCATTTTTGCCTCGAGTTCTTCTATGAGGCTCGACTGAGTTTCGAGTTTTTCTGGGTAGAAATGATGTGCTGTATAAAAATTATCTCGATAACTTCCTGTTCCACTTCTCAGTGAATTTGGATATCATTTTGAATATTCTAGTATCTGTTCTGAGCGTCCTACATTCCCAAACATTCCTAAAATATATGTCTGGAGTTTTGGATCGAGTTTTGATACATCGACAAAATAGTCTTCATCGAGTATTCTCTGTCTCTCTGCATTGTATGCTTCTGTACGAGACCGTGCTGTTTCTGCTGCAAATGTATCTACTGTTTCTGGCGTTTCTTGGGGTTTTCCGAGGAGCTCATCTTCACGTATCTGAAAAGCAGGAGCTATCGTGAGCAGAGTCTTATAAGGTATAACTGGTGTGAAATGTTTCACCAAAAATGTACGTATTTCTTCTTTCTCTCCATGTGAAAGACATGTATTCTCGTCACTGAAAAATGTTTCATAGGCACCACTAATGCTAAAATCAGTCGGCCTTCACTCTCGAGCTATTCTCTGAAATGCTTCTTTCAATGTCTCTCATGGTTGAGCCAGACTCATGATGACTCTCCAGGAATCTTGAATTTTTTGTGCATTTGGTAACGTCGGATCGAGTTTGAGTATTTTTTCTGTGATTCCATCAAATGTCATGTTCGGCACGATAGATATATCGACCGCCACTTCACGTTTTACGAATGATTTTCTAAATTTATAATTCTCGAGGATAGCACGGATTCTCCCATTGTTGTCTTCTTTTTGAAATGCAGTTTCCAATTTTGCTCTTTGTTCTTGAGTGAGAGCAGGGTATTCTTGTTGTATCTTATCCAGCGTATTTTCGATGAGCTCATTACGAACTTTGGCTCGCAGCGCTCTATCATCATCGATTCTTCCTATGAGGAGATTATCGAAACATCCATTCTCGGTGAGATATGTCTCAACTTCACTGAGATTTGATATTCAGAGTTGTTTTCGGATATTCTCGTTTTGCGTCTTTCGAAGGAGCGCTTGAATAAGTCGATTTTTTGATGCCAGATCACGAGTCTCTGCGTACTTTTTTTCTGATTCTTTATTTTCTTGTCTTACTTTTGTACAGAGGTCTTTTATGAGAGCTATCTTATCTCCGTTATCACGCAATATTCATCCTGTTGCTACTTCGGGTGATTCACCCGGCGTATCTCCTATTGGTCATGTTGTTGCTCCCGGAGTCATGTTATTATTTTACAGAAATTATAAAATAGTCTACTTCTGTTTTCTCCAGGCGTGAAAACCACTAGCAATAGCGAAAGCAAGGATAAAAATCAACCACATACCTGCTCCAGTCTTAGCCTTTGTTTGTTCTGATGTAGCAGCGACGACTGGTTCTGGACCAGCTGAATTGAGTTCTTTTGGCGCCTCATCTTTTTTAGCTGTTTCGAGGGCTTCTTCTGTTGTGACAGGTGCTGGAGTGACAGCATCAGTCGACGGTGTATCGGTTTTTTCTGGAGAAGTTATAGGTGTTGCTGGTGCAGGCGTTGCATCGGTTGCTGGAGGAGTCACGGGCGTTGTTGGTACTGGTGCTGTTTTTTTCTCTACAGCAAATGAACCAAGAATACAGATATTTCTGATTTTAGCTTCTGTTTCGGCATTTGTCTGAGAATTGAAGCCTCCGACAGAGAGGGGAGTGACAAACATCACAGTATCATTTGGTTTTTTGCCTTGAATAGTGATTGACCCAGGCTCTTTGATACGGTAGAGGCCGACTGATTCACCTTTTTTGATGACAAATTCTTTGTGATCTTCGTACGGTTTCCAGATGAGTGTCTCATGATTTTCCCAGAGATCATCTGGTTTTTCTGGTTTTGTCGTGACGGTGAGTGTACTTTTGATACTTGGTTTTTTCTGATCAGTATCATAGATGATTTCATCGAGGTCGCCACCTGCATGATCCCATGGTACAGTGACATCTGTGAGAGTGCTCGTCCAGCCAGTAGGAGTTTCTGTGGCTTTATAGGTCTCAGTGTAACAAGCGTCACAAGTATTTGCCTTGAATCCAGGATTGCTCGAACATTCTACTTTTGCTGTCTCAGCATAGGCCAGAGTGGCCATACCAATGAGTCAGAGAGAGGCGAGAGAAATGATTTTTTTCATACGAAAAGAGTTACTACGGATATATTGTAGCACACATAGAGAGGGATTGCAAGTAAAGTGACTATTTCTTTGTGGGAATATTTTTGATTTCCCAGCCTGATTTTTTGAACATGATTTTATCGAGTGTTGTCTTGTAGACAGGAGTCACTTCGTAGCCGAGTTTGTGGAGTGTATACTGTGTCTCGCTGAGGAAACCATCTATGTCATTTTTGACTTCATCTTTGGTGGCTTTTGTCTGGATTTGCGTGAACTGAACAAGTGTTTTGATGTATTGAACCAGTGTTTCCTCGAGGTCGTGGCGAATCTGAGACGTCGATTTATCACCTGAACCAACAAAGATTTTGAAGTCCTCTGGAGTTTCTTTGATGGGATCGAGCATATCACGGTATTGTTTGATATGGGCACCAGCATTTTGAAAATATGTCTCATTGATACCTGCCTCTCGCACGTGTGTGGCGAGTTTTCCTATGTAATCAATGCAGTCACGATAGATAGGGATATTTTTACCGATATTTGGACGATTGTGATAAAAGACCGAGCATGTACGAATCGCTTCAAATGAGTGATATTCTTCGATGATCTTGATGATGACGCTGTCGACGAGCTCACTGAGTTCTTCTATATCACTGACTTTGTCATGATTATAGAGGTCAGAGAGATACATGATGGGGAGCTTTTTGTAGCGTTCGATTGTTCCTTCTCCAGTGGCAAAATTTTTGCCGCCAGTTGACCAAGAGAAGACAAGTGTGCGAAATGAGAGAAGGATCTTCTCACACGTTACTTTAGCGTATTCAGCCCGTGCTGAGACAAAGAGGCTTTTTTCTTCGAGCTCTTTTCGGATAAGTGTATTTCTGGCTTCGACTTTATTGCCGTAGTATTTATTGGTATTTTCAGCGAGTTCTTTCTCCACTCTTTCGTGAGAGATACAGAGCGCAAAGAGGTCCCAGAACGTGTGAAGTTCTTTGTCGTCACGATAGTCTGTCATGCGTTTATCGACCATGAGACTATTGATAGTCAGTGCAGTATTTTCCATAGAGAAAGAAGAGTTACTGTCATATAGTACCCTATATTTCTCGTGGATGCAAATATTTTTCCCTGTCATTCCGTTGAAAAACGGAATCTAGGTCACATAAAAATTCTTCATACATGTATCAGGCTTCTGTTTGTACTTTTTCTGCAAAAAGTACCAAAAGCATTCAAGAGGCAAAAACTCGCTATTAACCAAGTTCAAGAAAAGACTGTTTTCATCCCGCTCAAACAGTTTGCCCCTTAAAAATCCTTTTCTGTTTTCCAAAAAAATCGACTATTTTGTACTTTGTACTTTGTCCTCTGCACTTTCTTCAAACTCAGACAACCAACTTTCAATCGTCGCAAACGCTTCGCTATAAAACTCTGGTTTTGTGACGTCGATACCAATAGACTGCAGGATTTCAACGGGTGGGACACTTCCGCCAGAAGAGAGGAGCTTTATATAATCCTCGATCATCGCACTGTCTTCGCGCTTGTATTTCTCGACGAGAGCGAGAGAGACGAGCATACCAAACGAATAAGCGTAACAATAAAACGGTGTTGCAAAGATATGTGGAATCGCTGACCAGGTGTAGTTTTTCTCTGGTCCGAGTATTGGTGTCACGGCATCGCCTGAGAGTTTTTTTGATTCCTCATCCCACCAGAGATTGAGTTCTTTGTATGTCATTTCTCCACCACTGTGGATATGTTCGTGGACACGTCGCTCAAAACTCACATACATGATTTGTCGGTGGATAGAACCAAAGACATCAAGGAGTTTTTGATTGAGGAGTTCGAGTTTTTCTTCTGCTGAAAGTGTTCCCTGGATACGTTCCATGAGGAGGGATTCTGAGAAAATACTCGCTGTCTCTGCGAGGACAAGTGGCGCATCGTAGACAGGGGATTCCTGGACTTGTGCGAGGTGTCCATGGATAGCATGTCCGAGCTCGTGAGCGAGAGTAAATACATCATCGATGGTATCTGTGAAATTGAGGAGTACAAAGCTCTCCAGTCCCTTATCATAGCTTGCGAAAGCCCCTCCACGTTTCCCAGCTTTTGGGAAGACATCGACACGACCTTCGTTCATCATGCTCTGAGCATAGCTCCCAAATCGGCTATCAAATCCGTCAAACATATCCTGCACCATCTTCATTGCTTCGTCGTAGCTGACCTTTTTCTCGATTTTGAAAATCGGTGCATGCACATCGTAACCGTAGAGTGTCTCGACGCTGAGATGCTTCTGTTTCGCACGGAGAAAACGCTGATAGAGTGGATAGTATTTCTGCACTTCAGACATGAGTGTATCGACCACATTATCTGGTACTTGTTCACTGATATTGCGCTTGCTCATGACTATCTTGTATCCTCGGAGTTCCATCGAAGAGCTCCAATTTTTCACGATACCTGTGTAGAGATTACCAAGGGTTATCTGATTCTGATGGATGAGATAGACACTATTCATTGATTCACTCGCTTTTTTTCGGATGTCACGATTTGGATTCTTGGCAAAAGCACGGATTTCTTCTTCTGTCAGTTTCTTCTCTGTGCCGTCTTCTCACGTCCAAGGAAACTCAAACGAACTGCGTAACTCTTCGTGCAGTCCAAATATCCCAAGGGCACGAGACTTTTTATTGAGTGCTTGTTCGACCTTTTCCTCGAGGACATACTGGACACTATTGGCTGTCTCGATGAGATCATTGCGATACGCTGCAAGGAGCGGTGATTCGGCAAAAGCACGGATTTTGTCAGCGCCGAGTTCCTTCCATTCTTGGCTCACAAAGAGCGTGAGTTCTGAGAGTTGAATCCCCAGATATTCGAGCTCTCCGAGCTTCTTCTGGACTTCTGTGTCCTGAGTATCGAGCGCTGAGAGATAGGACAAATAGTGCATCGTTTTTTTGCCGACCATGTCCATCGTTTCATTGTACTCGTAGTATTCGAGCACTTCTTCTGGTGTGCTAAATTGCTTGATCTTGCCACGATAACGCTCAGCAAATGCTTGTGTCACAGGAAGCCATGTCGCTATATCCGCATCAATTCGTGCATCAGTGAGTGAGTCGTAGAAGTAGTGGGGGAGGTTCCAAGAGGTGGGAGTGGGCATATTACTGTTTAGTTTTTACTAGGTTGATAAATCCAGATACATCCATGAGAATTTTTTGTTGTTCAATTGTGTATGTTTGGTGAAGTTGCTTCGGGAGAATTAATTGTACATTTTTTTCTATCATTTCATTTGTTTGAGCAATACTGATACCAGTTTGTAGGGTTATAAGATGTTTTTGTGGTATTCTATCTGCCTCAGATAGAATTTGTCTCCATCTATCTTTACATGATGTTTTGGCTCATAATACTATCAATTTATCTACTGGAAAAGTCATATCTTTGTATTCTGATATTCAAGGAAATAAAAAGTCTGGTTTTGATTTATTTTCTGTTACCTTAGTTCTATCAAATTTAATATTTTCCTTAAAGAATAAATATTCTAAATGATTTTCAAATCATGCTCATGCTCGACTTTTTCTTCTATTTTGTATATGCAGGGAAAAACTTATAAAGCCTTCAACATCAGGTTTGCCTGCAGATATAAATCCTTGAGATAATCGATCTGCTAAGAAATATTTTTCAAATGTTCGAAACAAGACTTCTTCTCTATCTAAACATAACATCAAAAGTGTGTCATTATCTAACCCTATTATTTCTTCTCATAGAGTTTCCCTAGCATATGATGAAAATGTTTTTGTGTCTGGAAAAGACTTCTCTCAAAACTTGCTCAACATATCGCTAAGAAAAGTATTATCTTCTGTCTCTACTTCTATTCCAATAGTTTCTAGGATAATTCTAGAAGCAAATCATACTCTGTTTTGCTCTGTCTCCAGCTCGCTGATAACAGAAAAGCTTAGTTCATTCTTATCTGATATTCAAAATAACCACTTCAATTGATTTGAAATACTTGATTCTGACTCGGCAATGACAACAAGTAAACTTCAGTCTGGTCGTAACCCAATAATTAATAAGTCATTTTCACTAGCACAATTTAATACTTCATTGTCGGTAAAATAAAGCCTATATTCTGATCTTCATGTTCGGTCTGCACTTTTTGCTCTTGCGTCATACCATGTTAAGCTTCAAGTTCCTGTTACGCCATCTTCATCAAAATCATTTAAATACAGAAATGTTGCTTCAAATGTTCTACTTTCTATACCGAAAATTTCTTTTAATTCTTTGTTGCCATTAAATTCATGTTGATGAGAGGTATTTGGATTTATTTCAACTGAAGTTAGTTTTTTTGTTGCTATCTTTGGAAAATACTCTGATAAATACCCATGTTTCATAAATTAAATTGAGGCAATAAGTTCAGTTGAGAGATTATTCTTAACTTTATAATCAATTTTAATTTGTTCTTTTCTTGGTTTTTTGGCTGTAAGATGAGGTTTCATTAAATTTGCAACGCTCTTAATTACTGGCATTACAACGGAATTTCCAAATTGCCTATATGCTTGCGTGTCTGATACTGGTATTTTAAATGAATCAGGGAATCCCATAAGTCTTGCACATTCTCTCGGCGTTAACCTGCGAGGATTTTTATTTTTACCCCTTTTTATAAGAATTTCTGAGCCATCTTTGTAGTATCTTGCTGATAGTGTTCTGGAATGATCTTCTGCTCAAACCAATCAGAAACCAAACCCATTTCATAGCGCTTTATGCTTCTTTGCATGACTTTGTAAGTATTCCCAAAGCCGATTCGATAGTGTGAATTTTTGTTGAACTTTCCCATTTTTATCCACATAACGATGTTCATCGTGTTCTATATTTTCCTCACTACCGTCTTCTTTATGTAATATGGTGTCTAGTTTTGGTTGTCTGTCAGGAATCTCTAGATTCTCCCAAGAGAAATCAGTTTTTTCCCGAAATCCTACAATTATTATTCTTTCTCGATGTTGTGGTACCCAAGATTTTGCATCAACTATCTTCCAATGAACATCATAACCCAATTCATCTTTTAGTGTTTGGATAATGACACGAAAGGTATTTCATTTATCATGAGACACTAAATTTTTTACATTTTCTAACAAAAATGCTGAAGGCCTTTTTTCAGCTATTATTCTAGCTACATCGAAAAATAAAGTACCTTGTGTTGTACACTCAAATCAATGTGGTCTTCACAGAGAATTTTTTTTACTAACTCAAGCTATAGAAAAGGGCTGACAAGGGAAACCAGCTAATAAAACATCATGATCAGGTATATCTTTTGCGTTTATTTTAGTTATATCTCAATTAATTGGGTGATTTTCTCAAAAATTGGCTTTGTATGTTTTATTTGACCATTGGTTCCATTCACTAGTAAACAAACAGTGACCTCATATTGATTCGAACCCTAGTCGAATTCATCAAATTCAGGCAAATAAATCAATAAAAGTGAATGACATTGCAGAATTATAGTAAAAAATATTTTTTTGAGCAATTTTCTCTATTTCTTTCTTTCTCTCATCATGAATGACTAAGAAAACTTTTACATTTTTTACATTCTCGAAATCCTCTCCTCTAAAATCATATTCCCACCTTTGTCGTAGTAGGTACAGGTCATTGCTTCTGTATCGACGGTCCATTTTAGGGCACCAGCGTGGGCAGCATCTCGGCAGAAGGTCATATAGTCGGTTTCTCCTTTTTGGTGTGCCTGGAGTCGCTCGCGAAATCCCGATGCATCGCTCGTGTCTGCGACGGTGAGCGGTTCATATTTGGCAGGGGAGACGAGTGTGTTTGCCGTGTCACCGAAATATTCTCCATGACCATCATGGACGAAGATGTCGTACTTCTTCACTCCGAGTGTGATGAGGTCTTGGACATAGTGTGGGAAGTCGGCACCGCTTTTGACTTTTGCGTGTGCTTCGCGGATTTGGTCGAGAGTGAACATGAGGGGATTATATCTATTTTCTGATTCTTTGTACTCAATATTTGCTTGGGTACTTTTGGTGGCAAAAGTACCCAAAACCACCGAAAGCAAATAAACTCGCTCTCCTTTTCAGCAACTTCTTTTCTGAATTCATGACGCTCAGACAGTATTTGCTCTCGGACTCTCATTTCTGTTTTTGGTGAGAGATATTTTCGCCCCTAAAAACCCGTTTCTGTATTTGAAGAAAAGAGTTTTTTGTTTCTAGCTATAGGATTTTAGAGTTTCTCTGCTATCTCTTTCACTGTTTTGAGTGCATCGTCCCAGTCTGCGACTGCGTCAGCGTATTCTTCTTCATCGAGGTCGTCGGTTGGTCCTTCAGTACCTGAGAGGAGGGTTTTATCGCCTTGTTTGGTGAATTTGTACGTGATGACAGAAGTGACTTCGCCCGTGTCTTCAGCATCGAAGAGGTCGTGTTGAATGAGTTCGTATTTTTTCAGGTCGAGGAGAGCACCACGAGTGTACATGACACCGTCGTTGCCCATCCAACCAAAGTCGCTACCGACTTTCCAGTCGGTGACGTATTTACCACCCATTTTTGAAGTGACAGTGGGATCGGTGAAGACGCGCCAGACTGTTTCGACTGGTGCGTTGATGGTGATAGATTTTTCTATGGTAGATTTGGACATGCGGGGATTATATCGGATACTGAGTGAATTCAATTCATTCTGTGTTTCTCTATTTGAGAGCGTCTTGAATCTTTCACTCGAGCTCAGCGAGAACTTGTTGTGCGAGTTCAATACGCTTTTCTTTTACACGCTTATCTGGCCCAACAATGACCCTGACACATTCCTTGTCTGATATCAGCTGTATGACACGATCTCTGTGTGTTTCGATTGCTTCTAATATCTGCCTCAACGATTCTTTATCTACGTGTTCTCGAGCTTCTGCGATTCCCAAGAGCTTCCTGAGGTTTGATCACATTGTATCTATTATTGATTGTGGATATTTGAGCTGTCCTGCGATGTCGCGTCATGCATCTTTTATATCTCGGACATTTGAGTTTGGAAGAGATAAGAGGGGATTGGTTGGTTGAGAATGCATGAGATTTGTATTATTTATTTTGCTTTAAGTATTTCATTTACTGCCGCTTTAAAAGCCTGAATAGCAGATTGATGAGTATAAGAAGTTACATTCTCAACGTCACGCATATCAAGATCTGTATCAAATTCTTTTATACTTTTCTTTGCTTCTCATTTTTGAGGCTTCACTGTTACTTGTATTCTCCCTGTTTTTTTATTTGCTGCGAGATAAGTCAGTAAATAGCTCACCTCAGTTGATATGTCTACACTTGCTTTCATTCATTCTGGTTCTTTGATAGTTAGTTGTGTTGCTGGTATTTCTTTTCCGGTGAGTTTTTTTAAACCTTCTGCTAATTCTTGAGGAGAAGGGTATTCATTTGGTTTCATAAATAATTTGTTATATACATAATTTTACTTCCTTATTTATTTTGTCAAAAAACTGAGAGAAATATATTCGCAAAATCATTTTTTTTTACTACAATCCTCTTCATACTATGATAAAACTCGCTATCACATCAGGATACTTCAATCCTCTTCATCCAGGACACATAGATTGTTTTGAGATGAGCAAAACTGTTGCTGGAGCAGATGAGGTCTGGGTTATCGTGAATAATGATCGACAAGCATTTCTGAAACGAGGCGTAGAGAGTTTTCAAAATGAACTCTATCGATGTCGGCTTGTGTCTGCGCTGAGGTCGGTTGATCGTACTTTCCTCAGTGTTGATGAGGATGCTTCTGTGTGTCAGAGCCTGGTTCTTCTCATCGCAGAAGCTCGTGCGAGTGGCAAATATGATGAAATTATATTTACAAAAGGTGGTGATAGATTTGCCTCTAACTGTCCCGAGGCTGCTATTCTCGCAGACAATAAGGTCAAAATCGTCGATGGCCTCGGAGCAAAGACACACAGTAGCTCTGATTATGCTATTAGAAAACAAGCATAGTTGTATTTAGCCGGCTTTGAGTAGAATAGAGACATGGTTATGAACTGAAAAACCCCTGAAAATAATGATAATTTTGAAGGTGATAAAAAGCCCTGAGAGGTTCCAGAATTATCTGATGCAGAAAAAGCAAAGATAGGGAAAGAGCGTCTCGAAAATAAAATACACGAAGAACTCAATAGTCTCAAAGATTCTCTGAACAAAGCTCATGCACATGAAACCCTTGATAGCGCCGACTGGCTTGGGAGAAACACTGGAGGTGGAAAAGGTGCAAAAAAGGAACCGTCAGGAATGGATGCGATATTTGAAAAACCTGTTGATGCTCATGTAGTGTATACATCGGACATATTAGGATATGACTCGCTTCGAAGTGCCGTTCTTCTGGGTAAAGATATAGCCGTTGATACGACTCGTCTTATCCTCCATCCCGTGAGAGAAATACGCAATACGCTCGATATCTGGTGAAATGTTTAATACCGATGTTTTGTTCTATCCTCCCATATTCTCGGTCGTTTGATGATGGTCTCTTGACCTATCATATCCCTGATGAATTTCGACCTTTTGTACAAGTAGGAAGTAGTGTTCGTATACCCTGGTGAGACAGTGAGGCTTTAGGTATTGTTGCTTCTCAAAGTGCTCATATGGATTTCGAAGGGGAGATAAAATCTATCATCTGACCTCACTCAACTGTTGCATGGTTTTCTGCAAGTGAAATAGCTCTGATCGTGAGCCTCGCGCGATATCTCTTTGTCCGTATTCATACGCTTGCTCAGGTATTTCTCCCCCTCGGCATCATCGCACTTTTTGAGAAAAATAATTTTCTCGATCTCACAAATCCAGTTGTGCCAGAAGGGAAGGGTGATAGGACATATACCATTCTTCCTGACGAGACTTCTCTGATGGAGTACATCCGTACAAAGCTCATAGATGTGCCATGAGCCGTCATACTTCCAGAGGGTGTCTCTGTGAAATGGTGGAGCCAGCTCGCTCCTGGTGCTCTCATTGATACACATTCAAAATCGATCTCCGTTCAAAAGAGGGTATATCTGGATCTTCTGCACTGAGAAAGTGCTATTGTCTTTGGGACTCGTCGGACTCTTCTCAAGCGTCTCGGTCACTACAAGCATATATACATCATCCATGAAACTCTCTCACAGGATATCAATTTTGGTCGTCGAAAAATTCCACTCTGGATGATGATTGATTTTCTCGAAGCTCACGGGCACGTGATTCATTTTGTTTCATTGACGCCATCGGTGAGGACTCTGACGCAGTTTCTTCAGCAGAAAAAAACTCCAGAGTACCTCTAGGGGTATTTGTTCGGAGAAAATCAAGTAAGAAACATTGAATAACGGCAAAACCCTCTATCATGGGAAGTACTTTGTATGCGAGAAATTCTTCGAAAAATTGCCATCATTTTTGACTTCCTCACCACCCAGACGCGTATGGGGATTATTATGATGATCGGTCTTTTTTTCATACTTTTTATTCTCATAACACTCGCACGCTACACTCTTGTTGATCATGAATTTTATAAAAAGCTTGCTGATAATCAGCAGCTTCGAGAGATAGAGCTCTCGGTGAATCGAGGAACTATTTATGCGACGATTGATCCGCATCGATCTGGTGGAGGCACTCTCCTCGAAAACACGACACTTGCGACGACCTCTATCGTCAAGGATCTCAAAATCGACCCGACGGCGAGCTGTAATCTCGATATGCTTGAGCAATTTCTCACAGAAGTTGTCTATGAGCATCTCTGTCTCGGCCGTACTCAGGTGAGCTGTTTTGATAATATGCTCAAATATACCAATACGTATATTGTTCCTGATAAATTTGATTTTTCTCGTGAATCAGTGATGGCATTTATCTCACCAACGGTACGAGAGCAGACCCACCGAATTTATAAAACTCGTATTTTTCTCGCTGAAAATGTGAGCACTGATGCTCTGGGTGTGGTCTCTTCGCTCCAGAATCCTGGTATTATTGTGTCGGGAGATACAGTTTATGTCGACCCGACTCATTTTGATCGTTCCCGAGGTGTAGATCAGATTATAGGAGCGCTTCATATAACACCAACAGCGCTCAATGATGCTCTCGAACTGCGAAAAAATCGCAATGTCGATATAGTCGAGAAACTCGATCCGGAACTCTCACTCAAAATTAATGAAAAAATCGCAAGTCAGAATGCTCTCGTCAAACAACAACCCGCAAAAGAACAAGATGATTTTGTTCTCAAAAATACATTTTATAAATGTCTCAAACTCAATGATCATCCCGTTCGTCAGTATCCCGAATGATCAGCCGCTGCACAGGTTACTGGTTATGTCGACCGTGACGGTATTGGACGTCTCGGTATCGAGGGGTATTTCAATGATATGCTTGCTGGTAAATCAGGAAAAAAAGAAGAGAGACGTGATAGTCTCGGACGTCCTATTTTTGATGAGGATGCTGAGCAAGAGGTAAAATGAGTTGACCTTTTTCTCACTATAGACCCAAATATCCAATCAGCTCTCATGAAAGCCCTTGCTGATGGTGTTCGGATTACTGGCGCAAATACCGGCGCTGCTATTGTGATGGATCCTATGACTGGAGCTATTCGGGCTATTGGGAGCTATCCGACGTTTGATCCAGATCGGCCAGGAAATGTCGAGAAAATTGTTCCATTTATACCAGCAGATCATGGAGAAGAGCCTATACGGTTTTTACTTGGTAAAGTTCTCTTTGTTGAATCGCCTACGGGATCAGTAAAAAAAATATTTGAAAATAAACTCATCTCAGTTGATGAGCTCCACGATGAAGACCTCATGCTTCTCGCACTTGCTGATCCAACCAAAAAACTCTATGTCTACGAGAATGGTGTTGGACTCATGGCCCACCAGGACATCCCTATTACTGCACCATATGAGCCTGGTAGTATCTTTAAGGGTCTTACGACTGCTATCGGTCTTGATTCTGGTGAGATAGAGCCAGATATGATGTATGAAGATAGAGGAAAGATAAAAATAGATGAATTTACGATTAGCAATCTCGATAATAATAAATGTCAGGGGTGGCATACTTTTCGAAATGCTGTCGATTTCAGTTGTAACGTCGGTATGATCAATATCGTTCAGAGGGTTGGTAAGCCACTCTTCTATGAATATCTCAAAAAGTTTGGGCTCGGAGATATAACGGGTATCACTCTCGATGGTGAACATACAGGCTCTCTCGAGGCGTACGAGAAGTGGCCTAAGGCAAAACTCTTTACGATGACATTCGGTCAGGGTATACAGGTGAATCTGATTCAGATGGCGGCCGCTTACTCTGCTCTCGCAAATGGTGGTATATATATGCAGCCATATGTCGTTCAAAAACGTGTCTATCCTGATGGGGATACCGTCGATACAGAGCCTATTCCTGTTCGTCGTGTCATCAGCGCCACTACCTCTCAGAAAATTGTTGCCATGCTCACAGAATCAGCGAGACAGGGTTTTGCTAAAGCGGGATGAGTTCCCGGATATTATCTCGGAGGTAAAACTGGTACTTCGCAGATCGCCAGTAGTAAAGGTGGATTTGAGCGAGGTGAAAATGGTCGTACCAATACTTCTTATGCTGGTTTTGGTCCATCTGGAAATCCGAAATTTGTTATCCTCGTGCGATTTGACCGTCCGAGAAGTACTCAGTATGCGGAGTTTTCTTCTGCAAAAACATTTAAAGATATAGCAACATTTCTCTTTCAATACTATGGTATACCACCAGGAGAAGGGAAGATAGATATGGAGAGCCTTCTCAATACGACCCCCAAAACCTCTCCGGATACGAACATAGATTCATCACATTCAACAAAAAAACAGGAGTAATCCTGTTTTTGTTTTGTGTCAGAAATCTGGTGGGAACGCTGGGAATTGAACCCAGGACCATCACCTTAAAAGGGTGCTGCTCTACCAATTGAGCTACGTTCCCGTTGAAACAACGTGGCGTGACTATATGAAAAAAAAACTATTTGTCTACTGTATTTTCTTGCGAGTTATTTGACCCTCATAAAAAAGAGTGGTATTGTAGTACAGTAATCCCATATTTATGCGACGATTGTCCCTCATTTTTTTATCATTGATATCAGCTTTCCCGATATTTGTCTCTGCCTATTCGGTGAGCTGTTCGAGTGTTCCTGGTGCATCTGGATGTGGCCAGTGTTTCCATTTCGACCTCGCTGGTTCAAATAGGCCTCAGGATATATTTGTTCCTCGAAGCGGCCTCACATCTGCTCAGCAAGAAGTGATCACTCAGAGCACTATCACTGGTGAGACATTTCAGTGAGCAAGCGTTTCCCCAGCCGGTACTATTACTAATCTCTTTGATATCACAAATGCCTGAAGCGGTCAAAGTGCATGGATATGGGCTAAAATGAAATCTGGTAGCGCCGTCACAAAAGGTAACATCCCCTCAAATACGAATTATGCTAATCCAGTTTATGTTATTAAATATTCGACTAAATCTTCTCTTCGTGAAAACAACAACATTGTTCCAGGAACAGAAGTGAGTCATCTTGAGTGTGGTTTTTTCTACGCTGCTGCACCTCAGGTGGTCACGTGTGGAAATGGTATAAAAGAAGCAGGAGAGCAATGTGATGATGGAAATCTCGATAATAATGATAGTTGTACTTCTGCTTGTCGTTATCCTGTGTGTGGAAATGGTATTCGAGAATGAAATGAACAATGTGATGATGGAAATAGTAATAATTATGACGCTTGTTCTAATATGTGTACTTCTGCACTCTGTGGAAATGGTATTCGTGAAAATGATGAACAATGTGACGATGGAAATAGTAACAACAATGATAGTTGTCTCAATAACTGTCGTTATCCTCAGGTTGTTCCGCCAAGTGTGGTTTGTGGAAATGGTGTCCGTGAAGGAAATGAACAATGTGATGACGGGAATGGTAATAATAATGATACATGTTCGAATAGCTGTACAGTAAATATCATCAATCCTCGATGTAATGTACAAGTTCTCGATAGTTATGGTAGTGCTCCACTCAACACCTCTATTCTCTGTTCAGGACAGCCTCAAGGACGAACAGTTATTGCGATTACGAAAAATAATGTGGTCATGGGTACATTTGAATCAACAAATACGCCGTATACATTTAGCCAAGTAGGTCGTTATACAGTTCACTGTTACCCTGACGCGCGCGATCAATCAAATTCTTGTCGAACCGTCGTTGATGTTGGTGCTGTTTGTGGTAATGGTGTTGTCGAAAAGGGTGAACAATGTGATGATGGAAATACATTCTCTGGTGATTCATGTGACCGATATTGTCGTGTCGCTGGTTCTACCTGTGGAAATGGTATTCTCGAACGAGGCGAACAATGTGATGATGGAAATAATTTTAATGGAGATCGATGTAGCAACATCTGTGAGTCTTCTACACCAGCTACAGGGCCAGTTGATATATTCTTTATTATTCTTATTACTGCTGCAGGAATAGCATGGTTTGTGACTTATAAGCGTCAAAAACGATAATTTAAATGCTCAAAGCAAATAAAAAAACAGGATTACTCCTGTTTTTTTATTTTAATTGATCTCTCAGCGATTGGAGCTCAGAGCGGAGGCGAAAATCACGCTCAGGATCGTTGGTTTCTTTGACTATTTCAGCTTCGAGTTGTGTAATACGAGCATTAATTTTTTCTACATCAATAGGAGCCACTTCATTTGAAATTATGTTTTTTGGTTCTTCGGGAATACTTTGAGAAAGGAGATTTCTCGCTCCAGGTATTCACTCAATGCCATCTCTATTATATCATGAAAAAACCATACCGCCTACAAGCGACAATATTCCTAGGACAGCATAGAGAGGAATTTGAAACTTCTTTTTCATAAGAGTAGTATATGCAGTGACTATAAAATGTACATACTTATCGTATCACACGGAAACCTGTTCTTTCTATCTCTTTCCATCGAGGATCGTTTTCTTGCAAGAGTTTGAGAATACCAGGATAGTGGAGTGCGCCATAATGCACGTAAATATGCTGATTTGGAGATTTTTCTATAGCCTCGACGATGTGCTTATTTCTCTCATCTAAAATGATATTAAAAACAGGTATAGCTTCTTTCATATTCTTGGCAAGCCCGGGGTTTGTATATGTTCGTAGAAGTATATTTATCGCTCAACGAGCTATAACCATACTGATTTTCTTCTGAATAGGCGTGAATTGCGGATAGTAGATTTTGAGAATTTCGGCCACATCAGCTCATTTTTCAGCAGGGAGAGCTGTCTTATTTTTTTTTGTGAGTTCTATGATGTCATCTGTTGTTAGGTCGACATTGGTGCTCGGAAGTATACCTGTATAGCTCTCATCGCCTTGAAAAGTCAGGCCTGCTAACTCGGCTAATGTATCATACATCGCTGGAGATACACTTGTACCCATAAACTGGCTGAGCTTTTCTAAACTTTCTGGTGTTCCTGCTTTAACCCCTTCGTAGAAAAATACGTAATCATCTTGAGAGAGTTTCTTCATATCTTTGCGCACTTCTTCATAAAATCACGAAGAAGCTATATGCATCATTGATTGAAATACGACTGTTTTTTGGCCATTTGAGATCGTAATTCTTGGAAGTGTTGCCGGGATCAAAGTATTGGTCATGTATATCGTACCAAAAAGCAGCCAAGGCAGACTCCAGATAAGCGCTACAAGCCACGCCCAACCACGAAGAAAATTTCTCATAAATCTCTTTCACTGACTTCTGTGATCGTGCTTACCAAAAATTGTACCAACGAGGCCGAGGGCTATGCCTCCGCCTATCGTGATAATGATAGAGGCAGGTATGAATACGAAAAAAGCTCCTATACCCATCCAGGATCAGAGAATCCATCAGAGCCAGATATTTGCAGAAAAAAGTATGAGAAAGAAAAGAGCGAGCATAATTTATATTTTTTCTATTGCCCCGAGTGTGATAAAGAATTCTCTGAGTTCTTTGAGGACTGCATCGTATGTATTTCTATCCTTTCCTTCTATGGCTACTTTGAGCATAGGTTCTGTTCCTGATTTTCTCACACAAAACCACCATTCGGGTGCTTCTATACGTATACCATCAATCGTCATTTGCTCGTATTGTTTATATTTTTCTTTTATTTTCTCGATAGCTTCATCTTTTTTATCAGTGATAAATTGCAATACCTGTCCACGAGCGTATGTATTAAACTCGGCTATGAGCTCGCTTGCACTGCTATATTTCTCCAGAGCCTTGAGGAGATAGTAGAGTCCAGCAAGAGGCATCTCTATGGTTCCATATTCTTTGAAGAGGAGATGGGTGGAGACTTCGCCAGCAAGCAAGCCGTTTGCTTCGATGACTTCTCGCACAAATGCTTCTCTGCCAACTCGAGTCATACGTAGATTACCTCCGTATTTTTTGACTGTATCTCCGACGATTTTACCACAAAATACTTCTTGAAATATTGTCGTGCTTCCCAGCTTCTCTGCTGTTCCGTCGGTCAGTAATTCTTTTCCAATGATTGCGAGGAGTATATCTCCTGTGACGACTATTCCCTCGGGTGTGACCATACCAAAACGATCAGCGTCTCCATCAAAAATAAAACCAAAATCACTGCCATTTCTCTGGATTTCAGCTATGAGTGGTTTGTAATTCGCGAATCGAGATGTATCTGTCTCGTGCGCAGGGAATGAGCCATCCGGATGAGTGAAAATATGGACAGCACTGTCTCCAAGCATTTCACGGAGGAAGTTTTGCTCAAAGTGTGTCGCAGCTCCATGACTATAATCTACTGTGATTTTTGGGATTCTTTGCAGGGTCTTAAATTTAGTTCGGATATCTGAAAGGAGTTCTGTGATTTTTGTATCAGTATAAGGAACTATTTCTGGTAATCCTGTGTCTGCTATGGGTACATCTTTCTGAGCCTCGAAGAGAGCACGTAGTTCTGTTGATTTAATGGAGAGACATTTGTTATCGACGATTTTCGCTCCGACATATTCGCTTGGATTATGAGAAGCCGTGAAGATACATGCGCAATCAAATCGGTCAATCGTGGCATAATATGCTATCGGTGTAGAGCAAACTCCGTATGTGTATTGTGGTATTGTTTCATCTTTGCCTATCAGTGTTACTTGTTCTATGCCTGCAGTTTTCATTCCTTTGAGGAAATGATCAATCAGTGTCATATTTGCCTCACGTACATCAGAACTGATGAGGATTTTTGGGTTTTGATATTTTTGTGTTAGATGGAGCCCAAGGGCATACCCCATGATACGTCAGAACTGTTCATCGATTTCACTTTGCCAGATCCCACGTATATCGTAGGTTTTAAAAGAGGAGAGAGAGTACATGATTTTATGGTATGTAAAAATACCGTTTTTCAACCCTACTATTTTGATTTTTTTAACAAGATATCAACAGCTTCTCTTATTTGTACTGATGTCAGGTATGCTTCTGCTTTTTTTGAGAATGTCTGAGTTTTGAGTGTTGTTTGGAGCTTTAAACCAATTTCTCTCTTTATTACTTTTTTTGCTGCTGCTAACTTGCTACTATCTACTATTTCCTGAGGATAAAATTGAGGCGTTCTTACTCGATGCTTGTTTCCTGTTCCAACAAATTCTTCCCATACATTTAAAATGTTTAGGAGTTCATCTGGAGAGTAGTCGACAGTATTCATATAATTATAATACTTACTATAAATATATGTCAACGTATCATTATTTTTTTATATTGATCCGTATATCATCTGTCATTTTCTCTCCATTCAAGAAAATTTCAATATCATTTCTATTTTTCGAGATGTTCATTTTTGTTTTGAGTTGTTCTATGAATATTCGTGGTGGGTCTATTTTTGTGACTTCTTTTTGTCGTGTTTCGGCGAAATATTTCCCACAGATAAATGCGATTATAAGAGCAACGGAAATAACCAATGATTGTGTTAGTTTTTTCATTGGAGCCTATGAGCGAGGAGGACATTTGAGAGGAGGAGAGCAATCGTCATCGGTCCTACGCCACCAGGAACGGGTGTGACATGAGCTATTTTTCCTATATTTTCCGTATCACAGTCTCAGAATATTTTTCGTGCTCATCAATTCTCTTCGACATTAATTCCGACATCGATAACCAGCGACTCCGGTTTTATCATGTCAGCTTTTATGAGGTGTTTTTTCCCAGCAGCAGAGATAACTATATCTGCATTTTTTGTTTTTTCCGCTAGGTTTTTAGTCCTACTGTGGCAGATGGTGACTGTTGCTCCAGCATGGAGCAGAAGCATAGAAAGAGGCTTACCAACGATAGTGCTTTTTCCGATGACCACAACATCTTTTCCCTCGATATTTCAGAGCTCCTGTTCTATGATTTTCATGATTCATTTTGGTGTTCCTGGTACGAGCCCAGTTTCGTCGCCACCATAGAGGCGAGCCATATTGATACTTGAGAAACCGTCCACATCTTTCTTTGGATCTATGCAGTCAAAAATCTCCTGTTCATTTACATGATCCGGAAGAGGGGATTGTACGAGGATAGCATCAACGGAATCATCTTGATTGAGCGTTTGTATGATTTTTTTTATTTCTTCGGCTGTGGTGGAACTCTCAAGATGTATCAGGTTTCCGTATATGCCGACGGATTTGCAGGTTTTTATTTTGTTTTTTACGTAGACATCACTGGCACTATTGTTTCACACCATAATGATGGTCAGCGATGGTGTTGTAGCAAATTTCTTCACTGATTGCTCTACCTCATCTGTGAGGCTGGTAGCGAGAGTTTTTATATCGAGAATCATCGTGTGTTATAAGAAAGGACTGATAGCTCCCTGCAAAATAATCAGAATGAATACCAATATCATTGGCGCTAAGTCTATCACCCCAACACGAGTTGGAAATATTTTTCTCACGAGTTCGTAGAGGGGACGGGTGATACTATTGAGAGGTCCGATAATGACGTGCACTCCGAGCAGTGTAAACCAGCTCAGGAGTACATCTAGAATTACCGCCCAATAAATCATGGTGAAAAAAAAGACAACACCTCGCAGGAGATAAGGTCAAATACTCATCATATTTATGCGAGATGTTTATTGACGAGAGCAGCGAGACTTTCTTTGTCTTGAAGTCCTACTGTTTTATCGACGAGTTGACCATCTTTGAAAACAAGGAGAGTAGGAATACTCATAACGCCATAGCGCTGAGCGATATCACCAGATGCATCTACATCGAGCTTTGTAATCTGGGCTCTCCCTTCGTATTCATGAGAGAGCTCTTCGACGATAGGGGCGATGGCCTGACATGGCCCACACCAGACAGCGTACATATCGACGAGGGTGACTCCAGAGGCTATAGTAGTATCAAAATCAGCAGAAGTGAGAACTTGTGTCATATAGAGAAATTTATAAAATAAACTCAAATGAGTATAGGTATTTTTCCTCCATTGCAAATTTTTAGCACGTAATTATTTTAGGTGCCAGTATTTAAATATTAATATTTTTTTCAATAATAAAAGATTGTACGTTTATAAATAAACCATAAACAAATTAATAAACTCTATA
>CALEVN010000009.1 GCA_937924685.1 uncultured Candidatus Altimarinota bacterium | reverse complement strand
AGTTCAGACGTGTGCTCTTCCGATCTATTCTCATACATCAATGCTTTCTTGCTCAAGTTCCTTGAGTGTCTTACCGTCTGTCGTCTTCCACACATTCAAACCATTCACGGAATATCCAAGAATCACGGAAGCTGCGGCAGATGCACTTGAAAACAGTTCGGAGTCAGCAAACATGTAGGGCTCTGCGGTAGCGTCTATTGTTCCCTTCTCAATGAGCTCGTCACGCAATTTACGAGAGTTTTTTGGCATAGAGTCAGAGGTCTCTTTTTTCACAAGACTGCCTTGTTCTACGAATATCCCTGAACCGCTGTATGTAGCCGTTGCCTCAATATCTCCCACAGACAGAGTGACCATTCTCCCATTTTTCAACTCATTCTGTGTATCTTCACTTGGCTTCATAAAATTGTAACCAATAGAAATAAGCGCATCGCTCGCAATGTCCAAGTAGTCCAATAACCCATCTTTTACGTCACTTTGAATGGGAGGTTCATTGTGATTCTTCTTGTTCTGTAATGTGACTTGCTTATCGGCGTATAGTTTTTGTAATAGATAATACTCAAGGTATTTCACTTCAGTCTTTGAAAAATCACCCGAGGAAAAGGCAATAAGCTCATCCCAATTATCCCGTGTGCTCGCATGATGTTTTATTCGTTGAGTCAGATTGTCAGTTTCACCGATGTACAGACTTTCTGTATTCAAAAGGGCGTGCAATAAAGACTCTTTATCAAAGAGCATGTAAAGAGCTGGTTTGTTTGCAAAAACTCCTTCCTCAAGCTGTTTCAATGCACTTCGTGGACAAATGGTGATTGAACCACTCCAGTTTGGAGCTGTAAGCGTTCTCATGCCGTATGGCGTTCCATCATGCAATATCAGTTTGATTCCTTTGCTTCTTGCCATACGTTTATGCGGCTAGTTTATTGGTCATATCTCGGAGCGTCTTCACAGGAGCAATGAACGAAACACCATCCAAAGCAGCGAAGTGCTTCTCACCTGATTTGATTTTCAGTGCTTCAGCAGGTTTCAAATCATCAATACGACTCGTTCCCTTTGTTTCTGCTACCAAATACAGACGCTTGTCACCCTCAAACACCACAGCCCAATCGGGATTGTATGTTCCGAGTGGTGTATTGACCACAAACCATGAGGGGAGCTTCATATAGAACTTCACCTCGTCTCGTGCCTCAAGCTCCTTCACAAAATCATGCTCAACGTCAGAATCGTATGCAACATAGTCATAGAGCGTTTTTTCTTGAGAAGCAACAGCGAACATATTATCGACGTATGATTCAATTTCTTCAGAATCAAATAGAGTCATTTCATATTCTTCACCAGCAATTTGTTCATACTTGATACCATCAACCATCATTGTGTGAAGAATCACACGAAGCTCTCGCACAATACTATCCATTGCAAACTGCGGATTCGTACGGATTTTCTTATAGAGATTCGCTTCATCAATAATGCGTCGAATGGTTTCCTTTTTCAGATGCGTGAAGTTACTGATGTACCCGAGCACATCAGGCACAGGCAGTGACTGCTCAAATATGGCGTGGTCTTTACCAGAACGCATTGTCGTCAAAATACCTTTCTTACTATCAAAATCGAGTTCAGCAATTTCTGTGCGAATTCGTGGTGGGAGAACGGCAATTTTTGAAACTGCTTCAACAGCTTTGGAAATAAAATCATCAATAT
>CALEVN010000008.1 GCA_937924685.1 uncultured Candidatus Altimarinota bacterium | reverse complement strand
TCTGTGGTGATGACAAATTTGCAACACTCAATGGTGGACCATACTTCCAGCACTCATGTGCTGCGTCATGGATGATCCCATGTGTGAATCAAGAAGAGCTTGATCATTATTACAGCAAACTCTCGACATTGCCTGATGCAGAGCAATGTGGATGGGTATGTGATCAGTTCGGTGTATCATGGCAACTTATCCCAGCGAATTTCACAGAATATATGAAAGCTGGTGATACAGCCAAAACCGCACATCTTATGAAAGCAATCATGGATATGAAACGACTCTCATGGGACGCGATTGAAGAGGCATATAATTCATAATATATGATGTCTATGTCACTCTCGAACGATAACACCCTATCACTCGCTCGTACTTTCGCATATCCTATGGATGTAATATTTTGAAAATATATTGATCAAGATGCACTTTGTCGCTGGTGGTGACCGCATGGAAATACAAATATATTTCATGAATTTCATCCGACAGAATGAGGAAAATGGACATTCACTATGCAGAGCAATGGAGTAGACTATCCGAATGAAATGATTTTCAAAAAGATAGAAAACAATCATCTCATCCTCGAACATACTCTCCCTCATTTCTTTCTCGATATTTCTCTTGAGGCAATCAGTGATAATCAAACAAAAATGACCTGGGATATGACATGGGATAGTCCTGAGATACTCGCAAGAATCAGCGAATTTCTCATGGAGAAAAATGCTGAAAATTTCGATAAACTTGAGGAAGAGCTTAAAAACTTTTAATCTCTCCATTTATGACCCACTATACTGGAAGTTGCCATTGTGGTAGAGTAAAATATTCTGTAGATCTCAATCTTACAGAACCAATGCTCGAATGTAACTGTTCTCACTGTCAGAGAAAGTGACTACTCCTCTCATTTATTCCAAACACTCATTTTGAGCTCCTGAACGGAGATGACACTTTGACTGAATATCGGTTTAATACACATAAAATTCGCCACAGATTTTGCTCAGTGTGCTGAGTCCAGTGCTTTTCAGAAGGATCTATGCCCGATGGATCAGAAACACGAGCTATCAATGTTCGAACGATTGACGATATTGATCTTTCAATACTTATACGAAAGCCTGTAGATGGCAAGTCATTTTAATAATTTTTCTTTTTACACATGTCAAAACTTACTGTTTCCACCACTATCAACGCTCCCCTCTCGACTGTATGGGATGCGATGACGAACCCACTTCACATCGTTCATTGGTGTTTTGCCTCCTCTGACTGGCATTGCCCCAAAGCTATCGGCGAAGAACCAAAAGTTGGTGGCATCTTTACAAATACTTTTGCTGCAAAAGATGGGAGCTTTCAATTTGATTTCACTGCTCGGTATGATATCGTGGAGCCAATGTCTCGAATTGCCTACACAATGGGCGAAATGAAAGAATATTTTCTCGATGCTGGTAGACAAGTAGAAATAACCTTTGAAGAGACTCCTGAAGGTGTTAAACTCACTGAAATCTTCGATGCAGAAGATATTCACTCGCCCGAGATGCAGATCGCAGGATGGCAAGCAATACTCGAGAACCTCCGCACGTATACTGAGAAACTCTCATATACTGAATAATAATAAAACCTCCATATGGAGGTTTTATTATTATTCAGCGATTACTTCAGCTGGGGCTACTTCATTCACAAGAGTGTGAAATTCTGCGGCAACAGGAGCTCGGTAATCG
>CALEVN010000007.1 GCA_937924685.1 uncultured Candidatus Altimarinota bacterium | reverse complement strand
TTTCATAAAAATATGCAGACAATATTGCCTGCATATCCAATCTCAACTGAGACATCGACCGCAGATCTGAATAAAACTCTCAGTTCACTCGAAGCACTTATCAACGACGCAAATTTTATCTATACGATTATCTGAAATACATCGACAGAGAGTTATACTGAAAATAAACAAAAACTTTTATCGCTCCTCTCAGGAGATAATGGTATCATTATACTCCAATCTCGACTCATCGAGATAGAGAAATGAGCTCTGAGTGCCAATGCAACCGCTTCATGAACACTCTCTCAGGCAAATGCCGATCTCATCGGACTGAAGCAAGAGATGATACTTCTCGAATCAGAACGAGATCTTCTGGAAGCCAATAAGAAAAAAGACTATGCGACACTCAACGGAGAAAAATCTCTATCGAGTGTCGATCTCGAAAAACTCAAGATAGAAGCAAAAGCAGAGCAAATCGGATCTGAAAACCGTGTGAAAGCCCTACAAAATGCTCTATGAGCTATTCAGAGTACTATGAAGGTCAGTTATGCGGTCGCTCCTTTTGACGGTGTTATCTCACGAAAAAATGTCAGTATCGGTCAGACCGTCGATGTGACCACGCCACTTTTTGATATAGCAGGAAAAAGTGATGATCTCGATCTCTTCGTCAGGTTCGAAGTTCCCGTAGCTGAGTATAGCTCCATAAAGAAAGGACAAAATATCCAAGTCAGTCTCCCAGGTTTTGACGCTGATAGTACTCTCGCAGAGATTACTCGTTATTCATCCTCCGTGAACCAAGATACGCAAACTATCTCTGTCGAAGCCTCCATCGATACATCACACCTTCCTGTTGGTACACAAGTTCGTATCGTAAA
The DNA here is from genome assembly GCA_937924685.1 of uncultured Candidatus Altimarinota bacterium. Lineage (GTDB taxonomy): Bacteria > Patescibacteriota > Gracilibacteria > BD1-5 > JAGOOR01 > JAGOOR01. The sequence continues at coordinate 3,473 of CALEVN010000007.1, read as the reverse complement.
ATCAGGACTCACAGGAACAGGATATATCGAAATCCCAAAGACGAGTATCTTCCAAGAGTGAGACGAAGCATATGTATACAAAGTCCTCCCGAGTAAGACCCTGAAAAAATGGAAAGTCTCCTATGAAATCATCGGAGAAAAATATATTGTCACCGAGTGACTCAAGGAAGACACACAGGTAGTCACAGATGCTTCAAATCCGAAATGGAAAGATGATATGGATGTGAGTGCGATTTTATCCACTAATCCGTAATCATCATGCTCAATACTCTTATCAAATTTGCACTCAATAGACGACCTCTGGTTCTCTGTCTGTATCTCGTTGTTACACTTTTTGGGTTTTATAGCCTTGCCAATCTCCCTGTCGATGTACTCCCAGATCTCAACCGTCCTCGTGTTACGGTATTTGCTGAAGCGGAATGAATGAGCTCTGAAGATGTCGAAAAAATCGTCACTCTCCCGCTCGAGCGAACACTCAGAACGATACCATGAGTAGATGCAGTGAGATCGAGCTCAGCAGGATGACTCTCAGTTGTGAATGTAGAATTCGACTGGTGAAGTACAGTGAATATCAATCGTCAACGAGTGTATGAGAAAATCCAGTCTGTCACCCTGCCTGATGGAGTACATCTCACTGTTGCACCTGAGTCAGCACTGATGGGAGAAGTTCTCTGGCTCGGACTGACTTCGACTGATCCAAGTGTGAGTCAATCAGATCTCCGTCTCTATGCAGAGACAGAACTCAGACAATCCCTCTCGACAGTATCAGGGATTTCTAATCTCCTCATCATGGGAGGGTCAGCACCTCAGTATACTATCTCTGTCGATCCAGCAAAACTCGCACAAAAACATATCACCCTCGAAGATCTAAAGAGTTCTCTCGCTGAGATAACCAATCCAGGGGGAGCAGGTATCGCTATCGATAAAAAATCAGAATACCCTATCAAGCTCAATCCGATACAAAATACAGAAGAAAAAATAGGATCTATCTCTCTCCCAAATGGAAATATCCTGAGTGATATAGCAAGTATAGAAGTCGGGGAAAATAGTCAAAGACGATGAGACGCTCTCATCGATGGATGAGAATGAGTGATTATCCGCGTTTCCAAAGTTCCAAATGCCAATACCGTAGAACTCACGAATACTCTTCTCGAAAAAGTAACAGAAATACAGAAAACACTTCCCAAGGGGATAGAACTCAAAGATGATATATTTCGTCAAACATGGTTTATCGAGAAGTGACTGACCAATGTCGAAGAAGCCCTCAGAGATGCGGCTATTATCGTTGCTATTATCGTTGTTCTTTTTCTCCTCAATGCTCGTACCGCATTTATTACGATGATTTCTCTTCCGATCACGCTCCTTCTCTCGGCTATTGTATTTTATATTTTTGGTATCGGTATCAATATCATGGTTCTCGGAGGGCTCACTATCGCTATCGGTGAGCTCGTAGATGATGCAATAGTGGATATGGAAAATATCTTCAGGCGACTTCGTCTGAATGCCCTTCTTCCGAGAGAAGAACATATTCATCCGCTCAAAGTCATATTCGAAGCCTCAAAAGAAGTACGAGGAAGTGTAGTATATGCGACTATTCTTCAGCTTATAGTATTTGTTCCATTTCTTCTCTTGCCTGGTATCGATGGAAAGATCCTCGCACCAATTGGTATTGCTTATATCACTTCGATGATTATGTCACTTTTGGTTGCTGTGACATTTGTTCCTGTGATTTGTAGTTATCTCTTGCCCTCATGGATAGAGAAACGGCATGGCAAGATTTCTGAAGATACATGGTTTACAGAAAAACTCAAACACTGGGCAAAAAAACCAATATTTTGGAGTTTAAAAAATCCACAAAAAGCTCTTCTTTTTGCTCTTCTCTCTATACCACTGACTATCATAGGATATATGAGTGCTGGACAGGAAGGACTTCCTTCCTTTAACGAGTCCAGTTATACTATCTCGATCACGACCAAGCCAGGAAGTTCCCTCGAATACACACTCGACATCACGAGAAAATTTTCTCTCGAACTCTGAAAAATCCCTTGAGTCGAACGAGCAGGGGCAATACTCGGGCGTGCCGATGCTGATGCGCATGCTCAATGATCCAATAATGCAGAGATCGAGGTGGCACTCTCTCCTGATGTCTCCCGTGAAGAAAAAACAAAAATCTATGATGCCATCAATACTGTCATCGGAGAATATAAGCAAGTAGCTGTTATGGGTATCGGACAGCCTATTACCCATAGAGTGGAGGAAATCATCTCAGGTATCCGAGCCCCTCTCGTAATCAAGATATTCGGAGAGGATCTTGATACACTCGAAACACTCGGGCGACAAGTAGTCGAAATTGCGAATGGAGTAGAAGGAACACTCAATATATCTCTCGAACCCCAGACAAAAATCCCGAGTATCGGCGTCACTCCAAATAACCCTTCTCTTGTTTCACAGAAAGTAAACTATAATGAAGTCAAAGAACTCCTCGATGTCGGTATCGGTGGACAAGAGGTAGCACGAGTCATAGAATGACAAAATTCATATCCTGTTATTATGAGATTTCCTACCTCATGGACAAGTACACCCGAAGCAATTCGTAGTATTCCATTTTGGGTTTCAGATGAGCGTACCCTTTTCGTCGGTAATGTTACCAGTGTTGAACTCTCAAAATCTCGAAATATCATCAACCATGAAAATTCAGAGAGGCGAATCGTCATATCAGGATATACCAAAGATCGCTCGATAGTCGATGTCGTAGATGACATCCAAGCTGAAGTATCAAAACTCACAATTCCAGTAGGGTATAGAGTTTCTTATGAGGGGCTCTATTCCGCACAAAAAGAGTCATCAAGACTTCTTATGTTTATCTCCATTGGTGTCCTTGTTACACTTTTTGGAATTCTCTATTGGCATTTCTGAAGCGTTGTCCTCGTACTGCAGATATTTCTCGGTATTGTCACAGGATGGTTCTGAGGTATTCTCGGAGTATGGCTCACAGGATGAGTTATATCGACAGCTCATCTGGTTGGTTTTATCGCTCTCATGGGTATCGTCTCACGCAATGGGATCATGCTTATCGATCACTATAAACACTTATGCGTAGAGGAAGGGAAACCTTTTGATCGAGAGACGATCATCCAAGGATCTCTCGAACGCATCGTTCCTGTATCTATGACGGCACTTTCTGCCATTCTCGGATTGCTTCCTCTTGTTCTCGGAGCAGGAGATGCAGGAAAAGAGATGCTCTCTCCGATAGCAACCGTGATATTTTGGTGACTGTTTGTCTCAACGCTTATAGAGCTCGCTCTCAGACCAGGAATATTTTACCGATATTATTCGGACGGATTTCGAGAAAAAACCGAGAAAAATCAATTCATCGTCGATTAATTTTATTTCTTTATTTCTCTGGATATGAATACATCCTAATTCTTCCCATTCCTTATTTTTTATCTTTTTTTATTTTTCCTTAGATCGGA
>CALEVN010000006.1 GCA_937924685.1 uncultured Candidatus Altimarinota bacterium | reverse complement strand
ACAACCAATAAAATGAAAACACAAAAATATCAAACAGGTGCACTTGCAAACTTCAAGGACAACCGAGACATCAAATACACTGACATCCCTGCGATGGCGGTGTCTTTGCCGTCAAAGCACATCACTGACATCAGCATGATTCCAGTACTCAATCAGGGTATGCTCGGTACATGCGTTGCACACGCAATCTCAGTGGTGAAAATGTACCAAGAATACAAGGAGACAGGTATCGTTCCAAAGTTCTCACGACGTTGGATCTATGCACTCGGTCGCCAACTGTCAGCATATGGAATCAATGATCAAGGTCTTTTCCCTCGTGATGGGGCAAAAATCGTCAACACGCTCGGAGTTCTCGAACCTGATACAATTGACGACAATACCCTCCCCCACGGCGTATATGTGGCATTTTTGCCGTCTGATGACCAAAAAAAGGCAGCAGGGAAGTGGGGGAGTGGTTTCGCAACCATAAACGATGGGGACTTGAACACAATCAAGCAATCAATCGTTCGTGAGGGCGTGATCACCATCACTCTCGGATATCAGGGTGGGAAATGGAACCGTTCAACCGGTAAACTATCGAAACCAACAGCAATCGAATCTCGTCACTATATCGCACTATATGGATATGAGGACACTGCTGACGGCGATACGATCCTCTATTTCCGCAACTCATGGGACATTGACTGGGGAGACAAAGGCAATGGTCAGTTCAATTGGAGCGACTACAAAACATTTTCATATGATGCCCTTGTGTTCACTGATGTGCCAAACGATCTGATCGAAAAAGCAAAAAATACTCAGTACATGTTCACAACAAAAATGAAACTCGGTGTGTCGAGTCCTGAGGTGAAAAAATTGCAAGAGAGACTCTCAAAGGAGGGATTCTACACATACCCATCATTCACCGGATATTTTGGTGAGGTGACAAAGGCAGCAGTCATTGCATATCAAAAAGCAAAAAAGATCACACCTGCTGACGGCGTGGTTGGTCCAATCACTCGTGCAAAATTGAACGAGGTCCAAAAAAAAAACTTAACATCAGCGAGTACGGACTCCAACTCATCAAAGACTTTGAATGGCTACACGATGGCGACTCGAGTACAAAGATTGTGGAACCGATGCTTGACCCTGTTGGGTATCCGACAATAGGATGGGGATCACGATATGGTCTTGATGGAAAAGAGATCACGATGAAATCAAAACCTCTCACGCTCGGTGAGTGTGACGTATTGCTCAAGCGTGATGTCGGGTACATTGCCGACGAACTGCACAAGTATGATCTCAATCAGAACCAGTTCGATGCACTCACCTCTTTTTGTTATAACCTCGGTATCGGTGCATTCCAAAAATCTCAGATTGCAAAAAATCTGAAATCAGGTGCTGCAATCACTGAGGAAATGTTCACGGTGTACTCGAGAGCAAGGGACCAAAAAACCAAGCAACTCGTGACACTCAAGGGACTCATCATCAGGCGAAAAAAGGAATACAAACTTTTCACCAAATAACAAAAAATCCTCAGCAATGAGGTTTTTTGTTTTACGTTTTTTTAATTGAACACCTACTGTCTCTCATATGGTAGTATTTCCACCTCAACAAAGTCTCGATCACTCGGTATTTTCTCCCCTGTTCCCTTGTATATGAATCGGTCCTCGATGATGATGCCATTCTTTTTGAGCACATCTTGCAGTGTTTTGATGGGATTGTCCCAATCAGCGACGGCATGGTTTTTCATATGCCACCAATACCTGATCTCAATCTTGCCCTCGAGAGGTTTGATGTTCCGGGGCAACAGCCACTCGATCTCTCTCTCAAAGTCTTTGTATTTTTGGGTTTTGAAACGTCTCCCCTGCCACGCCTCATTCACTGAGAGTGGTTTGATGTCTATTGTGAATCTCATATGTACCATTATACAGAAAAATGATATACTAAACAGAGCCGGTATTGTCGGTATCGGTTATCACCTAACCATCAGAAAAACACAATGACAAAAGTCATGAAATCATCAGCATCAGCTGATAAAAATCAAAGCGAACTCGTCAAAAGACTCAAAACTTTTGCGTGGTCAGTTTTGTGGGTTGCGATTGCGGCGGTAGCCGATCACACTCTATCAAGCCTCGGTATGTTACATCTCCCAAGTGTCCAAGTTATGGGCACACCGGTTGATCTTGCCATCATCGCAGGTTTGGTCTTGAATCAAATCAGCAAATACGCACGAAACATGCGATTGAAATCTGAGGCGTAAAAGACGACGACATCAGTGACAGAACTGATTGCCATGGGTCAAATACCCACCTCATTATGAATACATTCACAGCAATCGCACTTTCGAGTGTGATCACGCTCACTGCCTACTCAGCAGCAGCAACTCAAGGAATGGCACAAGCCGTTCCAGTTCAGGAACCTCAGCCGATTGTCATTTCCCTTTCAGAGAAATTGCAATCAGCAGATCTCACCGAGCGACGAGTATTGCTGCGTGACGAAATCAACAAAGCCTCTCTCAAGCATGGTACCAACAGCGATCAAATATATGCGACCATAGCGAAATGCGAGAACAAAGAAATCGATCCAAAGCAACAGAGCGGTCACGTTTACGACTTCAATTCTGAAAAGAGGGGAATCGTAAAAGGTGAGCGTGAGAAATCTTTTGGACTTGCGATGATTCACTTGCCCGATCACCCGGACATCTCATACAGTCAAGCGACAGACCCTGAGTTTGCGATTGACTGGATGGCATCCGAGTTTGCGGCAGGTCGTCAGAATCAGTGGACTTGCTATCGAATCCTTTTTGGTGCAAAATAGCAAAGGAGACAAAGTCCTGTGATGGACTCAGCGTATGCTGATCACACATCATACCAGTCTCAACAAAATCCCTTTTTGATCATTTGTTTTGTATAGCAATATGCAAAACGCTTGTGACGAAAGGGTTTTTTGTTTGCAATTTTGACATCAATCTTTTTGTGTTTCGTATAGCACTTATCCACATATTGAGTACTTGCTTTATTGTATAGCACTGCTATACTAACAATGTCGATCAATTATTATAACGACAACAATACAAACAGTATGACATTTATTATACGAAAGGCTGAGCGTAAGCAAGCCAAACTCCGCATCGGAGTATCAGGTCCATCAGGGTCAGGGAAAACCTACTCGGGACTATTACTAGCACGAGGACTCGTCTCATCATGGGACAAGGTCGGACTCATCGACACTGAAAACGGATCAGGTGAATTGTACAGTCATCTCGGTGACTACAACGTGATCACACTCGAGGCACCGTTCTCACCTGAACGATACATCGAGGCAATCAAAGCATTCGAGCAAGCAGGTATCGAGGCACTCGTGATCGATTCAACATCACATGAGTGGGAGGGTACAGGCGGATGTCTTGATATCGTCGACAAACTCGGCGGAAAATATCAGGACTGGGGCAAAGTTACTCCTCGCCACAACGCATTCATCCAAGCAATGCTACAGTGCGACATGCACATCATCACAACGACTCGCCGCAAGCAAGACTATGAGATGACCAAGGGCAGTGATGGAAAGGTGAAAGTGGAAAAGATGGGACTCAAAGAAGTGCAACGAGATGGATTCGAATACGAACTCACACTCGCACTCAACATTGATGTGAGACACAATGCCTCAGCATCAAAGGACCGTACCGGATTATTTATGGACAAGCCTGAGTTCATCATCAGTGAAAAAACTGGAGAGGAATTGAAAGCATGGGCTGAGTCAGGAAAATCGGTTGATCCGAATCTCAAGGCAAAAAAGCAGAGTATCATGGACAACCTCAAGGCACTCGGATATGTGATCAAAACAGCAGCAGATGCTCAAAAAGCAGTCACTGAGGTCACCGGACTTGAACTCGTTGAGGACCACTATGAGGAAATCATCAAAGCATTGACCGAAAAGGTTGAGGCAGAGAAAAACAAGGCACCTGAGGCACCACAAGAGCCTGAGACACCTGCTGATGATGCGACTCCCCTACCATTGCCAACTGAAACAGCACCAGTCGATGCTGATTCAAAACTAGCAGCAGCACTCAAAAAATAGTATGGCAACAGAAATACACGAGTTCACCCTCTATGGGGGTGAGGTCAAGGTCAAGTTCTATCCGAACTCACACATGTACAAGGTCACTGATGAAAAATATGGACTCAAGGACCAACGTGTGAAAGGTGTGACCACCTACCTTGGCATCAAGGACAAGTCAGCACCTCTCGTGTCTTGGGCAACTGAGACAGCAGGATTGTATTTGTACGACATCTTGTCATCGGGTAATCCGGTGACAATGGAGGACGTGAGAAATGCAATTGGTAGACACAAAGAGATCAAGGACGAGGCAGCATCAATCGGTGCAACTATGCACGAATGGTGTGAGTACTTTATCAAGCACAAACTCGGACGTGAGGGATTCGAAACAGAACCAGTGATGCCGTCAGATCCTCAGATCGCACTTGGTATCAATTCATTCCTCGAATGGTACATGGCTCATGATGTTCAATTCATCAGTTCAGAGCGTATCGTTTACTCACGAAAGCATCAGTACATCGGGACCATGGACTTTGAGGCATATGTCGACGGTGTTCTCACCGGTGGCGACTTCAAGAGTTCGAATGGTTTGTACAACACTGTATGTGCTCAGATCTCAGCATACCAACAGGCTGCTGAGGAGGAGGCTGAACACCTTGGAAAACCGATCAAGTATGAAAACCGTGTGGCGGTCCGTCTCTCAAAAGAAACGGAAACCGAATACAATACACGCATGGAACGCAAAAACATGATCAAGGAAAAAGAGGGATCAGCATACGATCCATACCAACCTTTTGAATGGAAACTATTCAATGGTAGAGAAACCCATGAGAGAGATCTTGCAGGATTCCTGCTCGCAAAAGGATTGTTCGAATGGGATCAATCCACTGATTTCTACCGTAATAAATAAAACTATGGTACTATTAGAGTATGCCTTATAAATCACTAAAACAAAAAAAGGAATACAATAAAAAATGGACCAAAGAAAACAAAAGTAAAATAGTAGAATATCAAAAAAAGTATCAACTAGAATACTACTACAGAAACAAGGAAACTATTCTCGCTAAACAAAAACAGCGGAATATTGAAAATCCTGAAAAGCGATATCTGACAAATAGAAAATCAGACCTTAAAAAGTACGGTATCACTATTGTTGAATATGAGCTGATGGAGAAAAAACAGAATTGTCGTTGTGCTATATGTGGGAAAAAACAAAGTGGAAAAAAACTTGCCGTTGATCATTGCCACAAAACAGGCAGAGTGAGGGGGTTGTTGTGTGGAAATTGCAACTCAGGTATAGGGAAACTCAACGATGATGTCGAGATATTAAAAAAAGCACTTAAATATTTACAATAACTATGAACTACAACAGAGCAACAGTCATCGGACGTGTGGCACATACACCGGAACTCAAGAAATTGCCGAGCGGTGTGTCAGTATGCAGCATGTCCGTTGCGACAAACTACTCATACAAAGATCAATCAGGATCAAAGGTTGAGAAAACAGACTGGCACAATGTCATCGCATATGGCAAACTCGCTGAAACACTCGCTCAATACGTTGAGGGAGGTCAGGAGATGCTATTTGAGGGACGTATGCAAACACAGTCATGGCAAAAAGATGGTGAGGACACAAAGCGATACCGCACTGAAATCATCATCGACACTTTCCAGTTTGGGCAAAGATCTCATGCTCGTGCTGAGAGAAAACAAGAGGAGCAGTCACACAATCAAGAAACATCAGACAATTTTGATGGTATCGACTACCCTGCCGATGATATAAATCCCGACGATATTCCATTCTAGTATGGCAGTACTCGTCACATCATTCATCATCGGGCTTGTGATAGGGCTGATCCTACTACTCACCGAATAATGAAAAACAAAAAGCACCAACCGACCAGTGGTGTTTTTTGTTTGACTCGAATCAAAAAATACTTTCTATTGTGTTATACACAGGAAAATATTTTGGTATAGCACAATGATCGTGTATACTATATCCGAGGGTGTCGATCCCTTGCATTAGAATAACAATACACCTCTCGTCATGCTCACCTGAACCTCCTTGTATTGTGGGGAATGGTGAGTGTGACAAGGGGACAACAATCAATATGTCACGACGAATGTTCAGCGATGAAATAACCACCTCAGATGCGTTCCTCGACATGCCGACAGAGTCACAACTTTTGTACTTTCACCTCGGTATGCAGGCGGACGATGATGGATTCATTGCCAACACAAAGATGATCCAAAGGGTCATCGGAGCGAGCGACGACTCACTCAAATTGCTTTTTCACAAAAAGTTTTTGATACCGTTTGAAAGTGGTGTGTGCGTGGTCAAACACTGGCGTATCAACAATCAGATCCGAAAGGACCGATACACAGAGACAAAGTACACAAACGAGAAAAGTGCTTTATTTATAAGGGAAAACGGAGCATATAGCATGAATCCTGAGGGTGCAATCCCTGTCCCTCGAGGTCATTTTCTACCTCCAAAAATTGATGGTGACGACATGGTCGACCAAATGGCAACCAGTGGTCAACCCAGTATAGGTAAGTATAGTATAGGTAAGGTAAGTATAGGAAAGGATAGTATAGATACAGATACGGACGAGGTCCCAAAAAAGTCATCAAAGAAAAAATCGGATGAGCCTGAAAAACTTTTATTCGGTGAACTTCAAAAAGTGAAACTCACTCAGGATGAGCATGACAAACTGATCGCTCGCTTTGGTGAGAAAAATACCAACCTGCTCATATTCGAACTTGATACATACGTCGCCTCAAAGGGAGCGAAATATCAAAGTCACTATGCAACGATGCTCAATTGGGCACGACGAAAAGCATTCGAGCAGTTTGAGAAAAAGGTCGACCAAGAAAAAAACAAAAAGAGAATTGTATGATCTACGAACTACACACAAGCACCGGGCAGAAAATCAGAATTGATGATGAGGACCTGCAAAAAATTGCAGACAACACAGATCAATTCATGGTGAAACTCAAGCAAGGAATCGTACGACCTCCATTCATCTCAGTGATCGTTCCAACTGGTGAGGATGAGTGGATGAAAAAGATTGTGACCGAGAGGAGAGGCGATCGTGTTGTTGTCACCGGGGAGCAAAAAGTCAAAAGACTTTCAGACCTCATGACAGGAATCACACCGCACGAATCTCATCCACAACTCGAATCAGGTCAGGGACTCATCGAATAGGTATGGGAGTCAGAAAAGTTTTTGAGTGTTGGCTCGCTTTTGTAGCAAAAAAGGACGGAGTGGAATCAATGCTCACCATCCACGCATTTTCTCAAACAGGTGTCATGTACTCCCTCAGGGAACAGAGGAATCGAGGGTATACGATCATCACATGGGCAATCGGAGAAACAAAGCGTGATGCTGAACGATTGCTCAGCCACAAATATTCATCCAATAAATAAAACAACTATGGAAAACGCAGACATCATCATCAAACAAACTGGATTCATAGATCCCACTCAAAGTGAGATCATGAACGACGGAATGAAAACTGAATATTGCAGCGAGACAATCAAACTTTTCGGACAGGCTCAAGTCGCATACTTGGTACTCGCAAAGAGGTTGTACGAGATCAACAGATACAAACTTTTCCAACCTCAGTGGGAAACATTCGCAGACTTTTGCATGGAACTCAATGAACTGTCTCGATCTCAGGTTTCTCGACTCATCGGCATTCACGAAAAGTTTGTGATCCAAGCAGGAATACAGAGACAAGATCTCGGACCTGCCGGATGGACCAAACTTGCAATGACACTGCCGCACATCAAAGACAAAGAGGATGCAAAATACTGGTTTCAGCAAGCAAGCACTCTCACACGCAGTGACCTCGAAAAAGAGATCAAGGAAAAAGTCTCAGGAAAACAAATGAGTGCATGCTCACATGAAAAAAAATACATGATCAGCATATGCGAGGATTGCGGCGAACGATGGAGCGAGTACGAGGTCGAAACAATCAACGAGTTCAAATTGCAGGATGCACTCGATCACTTTGGAATCGAGGTGACATACCAACAAGCAAAAGACATCCTCAAGATGGCAACTGCAAAGGAAACTCCACACGAGGAAATATGAAATCAAAACTACAACCACTCAAATCGTACTGCGACAACTGCATGACGTTGCTTGGTGGAAAATGGTGGACGACTTGGTTTGATCGGGAAAAGAAAAAGACATTGCACTTGTGCAAAAAATGCCATGAAACTGCAAAATCCATTCAGCCCACAAACTAGGGAACTATTCAGAGATTGTTGGATGTGTTGGGAATGTGGAGAGAATGGTCAGCGTACTGGCGGACTCGAACTGCATCACATCACCGGGCGTGATTCGAATGCTGCAATCAATGGGGCTATCCTATGCAAAGGGTGTCATGCTCATGCAAATCACAACCAAAAAGAGGAGGCAAAATACACACTCCAAACACTTCAATATTTGTATAACATATGCTATACTATAACAGCAGACGACCTGACTCACTTGCAGCAACATCCGTGGCTTGTGACTCAGGAAATGGCACAATGGTCGGCAATTACTCATGAGAAAAAAACTGGTTGAACAATTATGATCGAAAGCACAAAAAAAATCATTTCACTACTCAAGAAAGGACACTCACAATACGAGGTCCACAAAATGGGATTCCCATGGGGAACAGTCCGATATCAATATCAGAAACTTTTCGAGCCAAAAAAGCATGAACAGTTTCTCGACAAGTTCCGAGAGTATCGGAAAAAGAGATATCAGGAAAAAAAGTTATCCACAGGAAAATCAAAATAGTTTCTTGCATTATTGTATAGCAGTGCTATACTAAAACTATGGAACGGAGTCACCGATCCAATTATCAATTAAGTATTCAAAAAAACTGGTATGAACACTTTCACAAAAATCGCAGTCGCAACAATTATTCTCGGAGTCGCCTATGTAGCAATTACATCAGGATATGACAAAAGCATGATCGTTCACTGCACAACATTACAAAATCAAGCGGTCGAAAATGCAGAGAATCCTCACTACTTTATCAGCCAACTTGATCACGATGAGTGTCTCAATGTTTACAAGATAGACATCGATGCACCGATCAAATAAAACTATGAGCAAGATGGTAAAGGAGGGCAACTTGCCCAAGGTATGGGATCTCATGGTGAAACTCCACAGAGAGTCACCGCAAGCATTCGAGAATCCTGCAATGCTCAAAGAGTACGCATCTCAGCACTGGACATCACTCAAAGACAAAACACGATGCCCAAACTGCCGAGCAAGCATGCTCGCCTACATGTTCGAGTTCGATATGCCAAACGCATCAATGTTGATTCAGATGGCAGAGGTTGTGAGACACAATCTCACAAAGACGGACTCATTCAATGAGGCAAACAGGGTTCACGTTCAATCAATGCCGAATGCAACCTATGCGATGAAATCGAGAACGACTCAAATGTCAAAACTCGGACTCATTGCAAAGGTCCTCACAAGTGAAAAGAATCATGTATCAGGTACATGGCTTATCACAACGAGAGGATGGAACGCACTCGCAGGGTACCAAGTGCCAAAGTGGGTCGAATCATTCAGGGCAAAAAGTAACCGAGAGGGCGATGATCCACGATTGCAGGAAACAACTACAATCGGAGAGGTCATGACATCGTGGAAAAAAACGACACGAGACAAAATGCTCCGGGGCAAAAAAGCATCGAATGACTATACTCATGTAATAACCACATACGACAATCACAAGGACTGGGTCCACTTTGCTGATGTATCGAATGGGTTCATACTATGATCATGAGTAGATTCCAATACGCAATGATTATGTTCACACTCGTTTTGATACTCACCAAACTTTCATCGGACCCGGGCGAAAGTGCAGTGTGGCAGGTAGTATCAGCAGCGTGGTTCATGGTAATGATTATCAATTTAGTTTCCCAACTTATAGAATATGGAAAAACCAAAAAAGACAACGACAGCCAAAAAGGCAGTCAGTAAAAAAGCAACGAAAAAGGAATCAGTGGAGAGTCCATACATTCCTGAGATTGCTGCACTGGTTGGATTCAAAGAGGTGGATGCAAAGACACGAACAGTGCTATTGCTCGACTCTCGAAACGACCTCGTGACACTTTTCTTTTCAGGACTCGATGCAATGGCAGCGAACTATGAAACAAAGGCAGTCAACAAGTTTGTGGACTTCGTCATGATGACATCACTCGGGTTCATCGAGATGGTCCGTGAAAAAAGTATTGCCTACATGGTGGGTCAAAAGAAAAACCCATCATTCGGAATCGGTGACATTATCAAAAACAAAAAAGCAAAGTACCGCATGATCATCAACATGATCATCGAAAAAGGTGAAATGCTTTATGTATACATTGATCCTGCTGATGCACGAGCACCACGCATGACATGTTCAGAAAAAACACTGATCGGATGGTCAGAGAAAATATAACCAAAAAATATATGCAAAATACTTTCAATTTTTCAAAAGCAATGGAACTGATCCTTGAGGGGAAAGCAGTATCACGAGTTCAATTCAGAGACACTTGTCACATTCGTGCACAATTCCCTGATGCTAACTCAAAAATGACAAAACCATATTTGTACATGATCAAGAAAGCAAAGAGTACAGACGACATGGAGGCACCGACGGACATGTTCCCGGTTGACCTATCATGCGAATCAATCTTTGCAGATGACTGGTACGAATATATTGCCTAGCCGGTCACCGGCTACAGGTGAGGGAAGTGGTTCAATACCAGTCCACGCTCGCTCACCTATAGCCGAGGATCGACCCGGCGAACTTATAAAGTAACGACTCAAAAAAATATCTATGAATACAATTTTTGACTCAATCCTGTGGCTGGTAGCAGGTGCAAATCTACTGTTCGCCACAATCGATTCGCTCATGTACCTCATGAGACTCCACAATCACGGAATGCACTCAGTGTTCTCAGTGGACTTTGATGAGAAATGCACACGCATCAAGATCGGAGCAATCCATCACCTTGCTTGGGCAATCATCGCCATTTTATTATTAAACATGTAAAGATATGAACACCACCGACAACAAAATGGCAGTACATTTTTCTAGTAATACAGATCTATTGGCAACGCCACAAAAGTTTTTTGAAATGCTTGATGCAGAGTTCAATTTCACACTTGACCCATGCTGCAACGAGGAAAACAAAAAATGCGAGAAATACTATACTCTTGAAACTGACGGACTCTCACAAAACTGGGACAACGAGTTGAAAAAATGCGATATGAAAACATATAGACTCCAAAACGATCTCAAGTGGAACTATGGCATCAGAATCCAAAGAGACTATGCAACTTTTACAGGGAAACGCATCGACATATTCTGTTTCAAGATGGATGAACTCCCGGAACTCGGTGCCATGTTTCAAATCAAAAAAGGTTTTTGGTTCTCATTCGCCTTTGCATTCAACATCCGCATCGAGCGATGGTACAACTGGGATCTCACCACAAACAAGGGTCGGAAATATAAGAAACTAACTCAAATCAAATGACGTTTTGCAACGCCTTGGAAATATATGAAACTAACCAAAAAAAGCAGAATAGCAGGATACTATGCTGAGATATGTATCAAGTCAGACTCAGGAAAACATATCAAAACAATATCATCGACATCAGGTGTTGATCAGGCTCAGGCAGAGCAAAACGTGATGAAAAGAGCATACCATTTTGCAAAGCAAGCAATACGGTGGTTCGATTCGAGTGAGCGGAAATATTACATTGATGAGTTTTCTCAAAGGTTGATCAAACAGGAACGACTCACACGAAAAGACTTTGAGCAGATGGTGAAAAAACTCGAGCCTATGGTCAAAACAATTTACAAGAATGACAAAGAAGTGGAAATATGAAAATAATCTACTACAAAGAAATGATCATCAGACCATCAGAAATCCCAAGGTGTGATGAATGCTTATCAACAAAAAAACGTCGAACGAGGGCAGTGGTACATATAGCAGGTGATACACCTCTCACACCATCATTGAATCTTTGTGAACAACACGCAAAGAAAAAACAAATTGAACTATGAAAGCATTCTACGAAAAAGTAAAACCATACATTGAGCAAGG
>CALEVN010000005.1 GCA_937924685.1 uncultured Candidatus Altimarinota bacterium | reverse complement strand
AATCAACACCGGTGGCTAGCGGTGCTCAAGATCCCATAGAAGCACTCTTTAAGCACAATATAGCTCTCTGGTTTTCTGTATTTACAGGATTTTTGACACTGAGTTTTTATCTCAATATACTCTCTTTTATAGCTTTTTTCTTAAAACCAGTAACATTTTTAATGAAATAATGGAATAAAAACCCCTCACAAAGAGGGGTTTTTGAATGTTACAGAATGAAGTAAACTAGGCTCTTCCGAGGTATTCATAGGTTCGGCTATCAACACGGACTTTTTCACCTTGTGTGATAAAAAGTGGCACTTTCACTTCAAGTCCAGTATTGAGTTTCGCTGGTTTGAGATTATTAGAAGCGCTATTACCCTTCTCTCCTGGTGGAGTATCGACCACTTCAAGTGTGACAGAAGGCTCAATCTGTACATTGATAGGATTCCCATCCCAGAACATGACTGTTGTCTTATCACCCTCCACGAGGAAGTATTTTTTCTCACCAATAACATCAGCATTGATAAAATAACTATCAAATGTAGCAGTATCCATAAAATGATACGCAGAACCATCAGAGTATTGATAATCCGCATCACGGAGTTGAATATCGGCTTGCTCTACTTTGTCTACAGCATGAAACGTCGTAGACATAGATTTACCATTGAGGAGATTTACAATAGTACATTTTTCCATACCTTTCCCCATAGCCACCTTGAGATGTTCAGATTTAGTAACTTCGTACGGTTGACCATCGACGATGATTTTTTTACCAACTTTCAGTTCATCCATGCTTGCCATAAATAATTTTTAGAGAGTTAAAAACGCTGAGATAATACGCAAAATAATAAAAAGGCAAGAAATATTCTTGCCTTTCTATACCGCTTCAAAGCTAAAGTAGAATCTTTTCAGGGAATTTTACACCATCGAAAAACTCATCAAATTCTTCTTGAAGCATCTCCTGTTTTTTCATGAGGATTTGCGAGATTTTTTCATGAAGATCACGATTGGCGAGGATAATTTTCTTTGCCCTTTCATAGGCTTCCATGAGAAGCTTTCTCACCTTTGTATCGACGAGATTTCTGGTCTCATCAGAGACGACAGCTCCTTCTTCAGTCGCATCGAGATAATTACCACTCACGGCACGAGAGGCTATGTTTTCAAGTCCAATATCACTATCAAATCCATACTGTGTGACCATGCTCCGAGCCATATCAGTCGCACGCTCGATATCAGATGAAGCACCTGTCGTTATATATTCAGGACCAAAGAATATTTCCTCAGCAGCACGGCCTCCAAAGTAGACAGCAAGCTCATCCATCATTTTTGCTTTCGTGATATAAGTCCTATCCTTCTCGGGCAGAAACCAGGTAACACCGCCAGCAGAACCACGAGAAATAATAGATATTTTATGAACAGGATCAGAGTGTTTCGTCATCTTTCCAATCATAGCATGACCAACTTCGTGGTAAGCAGTGAGTTTTTGTTCAAACTCTGTCATGACATGTGATTTTTTGGTATTTCCCATAACTATCTTTTCGATACTCTGTTGAAGCATGTGTTGAGTGATTTCATGAGAATTTTCTCGACCAGCGAGAATAGCCGCTTCATTGAGGAGATTTTCGAGATCGGCACCAGCAAATCCAATAGTAGAGCTCGCAACTTTTCGGAAATTCACGTCTTTAGCCATCGGTTTATTGCGGGCATGGACTTCGAGAATAGCGATACGATCTTCGAGATTTGGGAGATGAATGGTGACTTTTCTATCAAATCGACCCGGACGAAGAAGAGCCTTATCGAGGACATCAGCACGGTTTGTAGCACCCATGATAATGACATTTGTATCATTATCAAAACCATCCATTTCGGTCAAAATCTGATTCAGTGTCTGTTCTCGTTCATCATGTCCACCACCAAATCCAGTTGATCGTTTTTTACCTATAGCATCGATTTCATCGATAAAGATGATAGCCGGTGCATGTGCTTTTGCCTCGGCAAAGAGGTCTCGTACTCGAGCAGCACCAACACCCACAAACATCTCGACAAATTCAGAACCAGAAATAGAGTAAAAAGGAACATCGCTCTCCCCTGCTACCGCTCGAGCAAGGAGTGTCTTACCAGTACCGGGAGGTCACACCATAAGGACACCTCGTGGTATTTTTGCACCAAGTTTTTTATATTTTCCAGGCGCTTTAAGGAAATCGACAAATTCCTGGAGGTCCTGTTTCTCTTCTGCAGATCCAGCTACATCAGAAAAAAGAATTTTTCCTTTCGTTGGTTCATATCGTTTTGCCTTATTTTTTACAAAACTCATAGGGCCACCACCTGAACCAGCCATCATACGCCCCATGAGGAGTATAAATAAGCCTATAAATAAAACCGTACCGATAATAGTAGGAGCGAGATCTTCCCAAAAATGCATCGAAGTAGTGTCAATAATTTTGATACTGCTATTTATCGGAGCATTGATATCGATACCTATATCCTTGAGAGAATCATGAGCTGGAAGCGTTGATGTCTCTGTGTTGCGTATTGGAGCTGTAAAATCAAAAGAAACTTTTGGAATAGAAGGAGTCTCTCCAGCTAGAGTGCCCGTCACTGTCTGATCACTCACTTCTATTTGAGAATATTTATTATTTTTATATGACTGAACAAAATCAGAAATAGGCACTTCTTTTGTGGTATTTGGTGATTCTACGAGATAAAAAATACTTCCTCCAAAGAGGAGAGAAATAACAAAAAGAGTAATGAGGGCTGAGTATTTTTTCTTTCCAGGTTTCTTTTTCTGGGATTGGCCAGGAGTGCCTGCAGCAGAAGTTTCAAATTTCTTTTTCTGAGATTGAGTCAAGTCTGATTTTTTATAAGCCATGGGAGACAAAAGTGATGAATAAGAAGATGTTCGCAGTATATAGAAAAGTTTTGATTTGCAAAAACAGAAGAGTTGCTAGAATTCACAAAATTTGTCATATACTTTTCACTACAACTATGCAAGCAATAATACTCGCAGGCGGATACGGCACTCGCCTCTATCCTCTGACAATAAACGCACCAAAGCCAATGATTCCTGTGGCCGGGAAACCCATGGTGGAATATCTGATTGAAAAATTAAAAAATATCCCTGAAATACATGATATTTTTATAGTTTCAAATAATAAATTTGCTCACGTATTTGATGAGTGGCTCGCACAATCAAACTATTCTAATATTCACATCATCAATGACGGTACAAATTCAAATGAAGACCGCCTCGGATCAATAGGGGACATCCATTATGTCATGCAACATGCAAAAATTGATGAAGATGTGATGATTATAGGATGAGATAATTTTATAGAAGATGATTTTCGGGGTATTTTCGCTGATTTTCATACAAAATGAAATACCATAGGCCTCTATGATGTCGGGGACATGGAGTATGTAAAGCAATTGAGCAATCCTCATATGGACGAAAATATGAAAATCACATCCTTTATAGAGAAACCAGAACATCCAACATCATCACTCATTGGAACCCTCATATACATAATCAAAAATAGCTCCCTGGTACACATCGCTGATGTGATAGCAACCGGTAGAGCTGATCGTGCAGGTGATTTCATTGCCTATCTTTGTGAAAAAGAAGATGTCTATGGTTCTGTTCTTACGTGAAAATGGTTCGATATTGGCACATTAGAACAACTCAAGAAAGCAGAAGAATGGGTACAGAATAAAACTGTGTAAAACAAGAGTAGATATTTGTAATTCAAGATAAAATAGTGTAATATGGACATATGAATAGCCATATTATCCATGCCGTCGATATGTTTGCCCTGTTTGTAGGGCTTGTCGGCGTCGCCATCATCATAACAGGAGTAGTTCATGGACTCTATCATTTCATAGCCCTTGAAATGGGTTCAAAATCAAAATTTGCAACACATAATGCTATCAGATATAGCCTCGGTGTCTATCTTCTCTTAGGTCTCGAATTCCTCGTCGCAGCGGATATCCTCGAAACCGTCTTTAAGCCAAGTATGGAACAACTCGGCATCCTCGGAGGCATAGTCATCATCCGTACACTTCTCAATTTCTTCCTTAATAAAGAGCTTGAACATATACAACAAAAAATACAATAAAACCATGTCTCACGAGAAAAAACTCTGTAATGACGACCTCATCAATAAGAAAAATCTCCGCTCTATCGTCAATGATGGTCGTTTTCGTATAGCCCTCTTTGGTTCTGCTCGTATCAAGCCCGAAGACTTCATTTATCAGGAAATAGTAGAACTCGCTAAGAGAATAACGAAAAATGGTTATGACATCGTGACTGGTGGCGGCCCTGGGGCTATGGAGGCAGCTTCTTATGGTCACCAACTCGCAGTCCATGGAGATGATATAGGAAAATCAATTGGCATAAATATACAACTTCCTTTTGAGCAACACCCAAATAAATACCTCGACTTCACAGAGACAGCATCTACGTTTTCTTCGAGACTCGATACTTTTATGCTTCTCTCCCATGTTTTTGTCATAACGCCAGGCGGTATAGGTACACTCCTAGAACTCTTTTATACCTGGCAACTGATGCAAGTCGGGCATATCTGTCGTACCCCTATAATCCTCTGGGGAGATCAATACAAACCTCTCGTCAAATACATCAATGATGAACTCGTCTCAAGAGGTTTTATGAACGCAAATGAAGCAGAACTCGTCATCCAAGCAGATACTATCGAAAAAACAGTAGAACTCATACATATGGCTCACAGTGCCTATGAAAAATCAGGCGAAAATGCCTGCGTCAACATCAAACAATATATCGCTGGCGCTAAAGAATTAGGTCTTATCTAAAAACCAACTCGAGTAGTATCCACTTCTCGAAATTTCATATACTTACCGTCAAAGACAAAGTCGGCATTTCCGACAGGACCATTACGATTTTTACGGATAAATATGGTTGTTTTTCCTTTATTCATATCATTTTCATTCATTTCCGCATTGTTGTAGTATTCTTCACGGTAGATCATGAGAACGATATCAGCATCTTGTTCGATAGAACCAGATTCTCGGAGATCAGAGAGAATTGGTTCTTTACTTGCACGGCTTTCGACCGCTCGAGAGAGCTGAGAGAGGGCGATGATCGGTACGCTGAGCTCACGAGCGAGAGATTTGAGACCACGAGAGATGTCAGAGATTTCCTGGACACGATTCATCGGATTACTTCCGTTGATGAGCTGGAGGTAATCGATGACGATGAGATCAAGACCAGATTCCATCTTGAGACGACGACATTTAGACTTGATTTCGAGGAGATTCATGCTCGCAGAATCATCGATAAACATACGCGCCTGAGAAAGCTCAGAAAGAGCGTCGCCAATACGTGCAAATTCTTCATCTGAGAGTTCACCTTTTTGAAGTTTCCACGAATCAATGCCCATAGCAGCGCACACCATACGATCAGTGAGCTGTTCTTTGCTCATTTCGAGAGAAAATATTGCGACGTTTTTCTTTTTTGCGACATTTTGAGCGATATTGAGAGCCATAGCTGTCTTACCCATCGATGGACGAGCAGCGAGTATGACGAGGTCTCCTCCTCGTAATCCCTGAAGTTTATTATCGAGATTTTTAAATGTCGTCATGATACGAGTGCGCTCTGCCTGTTTTGGATCTTCGTGAATATTAGCATACTCCTCATACCGCAAATCAAGGATGTCTCGGATATGCGTCAGTTTATTTTTGATAAAGGTCTGAGTAATCTGAAAGAGTGATTGTTCTGAGCGTTCAAGAAGAGTATTTATCTCAGTCGTCTCATCAAAACCAAAAGAAGCAATAGAATTCCCTGTATGGATAAGTCGACGAAGGACTGCTTTTGTTTTGACGATTTGCGCATATTCAAAGACGTGTGCACTGGTCGGAACAGAGATAGTGAGGTCAGCAAGATAGTCATTTCCACCAATAGTATCGAGCTTACCGAGAGCACTCAAGGATTCTGAGACAGTGATGATATCGATGGGTCTATTCTTATGAAAAAGCTCGATGATCGCAGCAAAGATAAGACCATGATTCTCATCATAAAAGTCATCTTTTGTGACGAGGTCAGCGATTTTTATCACTCCTTCTTTGTCTATCAGAAGAGAGCCCAGGAGGCTTCGTTCAGATTCGAGAGAGGAAGGAGGAATTTTTTGAGACATAAATTATCGATCAGAGAGACGTTTTGTATCAGGGTGTATACCGAGCTTTTCTTCGACTTTTGGGAGCCAGACAAGGACAGTTTCGTTATATGGGTCGAGTTTTCTGAGCATAAGAAGTGTATCATATGCCTTTTGATCAGAGCCTACTTGGAGATGAGAAAGTGCGAGAAGCTCGTGAGCACGTATATGTTTTGGTTGGACTTCTGTGAGACGACGCGCATAGAGGAGAGATTCTTCGTATTCATGAAGCTCATAACCGAGCTCAGCAAGAGTCTCAAGAAGTTGAGAATTTTTAGGCTCTTTTCCGAGTCATTTTTTAAATACGTCATAGGCGAGCGTATTTTTCTTCTGAGAAACGAGATTGTTTCAGAGATAGATATAGAGGTCAGCTTTTTTTGGATCGTGGTGGAGGATGAGGTCACGGAAGATGATTTCTGCCTTTTCATTATCATTCTCTTTTTCGTAGAGCTGAGCGAGAAGCACATTGAGCTCAGGATTGTGTCGATCGATCATGAGACCCGTAATAATCTGCGCTCGAGCCTCTTCGTATTCACGGACGACGAGCTTTCCTTGAACATTTTTATAGATTGTTTCGAGAGCGAGCTTATCTTTCGCTGATATTCTTTTTTTGACACCATTGAGAGATGTATCCACTCTACGAGTCTGATCATCGACTTTTTTCTGTTCCAAGGTATGCCGACGAAGTATTTTTGATCGTTGTTTTTTCTGAAAAAGTTTAAATTCTCGAAAATTTCCAATTTTTGACCAAAGACCATGTCCGGTATGGAAAATGATATAAAAAATACCTAAAATAATCAGGATCACTTCCCCCCAGATTAGTTCGTAGACAAGAATAAAACTCATAAAATTGCTTAATAAGGTAGGGAGATTATACAGAAGTTCACAATCTCGCAAGTATTGTACTTGTAACTCCAAAACTATCATTACAATCAAATTAATGTCTCTCTATAAGAAAACACTTCGGTATTTTCGAGAACTCTCGGAAATCCCTCGACGCTCCTATGAAGAAAAACGAGTCAAAAAATGGCTCATTTCATGGGCAAAAGACAATAATTGGGATTACGAGGATGATGAGGCTGGAAATCTCCTCATAAAAGCAACATGAAGTAGTGATGAAATCCTCTGTCTCCAAGGACACATGGATATGGTATGTGTCGCACAGGATTCTCACGACTGGTCAGAAGAAGGCGTAAAAGTCATCGAGAAGGATGGTGTCCTCTGGTGAGATAAAACAACACTCTGAGCCGATAATGGTATCGGTGTCGCTGCCATGATGGCTATTGCTGAACTTGAGAAGAGACCTTCTCTCGAGCTCCTCTTCACGATGGGTGAGGAAATCGGACTCGTCGGCGCACATGAACTCGATCTCAGCGTCAGTGCAAACTATGGAATCAATCTCGATTGGTGTAATTCAGAAAGTATAGGTATTGGTTGTGGTGGGACACTCCTCATCACAGCTCGATATGAGCCAAAAAAGACGACTCGAAAAGGGAAAACAATAAAAATACGTGTATCGGGTCTCATGGGCGGTCATTCCGGTATAGAGATCCATGAAAACCGTGGTAATGCTCTCATAGAGCTCATCTCTATACTCAATGAACGAGACGATATCATCGGTATCACAGATATAAAATGAGGCGATGCAGACAATGCTATCCCACGAAGTGCCCGCGCTATCGCACTCTTCAGTGGCGATGAAGATGTGCTCGAATCATGGCTCAATAAACGTGAGAAAAATCTCCAAAAAAAATACAACAACGAAGACATAAGCATCTCTCTCAAGTCCGTCGACGAAGACTACGATGCTCACTATCAAAAAGACATACTCTCCCCTCTCCACAAAGTCGGTTCGGGCGTTCAAAAATATAATAAAGAAAATAAGCCTCTCTCGTCTTGGAATCTCGGAAAACTCCGTCTCAAAGAAGGCAAGATGAAATGGGCGTACTTCCTCCGTACCAACACGCCTGGAGGCATCGCACCAATGAAACGAAAAATCACAGACACATTTGCAAAATTCCCACAAAGCAAACTCCACGCTCTCTCCTACGAATTTGATCACGAAACTCCTGTCTGGTATGCTGATGCTGATAATGATTTTATCCATCAGATAGCCGATACTATGTCAGGCAAAAAAGGACCAAAAATCCCCACCGTCGCAACCCATGCAACTGTTGAAGTCGGTATTCTCGCGGATAAATATCCTGGAACACAGTGGGTCTCTATCGGTGCCACCTGCCACAATATGCACACTACTCGTGAACACATTCATCTCCGTGACCTAGAAGAATTCTGTGAGAGATTGGAGAGAATAATACAATCATACACATAATTTATGCCAGAAATTATCACGCCAGAAATTCCAGACAAAGATATCCGTCTCAAAAATTTTTATGCACTGATGGCGATATATGGAGCAATATGGACGACTTTTTACCTCACTATGGTGTTCTTTTTTGGGTTTATTCTCGGATCAGCCTTTCTTGTGGGGATATTTTTAGGCATTGGAAGTCTCTGGGCAATGTGTATAGATGTCCCCGTTGGTATCATACAGAGACACATTCCATCAAAAACGATGTTTATCACAGCAAATATTATCATGATTATTATTCTGATTATTTTTCTATACCTGGTACAAACTTCCGCCGGACTTAGTATCAAACTCACTTGATCAACCTGGGAAGTAACTCGTACATTTCTGACAACAGGTATCAATAGTATTTTGCTCGTGTTGGTAAGTATCCTCTATGGGACATACCAGGAATCTTACGATGTGACAAAAATGGCCTATTTTCTGAACATATGTGATCCTTCGGAGTATGCGCAAGTAATGTCAAAGAATAATGTCTACGAAGCGATAGGCTGAGTCATCGGTTTACTCCTTTCAATAGCAATTTTGAGTCTGCAGACGTCTTCTGTTGAACTGATTATTTTTATACTCATTTTTCTTTTGGTATGTGTCGGGATCTACATCTATATGTACTTCGACAATTCTCATGAGACATTTAATCTCGGAGCCGTCAAAAACCTCCATCTCATCGAAAAAACAAAAAACATAGAGCAAGAGACAGAATCCTACGTAAAAAAAACTATCTCAACTGGTGATTTTGAAAAGATAAAATGAGATATGAGCTATATCATCATGAAGCCAAAAGAACTCACAAAAGATATAGTATGGTCAGAAGTTATGGAAAAAACTAAGACAGAATTCAAGAGCATGTATAATCTCATTTTTGATTCAAAAAATCTGGTACCAATATTGTTTTGGGCTACGATAAATATATTTATATTCGGATGTTGGGATTCTGTCGTAACGACTTTTCTTGTCGACTATCTCGATAACGCTCTGCAAAATGCTCCACAAGTAAAAGATATCGTGCAGAGTGGCGTCATACTTATAGGTCTTCTCGCCATGCCTGCCTACGGACTCCAACCACTCTGGACAAAACAATCAGAAAAATGGTGAAAATTTAACATCATACAAATTGGTTCAGGACTGACTGGTTTAGCACTCCTCGGAATGGCTCTCTTTAACACTGTGGGGGCCACAATGGGTCTACTCATCATAGTATGATTTGCTCTGATAAATAGTATCGGATTCGCTGCTGGATATCCAACGAGTAATTCAGTTTTTGCCGACGAGTATAGTAAAGCGTTTGCGAAGAAAATGGATCTCACCGTCATCGATGCTGATGTCTCAGCAGCACCCCTCAATATACTTCTCAATCTCGCAAGTGCCATAGGACTCATCTGAGCCTGAGCTCTCATTTCTGCTTTCTGATTTTCTGGGATGTTTATGATTTTTGGCCTACTCGTGATGCTCTGGATCTTGGTGGGATTTCGTCAAAAAAAACCCTGGAAACTCGATTCACTCTAAGGGCTACAACGTAATCCAGTATCTCCTGTATTGTTCTGCATCTCTCTCAGCCAGCCTCTCGAATACGCCTCCATTATTTTCTATCACTTTCGCAGAAGCCATATTGTCATCATGGCATGTGATGAGGACTTTTTCGAGACCTATTTTCTCTGCTTCGATAAGTCACTGACGTAGCATCTCAGTGGCGTATCACTTCCCCCTCTCGCTCGGACGAATGCCATAACCGATATGTCCACCCACTTCGATCAGTCGAGGATGATCGATGCTATGACGTATCTGAATTGCTCAGAAAATCCTCTTATCTTCCACGAGGAAAAAGAGGTGTGAATTCACACCATCAGAATTTTCGGTGATATCTTTTTTGACTATTGCGAGAAATTCTTCAAAACTTGCGCCAACAAATAATCGACCAGGACTCGTCGGCACTTCCGCAGCTCTCCACTCCCGAATCATGTCAAGATACGATTGATTGTGTGAGATGTTAGGGAATTCGAGGTACATTTTGTAAATATTTTGGTGGAGCAGTCGGGTCTAGCACCAATTATAGTCAAAATGGGACAAATGGCACACCTAAAAAAGGAACTCATAAAAACTACCATAAATGACCATTTATATCGAGTAAGTACTCTCCCCTTCCGATTACACGAGCAACATCTCTACAAACCCTTTAATTCTTTGACATTCATCGTTCTTATTTTCTTCTAGGTGTTCGCTCATATATCGTGGATCGATAGCTCACGATCATCCTCGAGAGAGCGTTTTCCTGCCAAACTTCTGATTGATACCATTGATAATCTTCTCCAATTTTTGGTCTTTCACGAGTTCTGCAATATATGCTTGTTCTTCAAAAGAGTATTGTTTTGGAGTGTTTGTCTCAAGTCAGGTAAATATAACACCTGTAGTACGATAGATAGTGTCGGGGGAATAAATTCCCTCAAAGAGCGTACTCAAAACATCAATAATCTCAGTCTTTCTCTGTGTGTGTCTTCCAAGTCTTTTGTCGAGACCAAAAACTCTCCTCTCTTTGTCTCTGAAGGTAATGATAATATGATTTGTCTCTAGGTTCTTATCTATCAACCGCTCATATGCCCGTTCAAAATTCATCATGAGATGATCCCACACGAACCCTTTATCCGAAGTCTTATGATAATTGAAGCTCCGAGTAGCGGAGATGCTCTTGTCGGTCTCTTGTCTCTTGGGATGGAATGCATTCACTCCTTTCAGTTCAAGCCAAACATCAGTGCCATTCTTTCCGAGTACTTCTTTGAGTTTCCAAAATCCTACTTCGAGAAATCCTGCTATATTCCCATTTTTCACTGTGTATTTCAGTTTCTCTTGAGAAGCTGGACCAATAAAGGGAATGTCTCAAAATTCGAGTAATCCTGCGTTTTCTAGAAAAGAGTATGAATCTGCTCAGATAGAGACCCCCATAGGTTTATGTATTTCTGAAAGTATCTTTGCCCTCAGTCGTGTATTACTGACACCAATACTCACGGGTATGCCGACCTTTTGGAGCAGTTCTTTTTGAAGAAAGAGAGCGAACTGTTTATCATCCATTCCTTTGTATTTTGGTACTCCTGTAATATCAGCCCAGGACTCATCGATACTGAACCTCTCAACTCCATTACTCCATTGAGAGAGATAGTGGTGCATACGGTCACTGGTCTGTCCATAGAAACTCATATCAGGGGGCAAGAGTACAAACTCCTTCTTTGGTATAAGTCTCTCTGCCTCCCAGATAGGGGTACCCACTTTGACGCCATACTTTCGAGCCTTGTAGTTACTGGTAATTATTATATCTCATCCCACACAGACACACTTGTCTCTGAGTTTTGGATCACGCATGACCTCACAACTTGCATAAAAGCAATCACAGTCTATATGGGCAAAGAGCTGCTTTGATACATTGAAGTCCATAGATGAAATTATTTCTGGTATTTTCGTATAACGCCCACGACCACTCCAAAAATCTTGAGTTCCTCCCTGGGATGGAAATCAGGATACTTTGAATTCCCAGCATGGAGATAATAACCTTTGTTGTCTTTCTTGAGATATTTCAAAGTAAACTCTCGGTCGACCTCTGCCACAACAATATGATCTACCTTGGCATTCATCCCCTTATCAACTATGACGATATCTCCTGTGTGAATGCCTGCCTCTATCATACTATCACCAGAGACCTTAATCATGATAGTGCTCTCAGGATGAGATATGAGATAAGTATCTATATCAATATTGTGAGCATTCTCTTCGTCTCAGGGGGATGGAAAACCTGCCTTCACTGATTCGTATACTTTCTGAGTAAAAAACTTCTCCTGCACGGTAAATGAGCGTCACTGTTTCACTAGATATCCTCGCTTGATTAATCGTTTATACAGTTTGGTAACTGATCAAGTGGAGCCAAAACCAAGCAGATCACACACCCCCTCAAATGAAGGGAGTCGCTTATGTTTGCGGAAATATGACCTTAAAATAGGTATGTATTTATGATCTTCGTTTTCTTTCATATGGTGAACGTATGTTTACCATAGTACGGGTGAATATATTTTTGCAATAGATTTTTTTAAAGCTTCACCCTAATTTTCTTCCTTCCTCGTTTGATAATTATTTCATCAGGATTGCCTTTGTCTGGATTTTTATCAACCAAATCTATCTCGTTAAATATTGCAAGAAGTTCATAGAGAGCTTTACCAACGATGTTTTTCTGTTGCTCGGATGGTTGTTTCATATGATGAAAGTAAAAAATAATAGAATATTCCCGGAACTTTTAAACGCTATAAGAACCCTAGAGTTCTCAGAATTTGTATGTCGATTACTTCCTGCTCTTCAGGTGTGATTTTTTTGTAAACTGCATAAACCTTCATTTCCTGTTTGCGTCCTTTCCCACATTTGATACTTCCAAGATACTCAGGCTCCGAACATTCTGGTTCATCCATATAGATATACTTATAAAATAGAGATTTCTGAAAAGAAAAACACACAAATACACACAGATATATTGATTTAATTAAACAAGTGAGTAATATTGTCTTGTAGTTTTCTTTTGACCTCTAATTATGCTCAACTCGAAACAAAAACAAGCTCTCTCTTACATGCGTAGCTACTACAGGAACAATGGTAAATTACCTACTGTTCGTGAGTTACAAGAAGAGTTACGATATGCATCATCAAGATCTGCGCAGGTAATAATCAATGCTCTCCTGGAGGAATGATTCTTATTGAGATGAGAAGATAATCGTCTCATGCTTGGAAAAACTGAAGAGGTGTGACAAATGACCATTGATGTACCTTTGGTGGGTGACGTAGCTTGTGGACAACCAATTTTTGCAACTGAAAATATTGATGGTTATTTCCCTGTATCCACTCAAATTGCAAAACCAGCCTATAAATATTTCTTTCTGAGGGCAAAAGGAGATTCTATGAATAATGCAGATATAAAGATAGATGATGGCGATTTAGTTTTGATTCAGGAACAACACACTGCAAAAGATAAAGACATCGTAGTTGCACTGATTGATGATAGTGCAACTATCAAAGAACTCAGAATATTTGATGACTACGTAGCTCTCGTCCCCCACTCAACCAATACAAAGCATCGTCCTTATATCCTGCACGATGATTTTATGGTACAGTGAATTGTTATTAATTCGTTTCCACGATCTATTTTTTAAATTACTTTTTTATGGCACAGAAGAAACAAGTCTGGGTCTCCCCCGACAACAAAAGCAACGAATGGAGAATCCATACTCCAGGAGCAAAAAAAGACATACTACATACTGATACAAGAGCCGAGGCTCTAAAGGAAGCAAAAAAAATAGCCATCAATCAAAAAGCCGAACTTAAAGTTCAAAAACTTGATGGTACTATTGGTCTATCAAATTCTTACGGGAATGACCCCTGCCCACCAAAAGATAAAAAATAATATTACTATGGAATACTTTTCTAAAAATTTTTCTCAGCCAAGATCAACATGATCGACATGAATCCCAATTCAGAAGGCTGTTATCAATATACCCAAATCTCAGAATCAGCCACAGTTAATAACAAAGACTTTTGGCAACAGGGATACAAGTACTCAAATTATGGAACGACATATTCGAGATGCTCTTCCTGCTGGAACTGATCCAAAAATTATAAGCGAAGCTGCTCGTGCTGCTGCTACCTCTGGTGTTGAGGAACTAGTAGATACTTACCAGAAAAATAAAACTGGAGTTGCTTACATGGGGAAATACCTACCAGAAAATACAGAATGGAAAGATATAAAAATTCTCATATCAAGAGTAAATGAAAAAGATCCTCTACATTCTACGATAATAATTTTACTGAAAGGAAAACAGATTGCGACGACTAATTTCCATGAAATGTGTTTGGAAGATACAGTCCAAAGTAGAATTTCTAATACGGGAAAAATTCTTTTGTTTATGTCATTGGGTACACGATTTTCTTGGCATGAAGATACCATACCTGATGCTCAGAAAAAAGCAAAAGAAAGACTCTCCCTAGAGCTCCAAACATTTTTTTGAATCAAAACTGATCCATTCGTTCTTGAAGACAAAGAGTATAAATTACAATTTGAATCCTCAATCACTCAAAAATCTGTTCTTCAAAAAAATTGCCCTAAATTTCTGGAGAAGAGTGTATTTGATATTATCAACGATAGCCCTATTTTTTCTTAATTTCTATGAAAACTGACTTTCTCATTGCCGAATTCCAAGAATGTTTTGCTCAGAACCGATACTACGACACTGTGCAGACAAAAATGTTTAATCTATCACTGTTGCTTGCTTCAATATTTGTAACTGTCCTCTGAGCAATTGCTCAAGTTGATAGGACATATTTTGTTCAGAATCTGGGTATTGTTATACAGTTTTCATCACTATTTCTCTTGATATTTAATATCATATCTCTGTGAATTGTGCTGAGAAATCGTGTGTATTTTGTCTTTTGCACAAGACAGATGAATACAATAAGATGATTTCTCATCAGAAAAGAAGTGCCAAGTTTTTTGCCAAAAAATCAGATGTATCTCAGTGAAAATTTTTCCATGTATAAGCCGTTTAATGTACATTCACTTATAGCATACATTTTTGTTCTTTTTATTTCAGGATGTGTATGACTGATCGTCTCTTTTTCTCCCCAACATACAACCCTTTTAGACCGAAATCTTTGGACTGTATGAACAACTTTTTTTTCTTTCTTGCTCGGCATAATTTTCATCCCGCTTTTTTTCAGCTGGCATGATAAGAAGTCGTCGGACAAGGTAATTCATAACAAATAATTCTATGAAAAAACAGGTCATATTTAATGTTTGAGGTGCTCTTTCATCATATATAGAGATTGATGGCAGGAGAATAGTCATTGATTTAGGGAAGAGTGGAAATTTTTCGCCTGTAACAGATTTTCTATTGCCTTTGTCACGTCTGTGACGATACCCCCAGCAAAATGATGGAAGATATAATTTAGATCAAGTATTTTTGAGCCATCTAGATAACGATCATATAGCTGATTTTGCTGACTTTAATGAGCATTTTTCTCCGAAATATTATACCGCTCCTAGTGATAATCCTCAGCAAAGTGATCATTTCCATGTGAATCCAGAGAGGATTAAAAATCCTGGTGAAGATCAAAGTTCACATGTCCTTGAAGTTATGAGACAACTCACTCCTGGATATTGACCAGCCGATCCTAATTGACCCGATCGTCCCTTGATTTCAGGGCATCCTGATATTATTTCACTGTACTATATTCCTCCAAGAATATGTGAAACGCACCAAAACCTCCAGCTGTCAAACTACGCAAATAATATCAGCCTTGTTTTATTCATCAATGTTAATGGACACACCACTCTTATGCCCGGCGACATTATGCCAGATGGAGTAGAATACCTTCTGGAAAATTATCCTGATTTACACCGTCAAATGAACACTCTAGGGGTGGATTTTCTACTTGCTCCTCATCACTGATTATCTAGCACTTTCTCTACTCGCTTGTTTCAGTCGATGAAATGAGGAAAAACAAAAAGACTCAATATTATTTCAGAAAAAACCCGCTATTCTGATTCAGATGAAAATCGAACACCAGTTGATTCTCGTTATTATAATGGAGATTACTCTCAATGATCTAATAACCTTAATTTATATGGTACAAAAACATCTACAGGACATATAGTTATAGACTACAGCTACTGAACTCCACAGGTGAAAGTCTGTGATGATAATCAACTATTAAGAGAATTTTCGGTATAGCTGGTGACACATCTCTTGACCATTTCACACAAAAACTCCTACTAGCAAGATAGGAGTTTTTGTTTTATAAAAGCCATTTTCTTTAGAATACATGGTTTTTATTTTGTGATCGAGTGACATACCCCTAATAAACACTTAGGAGGTACCGAGCAGATGTCGTAGGAAAATTCCCCGACGTCTCCAAGATTACCTCTGTGACAATATTTACTTCTTACCCATCTATACTATGGCTGATAAAAACAAGGTCTCAGACCTTCGTCAGAAAATCGTCTATGTTCCAGTAGACACCCTT
The DNA here is from genome assembly GCA_937924685.1 of uncultured Candidatus Altimarinota bacterium. GTDB lineage: Bacteria > Patescibacteriota > Gracilibacteria > BD1-5 > JAGOOR01 > JAGOOR01. The sequence goes on along the minus strand of CALEVN010000005.1, from coordinate 11,325 downwards.
CGTGCTTCGGAATATAACCCGAGAAAGCATACGGAGAAACAAATGCAGAACCTGATGGAGAGCATCCGTCAGTACTGACTTGTTGATCCGATTATCGTGAACATTCTTCCAGCGAGAAAGAATGTTGTTATAGGCTGACACTTTCGACTTGAGTGTGCGAAAGCTCTTGCTATTAAAGAAGTACCAGTTCTCTATATTTCGCTCTCTCTTGAGCGTGAAAAAGAACTCAATCTCAGGCTCAATCAAAATACATGAGATTGGGATTTCGATATTCTCCGAGATTTCGATGTCTGATTACTCCTCGATGTCGGATTTGATAATACCGAACTCTCTTCCATGTGGGATGCTATGCTCTGAATTGAAGAAGATAATTTTCAAGTTGAGAAAGAACTTGAGGAACCCGGAGAACCACAAAGTAAATTGGGCGATGTATACGCTCTATGAAACCATAGAATTATGTGTGGGGATTCAACGAACGCCGAGCATGTATCGATTCTGGTTAATTCTTCCCCAAGGTCATCGTGATATATTTCTATGCTCTACTATGATCCACCGTATAACATATGACTCGATTATTCCAAGTGACTCAGTAATGGAAAACAGTACTGATGAAAGAAAACAAATGATGAGAAAACAACAGAAGCGTACAAAGTATTTCTAACGAGTGCCTTTACGAATGGTCTCACTCATGCACATCCAGATACACATGTCTTTTGTTGGAATGACCCGAACGGTATCGGTCTCATTCAAAACATATATACAACGCTCAAACTTGAACCGAGAAGAGTATGTCTATGGATCAAAAACAATATGAACGCTACACCGCAGATTGCATTCAATCGAAGTTACGAACCTTGTGTGTATGCGACACGATGAAAACCATATCTTTCTCCTGACTTACGAAATCTCACTGAAGTGGTCGACAAAGAAGTCTGAGTCTGAAATCGAGTCCTTGAAGACATTATCGATTTATTTGACCTCTGGCTCGCAAAAAGACTCGTTGTAGGTACTTACGAACATCCGACTGAAAAACCTCCCACACTTCACGAGAAGCCCCTTAAACGGTGTACAAAAGTTGGAGATATTATTCTCGATCTCTTTGGATGATCGTGAAGCACTCTCATTGCGTGCGAACAAATGAAGAGAGTTGCTCTCCTCATGGAATACGAACCTTTATTTATTGACCTAATCATTAAACGCTATGAAAAACTCACTGGCAAAAAAGCCATCAAAATTACCTGTGGAATATAAAGTTGGAGTTGGAGATATTATTCTCCTCGGAGATCATCTCCTCTATTGTTGAGATTCTCGAAATCCAGATATATGGAAACGACTCCTTCGGGACTGACAGAAGATAAATCTTCTTCTGACAGACCCACCATACTGAATCGATTACGTGGAATCCAAGAAATGATTCACTGGTACAACAGAGAAATTTGAGGATATTCCTCAAGACTGAATTCAGAGTGATCGAGAGTATGCAGAGTTTACACGAGACTGGATTGCTCCCATGCTCCCCTACTTTGCAGAGAAAAATGCATCCTATATTTTCAATGCCGACAAGATGATATTTGCTCTTCGAGAAGGAATGCTCCAAGTGTGAATGAGATTTACGCAACTCTTAGTGTGGATAAAAGACTCAGCCATTATTGGTCGCCTTGATTATCTTCCTCAACACGAACTCATTGCCTACGGATGGTATGGAAAACATGCCTTCTATGGTTGAAAAGCAAAGAGCATTCTTCCTTTTGCACGAGTCAGGAAGAATACGATTCACCCTACTATGAAGCCAATTCCACTCCTCAGAGAATTGGTTCTCAATTCCAGTAAACGAGGAGATACAATCTATGATCCATTCGGAGGTTCAGGCAGTACAATTATGGCTTGTGAGCAAACAGGTCGTAAATGTGTGACCGTAGAAATTAATCCTGTCTACTGTCAGTCCATCATCGAACGATGGCAAGAATATACAAAGAAAACTGTTGAAAAAATAACCTAGAAAATATGAAACCAACAATTGCATCTCGTATACAGGAGGAGAAAAAACTCCTCCTAGAACATCTCGAAAAAACTCCCATTGTACAAATTGCCTGTGAGAAAAGTGGTGTCGGAAGATCCACATATTATCGCTGGCTCGAACAAGACAAGAAGTTTGCACGGTCAGCTAAACAAGCCCTATCCAAAGGAATATTAATAATGAATGACCTCGCTGAATCCCAGCTTCTCAAGTCTGTTCGTGATGGGAATATGACTGCGATTATCTTCTGGTTGAAATCACGACATCTGTCGTACTGAAACAAGCTTGAAATTGTTGAAAATAACGACAAGGAAGAGCTCACAAAAGCACAAAAAGAAGTGATTCGTCGGGTACTGAAACAGTACAAATAACAAAAAACTATATGGCTAAGAAAACAATTAATCCAAAGGATCTCAAAGTGATTGAGAAGTCTACTCCGATACGTCGGGAACTTGCTCGTGAGAGCTTTCAGCTTTTCTTTGAGATATACTTTGCTCACTACATTACTTCACCCATTGCTTGGTTTCAAAAGGAAATGTTTCATCTCATAGAGGACGAGAACAATCTCTTTACAACAATCATGGCATTTCGTGGATCAGGAAAATCAACGATTATCAACACTGCCTTCCCGCTCTGGAGCATTCTCGGTCGACATAACCTCAAGTTCATTGTCATTATCGCTCAGACTCAATCACAAGCAAAACTGTATATGCGAAATCTGAAAGAAGAAATATTGAATAATGAGCTTCTAAAGAAGGACCTTTGACCCTTTCGAGAAGAGGGCGATGAATCCAATGCATCTTCCATAGTACTACTCAAATCCGAAGCACGTATTACCGTTATCTCTGTTGATCAATCAGTTCGTGGTATTAGGCATAGGAATCACAGACCTCAGCTGATCATAGCAGACGACATTGAGGATCTGCAATCAGTGAAAACCAGAGAGTGACGAGACAAGCTCTTTGAATGGTGGACGAAAGAGATTATTCCTCTCTGAGATGCGAAAAAGACACGTATGTTTCTTGTAGGAAATATGCTTCATCGAGATTCACTTCTCATGCGTATGAAGGATCGGGTGGAAAGCGGTCAAAAAACAGGATATTTTCGTAAATATCCTCTTCTGGATGCGCAAGGAAAAAGTCTCTGGCCTGAACGATTTTCAGAGACAGACATTGAAGAACTTAAAAAGACAGTATGAAGTGAGATCGCTTGGAGAACTGAATATATGCTCGAAGATGCATGAGCAGAATGACAGGTAGTCTTTCCAGAATGGATACACTGGTATGATGTTTTTCCTGAACCAGCTCCTGCAATGGTTTCCGAGGAAAGATGATGTTATAGCAATAGCTTACCACATCCGCTTGATCTCAATACAGGTGTTGATTTAGCTATTTCGGAAAGTGCAGCGGCAGACTATACTGCCTTTGTGACATGATGGGAATGGTGACGGAAACAACATAAAATCCTCTTTATTGTGGATGCCCTCGCTCGTAAAATGGATTTCTCAGAAACAGCAGAAACACTCGCTGAGTATCATCGAAAACAATCACGAATGTACAAACACAACAAGCACGAAGTTATTATAGAAACCGTCGGGTATCAGGCTGCTATGGAGCAATATCTAAGAAAAGGACAGCGTATGGACATCATTGGTCTAAAACCTCACGGATCAAAAAGAGAAAGACTCGCTCTAGTCACTGATTTGATTAAAACTTGAAGAATCAGATTCCCAAAAACAGAAGCTTGAGTGATGCTTGTGGAGCAACTCGTGGGTTTCGGAAAAGAGAGGCATGATGACCTTGTCGATGCGTTTACCATTATGGTCAATCATGCTTTCGGAAAAAAGGATCAAATAGTGGGAATTTGGATCGTTTGATAGTAAATATGCATATTTAAGCAATTTCCCCTAGACTTGGAAGTCGAAATATACATTACTGTGGTATATGGAAAATACACCTCTCAAATACTGCTTGTATGCTCGTAAATCATCGGAATCCGATGAAAAACAGGCACTTTCAATAGATTCACAGATCAGTGAGATGCACAAGATCGCTGAACAAGAATGACTCGAAATTGTCGAGACTCTAACCGAGAGTAAATCAGCCAAAGCTTCTGGACAGAGAAAGGGGTATGTAGAACTTTTGAGTGGCATAAGAGAGCAGAGATACAATGCGATACTTACCTGGGCTCCTGACCGACTTTCGAGAAATGCGGGAGACCTCGGGTCAATCGTTGATATGATGGATGAAGGTCTTTTAGTACAGATTCGTACCCACTGATCGACATTTTCCAATAATCCAAATGAGAAATTTCTCCTCATGATTCTCTGTAGCCAAGCAAAACTTGAGAATGATAACAGGGCTAAAAACATATCGAGAGGACTCAGGAGGAAATGTGAACTCGGAATGCGACCATGATGCGTACCTCTGGGTTATGAGATTGTCCGAGGAAGAACAGTAAGTGAAAAAAGTCATGTAGAAATTGACCAAGCAAAAGCCCCACTCATCAAGCAAATGTTTGAATGGGTGGCATATGATGGTTTTAGTGGTCGTCGGGTTTGGGATTATATTCATGAGAAAGGGCTCCGAACAAAAAATGGGAAGAAACTCTCTCTGAGTATGATATTCCGAATACTAAGCACCACCTTTTACTACTGAGAATTTGAATATCCATCATGAAGTGGCAATTGGTATACAGGCGACCATAAACCCCTTATTACCAAAGAGCTCTACGAGATCGTAAGAGAAAAGCTCAAAGTCCCTCCAAAATCTACTTGGTGACGAAAACACTTCTACTTCAGTAAAATTTTCAAATGCTGATGCTGTGGATCTGGCATTACTGGAGAAGAAAAAATCAACTTACAATGAAAGCGATATGTATATTATCGCTGTAACCGTCACGCTGGTAGGGGTACATGTAGTGAAAAACATGTACGAGAAGAAGCTCTCATACAAGGACTCGTCACACTTTGTGACTCTATGATAAGCTACAAACCATGACTTGATAACAAGCTCACAAAAGAAATCGAAAAGATTAATGGCATGCAGAGAATGATTCACGGAGAAGGATCAAAGAGCATCACAAAGACAGAATATCTACACTTCATCTTCACGAGTGGAAGTTTTAGCGAAAAAAGTGAAATACTGAGGCAATTCTGAGAGAAATTAGTGATGAAAGACAAAATGCCTCAGATCGTGCAATAAAAGTGATATTTGAGATTGAGAAACAAAAGGAATAGTTATACTATAAAAAAAATTATGGCATCCCACTCCGATCTGACATTCCTTACTAATGAGGAAGGAAATACCCTTTCAGATAGATTCCGAACACTTATTAAGGATACACAGTATTTTGATGTATTAGTTGGATACTTCTATACAAGTGGATTTTGGCAAATTTATCCAGAGATTGAGTCGAGCGAAAAGATTCGCATTCTCATTGGTATTAGTACCAGTAGAGAAGTGCACGATACAATACAACAATCACTGATCCTTTCTCATACAGAACTTAAGAATCAATATTCAGATAAAGTGACACAAGAAATAGAAAATGTGAAAGAAGCAGAAAAAGTAGAAAAAGGTATCAATATATTTATTGAATGGCTTCGTTCAGGGAAGCTGGAGATACGAGCATATCCTACAGAAAAAATTCATGCAAAATTGTATGTTATGACATTTCATGAGGACGATAGAGATGTTGGTCGTGTCATCACAGGGTCGAGTAATTTTACCGCTTCTGGGCTTCGTGATAATCTTGAATTTAATGTTGAATTAAAAAATCGTTCTGATTATGACTATGCAAAAGCAAAGTTTGAAGAGCTTTGGCTATCAGGGGTAGATGTGAGTGAGAAATATATAGAAACTATTGAAAAGAAAACCTGGATGAATCAGACCATTACTCCGTATGAACTTTATTTGAAGTTTCTCTATGAGTATTTCAAAGAAGAGATTAACCAGACCGATGAACTCGATCTTCGTAGTCGCCCTGATGGATTCAAAGAGTTTGAATATCAAAAAGAGGCGGTAATTAATGCTAAAAAAATCATTGAAGAATATGGCTGAGTATTCATATCGGATGTGGTTGGTCTTGGAAAGACATATATGGGAACGATGCTCGCTCAGATAGTAGGTAAACGAACCATCGTAATAGCTCCTCCAAAACTTCTTGGTGAAGACAATCCTGGAAGTTGGGATAATGCATTTCGGGATTTTTGATTTCGAGCAAAAGACTTCCATTGCGAATCACGGGGTTCTCTTGAGAAAATACTGGATCGCCATGATCTGGAGTCATTTGACACAGTTTTGATAGATGAGGCACATTGATTCCGCAATGAAGATAATGAAACATATGCAAAAATAGCAGAAATATGTCGTGATAAGAAAGTCATTCTCATCAGTGCAACTCCATATAACAATAATCCATCTGATATATTAGCTCAGATAAAACTTTTTCAAAGGCCTAAAAATTCTACTATCCCAAATATCAAAAATCTCGAAGCTTTTTTTGTATGATTGGATAAGAAATTAAAAGGTCTAGATAGGAAAAAAGATAAAGAGGAATATAAACGTGTTATCAAAGAAAATGCCCATCAAATACGTGAGAAAGTTCTCAAATACATTATGGTTCGTCGAACAAGAAGTGATATCTCGAAATATTATGATAAAGATATAAAATTTCCTACTGTTGCTGATCCAAAACCAATATTCTATACTTTTGATTCGCATGAATCAGATGTCTTTGATAAGACAATACAGCTCGCTCTCACTGAATTCAAATATGCACGTTATGCTCCACTTCTAAAATTAAAGAGTGAAATGTGGAAAAGTGAACAGCAAGAAGTGATGAGTAAACAGGGGCAACGAAATATGATGAGCTTTATGCGTATGCTTCTCGTCAAACGATTAGAGAGTAGTATCTTTGCATTTCGTAAGACACTGGATCGATTCATCGAATCGTACGAGAGATTTTTAGAGCTCTATCTAGCAGGTAAAGTCTACGTGAGTGCTAAACATACAAAGAGAATTATCGAGGCTCTTGAGGATGGCAATTTAGACTATGTGGATACACTCGTTGCTGAGTGAAAAGCTGATGAATACAAAAGAGATGACTTTGATCCATCTCTTCAAACAGATCTCGAATCAGACCTCCGTGTTCTCAGGGAAATCCATTCTCTCTGGAGTACAGTAGATCGAGATCCAAAAATTGAATCTTTCAAGGAATATCTTCAATCAGAAAAAGCTCTTCAGCAATGAAAAATACTCATTTTTACTGAATCTGAAGAAACTGCCTCATACCTCTGAAGAGAACTCGCTGAAATGTACGATAATAAAGTTATTGTATTTAGCGGAAGTTCTGGCGTGGATAGAAGTACAGTGCTTGATAATTTTGATAACAATGCCCGTAACAAAAAGGATGATTACAGTGTTCTAGTCACAACGGATGTTCTTTCTGAATGAGTCAATCTCCATAGGGGTAATGTGGTTATTAACTATGACATTCCATGGAATCCGACACGTATTATGCAACGTGTAGGTCGTATTAACCGTGTCGATACACCACATAAGACTATACATACATATACCTGTTTCCCTACGGAGAAGTGAAATGATCAGTTGAAGCTCAGAGAAGCAGCTGAGGCAAAAATTGAAGCTTTTATATCACTTCTTTGAACTGATTCAAAACTATTAACAGATAGTGAGGAAATTGAAAGTCATACATTGTTTGAGAGAATTCTTTCTGTTGATATGGTGACAGGAGAAGATAATGTTGAAAGCGAATTGAAATACCTCTCAATCATACGACTTATTCGTGATGAAAATCCAACTCTTTTCGAGAAGATTAAGCGTCTACCAAAACGCTCACGGTCTATAACTCGTAAAGAGAATATCGACGCTTCACAGGTGCTCACTTATTTTAGAAAATGACGTATTGAGAAATTTTGTATTGCTGATGGAAGCATTGGACGAGAGATAGATTTTATGGAATCAGCTCAAATCATGGAGTGTTCTCCAGATGAACCAAGAGTAAAAGCAGGAGCTGAGTTTTATACACTCAAAGAGCAAAATGAGACTTTTTTTGAGTCTCTTCTTGCAATCCCCGCCGAAGAAACATCTGTCAGGAGATGAGCGAGTAATAGTGAATTCATTATAAAAATACTTACTTCGCCATGAATACGAAAAAGTAATGTCTACACAGAGGAAGATGAAGCTTACATTGAGAGAATTATTCAAGAACTCGATCACGGAGGGATTCCAAAAAATATTCTCTCTACGCTCAAACAAGCAATCACTGATGCTCCAGATGTTGTAATGAATCCACTGAAGATGCTTTGACTTTTGAAATCAAGTATTTCTCCCCGATTCCTCTCCGATCAGACAAATATTTCCACTTCACTCGGAGGTTGACCTAAAGAAGTGATATTGTCTCTCTACCTACTCAAGTAATTTATTATGAAGCAAAATGAAGCGAAAAGGATTATCCAAGACTGTTTGGAAAATACTTATAATTCAATTAATTTTGACCGACTCATTGCTAATATACTCACGACACCGTATCAAATAATTAATAATAAGGTCTGAGAGGCTTATGTTCGGGAGGCATTTCGAGATTCGATAAGTTCGTACGTGGTAAAAGGTATTTACGAAGACTCATCTAGTAAAAGAATTGCCATACTCGAAGTCCAACTTCGATCCGACACATCACTTCAACACGCTCGCACAATGCAAAGAAACTTTGTAGCTGATTTTCTGAAATGAGGTAATAACTATGGAAGACAAGATGGAGCATTGGTAGCTTTTGTCTGACCTGAAGGACATGATTGGAGATTTTCTCTCGTGAAGATGGAGTATTCGCTGGAAGTGAAAGAATGAAAAATCAAAACACAGGAAAATCTGACACCTGCAAAACGATGGTCATTTCTCGTAGGTAAAAATGAAAAATCACATACTGCCCAATCTCGTTTCTTACCTCTTGTGATGGAGGAATCACATGGAGCCGTGTTTGCTGAAATAGAAAATGCTTTTGATGTAGAAAGTGTGACGGATGAATTTTTCGAACAATACAAAGAATGCTTCTTTCGTTTCAAAGATGAAATTGATCGTGTGATTGCCTTAAATGAAAGTGACCGTGCGCACTTTGAATCCATAGGGCTTGATACTGCCAACTTTGCGAAGAAGACACTTGGGCAAATAGCATTTCTGTATTTTCTCCAAAAAAAAGGATGGTTTGGTATTGCATCGGATAAAAAGTGGTGAGAGTGACCAAAAGATTTTCTTCGCAAGCTTTTTGAAAGAAGGGAAAAATATGGGAAGAATTTTTTCAATGATGTACTTGAGCCACTGTTTTATGAAGCACTCGCTACGGATAGATGAGAGTTGGCAATCTATACAAGACTCAATAATACTCGTGTCCCATTTTTAAATGGTGGACTTTTTGAACCCATGAAGGGGTACGAGTGGGAAAAGACAGACCTCACCATCAATGATGAAGTTTTTTCTAATGATCATAAGACAAAAAATGGCGATATAGGAGATGGTATATTTGATGTCTTTGATCGGTATAACTTCACTGTATCTGAGGATGAACCACTCGAAAAAGAAGTGGCTGTCGATCCAGAAATGCTCGGAAAAATATTTGAGAATCTCCTCGAAATCCGTGATAGAAAATCAAAATGAGCTTTTTATACACCTCGTCCTATCGTTCACTACATGTGTCAGGAATCACTGATAGAATACCTCTCAAATATCGATATATCAATTGCCCGTGATGATATAGAATTTTTTATTCGGGAAAGTGAAGTGACACTAGAAAATGATAAAACAACAAAAAGAAAAATAGAAGAAAGCAAAGAAAAATGAAGAGAGTATAGAGGAGATTATGCGTATAAAACACCTGCATCTATACGAGAAAAGGCAAAAGAACTCGATCTGGCGTTATCGGATATCCGAATTGCTGATCCTGCCGTTGGATCAGGTGCATTCCCTCTTGGAATGATAAATGAAATAGTCCGTGCTCGTCAAATCCTCGCAGTCCACACTGGAGCACAGGTTACTCCTTATCAGCTTAAGCTCCATGCTATTCAAGAAAATATTTATGGAGTAGACCTTGAACCGGGTGCTGTAGAAATATGTCAGCTCCGTCTCTGGCTTTCATTAATAGTCGACGAAACAGTCCCACATCCACTCCCAAATCTGAATTATCGTATCATGCAGGGAAACTCTCTGATAGAGGAGTATGAGTGAATCAAGCTCTATGATGCTGGTCTCCTTTCTGTGGAGAAGACAAAAAAAGTGGAACAAATGACTATGGATTCCCTCATGAACTCTGAATCAAATAGACTCTATGAACTTCTACAGAGTAAACTCAAAAAATTTATTGAGACTTCTGGGAGAACGGAAAAAAATTCTCTCAAACAAGAGATAGATGGACTAAAATTCTGACTTATAGAAGCGACTCTCCGAGAGCAAAATAAAGAAGAAAAAATCTCTGAGATTCGTCGACTCAGAGAAGACAACATCACTCCGTTCTTTCTCTGGAAATTGGAGTTTTCAGAAGTATTTCAAGAAAAAGGAGGTTTCGATGTAGTCATCGGAAATCCCCCATATGTACAACTTCAAAAATTTGCTAGAACTCAAATACAAAAAGACCTTGAAAATGCAAATTATAAGACCTTTACTAAAACTTGAGATCTTTATTGTCTTTTCTATGAAAGATGACTTGAGATGACGAGAAAATGATCAGGAGTGCTGTGTTACATTACAAGTAATAAATGGATGCGAGCTGGGTATGGAGAGAAACTTCGTGAGTATTTTATAGCACATAATCCCCTCAAACTTCTAGATCTCTGAGGAAATGTTTTTGCAAGTGCTACTGTAGACAGCAATATTCTCCTAATACAGAATACACTCAATAAAGAGAACACTTTGGCACTTACAGTCAATGACCATTCAGGGGATCTTATTTTACAGATGAAAGAAGTTATTCCTACCCAGTTTACAAAATCATCGAGTTGGTTTATAGGGTCATGAGCTGAGATTTTACTCAAAGAAAAAATCGAAAAGATCGGAAAGCCGCTTAAAGAGTGGGGTATAGGAATAAATTATGGGATCAAAACAGGGCTCAATGAAGCTTTTATTATTAATAATGCTACTCGTGAAAGACTTGTAAAAGAAGATCCTAAAAGTGCAGAAATAATTAAACCTATTCTTAGAGGAAGGGATATCAACAGATATACATTTAACTTTGCTGATTTATATTTACTTCAAACCGGGTATGAATTAGATATACCGAATCTTTATCCAGTAGTCTAT
>CALEVN010000004.1 GCA_937924685.1 uncultured Candidatus Altimarinota bacterium | reverse complement strand
TACTTTTTCTGATCTCTCAACTATGTGGCTGAGCAAGCTGGTATTTCATCTGAAGATATTAAAAACCAGTTCGAAGAGAAGCATTTTGAAAGTGGGAGAGAAATATATTTAGCAACGGAGAAAGAAGTACTTTCTCTCGTCAAAATACATGATACGATCAAGATTGCGGCAAAAGATGAGATTGAAAGACTCAGAAGGCTTGGGCTCAAGATTGTTATGGCAACGGGTGATCATAAAAAAACAGGTGAATCGGTCGCTCGTGAACTCATGATTGATGAAGTGTATACCGATGTAAAGCCAGAGGATAAGCTGAGAATTATTTCCGATCTTCAAAAAAGAGGATTAAAAGTCGCCATGATTGGTGACGGAGTTAATGATGCCCCTGCTCTGGCTCAGGCAGATGTAGCTATTTCAATGAGCGATGGATCAGATATTGCTATTGAAAGTGCTGATATTGTCTTACTCAATGGTGATATTGGCAAAGTCGCAGAAGCCATTAATCTTGCCAAAAAAACAAAGAGAACTATCTGGCAAAATCTTATCTGGTCATTTGGATACAATTCATTTGGTATTCCTATTGCTGCTGGTATTCTTTTTCCGTGCATTCTGAAGATGGCTTCATCCAGAGAGGTTCTTCAGGATTGATTCTCTTTCCGTTCAGGTAGATCGGGGTAGGAAGAAAAGAACAAAAATGTTTGAGCAGTTTCTCTATATGTAGGCCATCGAGGCACTCTGTGTGGTCTGGGTCCACATAAAGGATCACATCTGTTCCTCTGACCTGTCGTGTCCCCTGTCCAATTTGATAGTCTGAAGAACCGTCACATTCCCATTCCACTGCCTCACTGTTTGGTTGGTAAGAGAGGGTCTGGATGACCACTTTTTTGGCGACCATGTAGGCCGAGTAAAAGCCAAGTCCAAAGTGTCCAATCAGCGAGTCTTGTTCACTCGTCCCCTGGTATTTCACGACAAATTCCTCAGCCCCAGAAAAAGCGATTTGTGCGATGTACTTTTTCACCTCTTCC
>CALEVN010000003.1 GCA_937924685.1 uncultured Candidatus Altimarinota bacterium | reverse complement strand
ATCTAACTCCTTCCTTGGTATTACCAAGATGGAACAATTAAGCTGTAGGTGAGCTATTTACTCAGAATCGCCACGAAAAACCCTTCCATCATAGTGCTTGGATACCAACGGTTCATATTGTCTTCGAGCGTATAATCAGGAGCGATAGGCGAGGGGAGGAGAGTAAATTCTGGGTGAGTCTTGAGGAATTTCTGGACGACGTCTTCATTTTCACGGCGAGATGTAGAGCATGTTGAGTAGACGATTTTCCCACCATCGACGAGCATCTTGCGAGCTTGTTCGAGCATCTCAAGTTGAATAGTCGATTTTGAGTGAGATTTTTCTCAGCTGTACCATTTGTAGGTTCTATCATCACTGAGATTGATACGTCCATCAGAGCTACATGGGACATCGAGGAGGATGCGATCAAACATCTTTACTCCTTTGTTACCTTTTTCATCTTTGCTGTAGTGTGCGACGACTTCTGTTGCATCGATTTTGACGACTTCGACACAGTCTTCTACTCCTTGAGCTTTGATAGTATGGACGAGTTTTTCCAGTCGGACACCGAATTTCTCGAGAGCAACAATAGAACATTTACAGTGGAGCATGCTTGCCATCTGCGTCGTCTTTGAGCCTGGAGCAGCTGCCATATCGAGGATCTTTTGACCTGGTTCGAGTTCGAGACAGAGAGCAGGAATCATACTTGAGAGACTCTGGACGTAGATTTTACCAGTTTTATACATCTCAAGTCCACGGAGAGCGTATTCGTGTTCTTTGTCGAGGTAAAAAGCCTCTTCCCATGAGGGCCAGACAGTGTAGGGGAGTGATGCCTTTTTGAGCTCTTCTATCACTTCTGTGCGAGAGCACTTGAGGTGATTCACGCGAAAAGAGACGATACTACGAGGATGAGACCAGCCAGTAACGATTTTTTCTTGGTCGGCAGGGGGGATGTTTTCGAAAACACCGAGGAGATTTGATGGGAGGGAAGTCATGCCAGCAGTATAGAGAGATTTTTGTATTTAACATATTAATATATAAAATCACACTATGAAGACTGCACGTGAAAATATACAAAAAGCTCTCATAAAAAACCATATTATCCAAGATATAGATGATATTATTGGCTTGCAAGAGATAGAACATAGTTATTCAAATTATGTCTATATAATGAATACCAAGTTTGGTGAATATTTCTGCAAATATGCTGAACCAAGGACAAAAAAATCAG
>CALEVN010000002.1 GCA_937924685.1 uncultured Candidatus Altimarinota bacterium | reverse complement strand
ACAATATATCTATGCTGAAAGAAGAAATGAATATCTAAGCCTCATGTATGACGTTCCCTATTTTCTTATACTGTGAATTATAGCGGGGTTTTTATTTTTGACGCATAGAGGTATCCTCGAGAATACAAAAAACAGTATTGATATTATCACTATAAGCATTCTCGCACTCTCTCTATTTCTCCCCTTTATTGATTTCATAAAAGATCTTACAAAAGAATTTGTACATGTCGAGAAACTATGGGATTTTATAGATCATACAGATGAAATAGCTGGGTATGATGTGGGTAAAAATTTTACTTTTACTAAGGGGGATTTCAAAATTAAAAACCTCTCTTTTTTGTATAATACTGGTATTGAGAATGTTTTTTCTAAACTATCGCTCAATATAGAGTGAGGGAAGCGCACCGCACTAGTAGGACGATCTTGATCGGGAAAAACAACGCTTATGAAACTCCTCGCAGGATATATGAGACCAACTGCTGGAGAACTCAAGATAGATAATCAAGATATCACTTCCATTCGTCTCGATAGCTACTATCCTCATATCGGATATCTCACACAAGAGCCATCAGTCTTTGATGGAACAATAGAAGAAAATTTGCTCTATGGAGCCAAAAAGAAACCAACACAGAAAGAAATCAAAGAAGCCATCGAGCTCGCTGAATGTCAGTTCATTTATGAACTCGAAAACGGTATCAAGACAGAAATTGGTGAAAGATGAGTCAGATTATCATGAGGACAGAAACAACGTCTCGCTATTGCAAAGATATTTCTGAAGGATCCAGAAATCATCCTCCTCGATGAACCAACAGCAGCACTGGATAGTTATAGTGAAGAAAAGGTAGCAAAAGCATTTGAACACCTCTTTCAGTGACGTACCGTCATCGTCATAGCCCACAGACTTCAAACAGTCAAAAGTGCCGATGATATCATCGTCCTGGAAAAAGGAAAGATAGTCGAGAGAGGAACACACAAACAACTCCTGAAGCTCTGAGGAAAGTATGCTGGTATGGTGGATCTGCAGAGTGGAATAGTAAGAGAAATAATGAATACTAGAAAAATATAATATAATCGCCTTATGCCCCTCATCCCCTCCCATCTCCTCCTGACGTCTTATCCAGATTACGAACTCCTCGATTCTGGAGATGGTATGAAGTTTGAACGCTACTGAGAATTTACAATAGCGCGACCAGAATCACAGGCTCTCTGGAGTCGCAAAGAAGAAAACTGGGATTGGGATGCCTTTTTTGACAAGAGTGGTGGAGGACAAGGTAAATGGATGAAAACCCCAAGTGATGTGAGGGATTGGATGATGTCCTATGGCGACCTCTCGTGGCAATGTCGCTGGTCACCCTATCGCCATGTCGGCGTGTTCCCAGAACAAGCCATGCATTGGGATTGGACACGTCAGGTGATACGAAAATCAGGAAGAAAAGAACCGAAAGTTCTCAACCTCTTTGCCTATACAGGCATAGCATCTATTGCTTGTGCCAAGGAAGGTGCAAAAGTGACTCATGTCGATGGATCAAAGCCAACTATTGGTTGGGCACAGAAAAACATGGAGTTCTCAAAACTACCACAAGATTCGATTCGTTGGATATTGGATGATGTTGTGAAGTTTGTCGAGCGAGAGGTGCGTCGATGAAATACCTACGATGGCTTTATCATGGATCCTCCTGTTTTTGGACATGGAGCAAATGGAGAAAAATGGGAATTCGATATCTCCTTCCCTCTCCTCCTCGAAAGTATCAGAAAAATTATCTCTCCAGAACCACTCTTTTTCCTCGTCAATACGTACGCATCAAGTATTTTCTCGACAACACTTGCAAATATCCTAGCAGACATCCTTCCTGAATGAACCATAGAACATGGAGAACTGGGGATACAAGAAACAAAGAGCGAACGAAGTCTCACAACTGGGGTTTATGCTCGCTGGAAAGCCTAACTAGACCTGTCGGAATGCTATATCTGATTGTTTTTGTACGAGTTCAGTAAATGACTCCATGATACGAGCTTGTTCAGTGAGCTTATTCTTGACATGGACGAGCACTCGAATACGGAGCATGATACCTCGTGGTTCAACCATGACATGAATTTGAGGCTTGAGATCATCATCTGAATATCCAAATGTATTTTTGAATGTAGCGATTTCTCGACGGAACTGATAATACAGAGAGATGTCTTTCTGGTAGACAACTTTCATAAGCATCTCTTTGGCCTTTTCTATATTACTCGTATGTGTCAGGAGAAACTCGAGTGACATGAGAGAAAAATCAGACCCCCGAGACCAGTTTTTGATATTTTTCTCAAAAATAGTTTTATTTGGGAAAGATATGATTTTACCTGTAAATCATTGGTTACCGTATTCTTCAATATTGGTAATGACAGGAGTGATTTTGTAGACACGACCTTGTGTTCCTTCAAATTCTATAAAATCTCCTTCTTGATACCCCGATTCAGAACCAACAGCAAACCATCCGATAAACGAATAAATAGCATCACGGAGGGCTAATCCTATCGCCGTACCTATGATCGCAACAAAAGGGAGAAGGGAAACAAATTCAGCAGCAAATATAACGAGGAATGCTCAGACAAAAAGGATATTAAAAATCCATCTATGAGCGAGAGAGAGGGCTTCTTTGTGAGATTTTGAAAAATCCTTTGATACCCTTCGCATGAGACTCCGAGAAGCAATTTTAAATATGTAGAGAAAAACAAAAACAAAAAGGTACCATCCTATTTGTTGGGCTGTTCGAGAGAACTGAATATTACGAACTTGTCTGAGCCTTTCCAGCTCCACATTTACTGCTTCGAGTTCTTTCTTTTTTGATTCGATGAAATCATTATGTTTTTTCTCTGCCACGGCTATAACCATAGCTGAATCATCTATGTTTTTACGAGCGAGCTTACGAAGTGCGGGCAGCTCTCTCTGCAGGTCGATAAAGGGCGTACTCGTAGAAAACGGACCAGCATCAAGGGCTTGAGAGAGGACAATTATCCTATTGGCGAGAGAGGCTTGTTTCGTCTCGAGATCTTTTGTTACTTTTTCTAGATCATTTTTGACATTTTCTGGATGAGGAGAGAGGGATAATTCTATTTTTTGGATATTGAGCTGAGACCATTCCTTGAGGAGATTATCTATATCACTCAGGGTGTTTTGAATTACATCCCTCTTTTTTACCTCGTCGAGAACTCTATTTTGTTCGAGATTAATCGTAGAATTGAGCTCAATCCTACGGGCTTCAAGTTTTTTAATCGTATCTCCTGTGGAGAGAAAGCTCGTATTTTGATTGAGACTATTTGTACTGACCACATCGACCGATCCAGACATATCTTCCGCAAAGAGAGGAAGTGTAAAAAATAGAAGAGTAATGGAGAGGAATAAACGACGAAACATATTAATGCGTATAATCTACTATGAAGACAGAACCACGGATAAGTGGGTTTCACTTTGTATCAAATATAATTGGAAAAATGGGATCACACGGTTGAAATCCGACAACTTTTGAAATCTGAGGACAAACACTCTTATCACAAATAGGCGTTACAGTATTAATTACTTTCCCTTTTTTGAGCTGTGCTGTGAGACAAGAATTAAGAGACAAATTAACAGAAGATACTGTTAATGTCGGACATCCTGTCTCCGAACGGGCATACACTCGAGGACAGATATCCTTGTCATCTGAAATACCATCAGAATCAGTATCTGTGAGGGCTAAAACAAGCCCTGAGAAGGCCAAAATGATGAGAAGAAACTTTTTCATACTTTTATATTAGCATAACTAGGCCTGTAAATCAAATTTTGACGAGAAGAAAAAACAACTATAATAATTCCATGTTTATTTCGTCTTACATAGTTCGCCGAAGCGCATTCCAGAGGGGATGCTTTTTCGGCGTAAGACGCAGCTCACGGAGCTAAATCTCATACTCAAATTCCATCCCCTTCCTCGAAGGGGATTTTTATTGTTTTACTTATTTATTTTATGAAACCACTCCATACAGTTTTCAGTCTAAATCCTTGAAAAGACGAAACAAAAAGCAAGCAACTCACTCTCTCAACAATCTCAAAGATCACTCGAACACTTCATGAATCCGAATACTCTCTTATTTTTGGCAATGAAAATGAAGATCCAGATACATATGAAAGAGCTAAAAAAGTGGCAGAAGAAAAGAAAAAATCAAACATACAAACCAGAATCATATGTGTGATCCCTGATGCAGAAGAAAAAAAACCATCCGGTACAACTCCCACATCCTACATACATATAAGAGACTTTCTTGAGAGATGAAAATGGAAAAATCCAATTCAAACAAAATTTGGGGAGGATGTACGAGATGAGAGCTGTGGCAATTGTGTGGCAACATGTGTAGCTAATTATCTAGGAAAATGTCTCTCTCATATACCAAGATTTGAAACAATGATGCACCCAGGTATGCCATATGGTTTTTGGTGAGTTATGTGACAAGTATATTTCAGAATGCTTTGAAAAGAGTTTTGCTTAAGTCAGGAACATGAAGAAGTACTTTGAATGGTAGGTGAAGATTATTATTTCGCCTCTGGTGATAGTCCACGATGCACACAAATGGGGCATATGGTTATGTATAGAAAATGAAAGATGGTATTTGATCCTCATCCAGATGGAATCGGTATAGGTAGAGAAAAAATTTTCTATTATATCAAGAGCCCTGAACAGTAGAGGGGACTCTGTTGTCAAAATACATTGATTTTATGCTGTTTTCGCTAAGATACAGGCATGTCTATCAGGAATTTCTGAATCATCGCCCATATCGATCACGGCAAGTCTACCCTTGCAGATAGGATGCTCGAACTTACGGGAACCAAAGAAAAACGCGAAATGAAAAACAGCCAAATGCTTGATACCATGGAGATAGAACAAGAACGTGGGATTACCATCAAACTCACCCCTGTCCGTATGGCCTGGAAAGGTCATGAAATCAATCTCATTGATACTCCAGGTCATGTCGATTTCCAGTATGAAGTCTCTCGAAGTCTCGCTTCAGTCGAGTGAGTCGTCCTCGTCGTCGATGCGACACAGGGTATCGAAGCACAGACACTCTCCAATCTCTACATGGCTATCGATCACAATCTCGTGATCATCCCCGTGCTGAATAAAATCGACCTCCCGAGTGCTGATATCCCTCGAGTGACTCGAGAAATCGTCTCACTCATTGGCTGTGATGAAGCGGATATCATACCTGTCTCGGCGAAAGTAGGGACCAATGTGGAGAAAGTCCTCGATGCCATCGTCGAGCGTATACCAGAACCTCGTTCAGTCGCTGCAGAGGGGAAAATCATACCCAATAATGCTGAAGGAAAAATCCCTGACTCGGTCAAGCTCGGACTTATTTTTGATTCTCAATACGACTCATACCGTGGCGTCGTCATCTATATCAAACTCTTTTCTGGTGAGATAAAGCGTGGAGACAAGATCACTCTCATGAGTACCGATACAGCTGTGGATATACTCGAAGTTGGGTGTTTCAAGCCAGAATACCATCCCCTCTCCTCTCTCAAAGCCGGTGAGATAGGATATATCGTGACAGGAATTAAGACGCTCCAGGAAGCTCGTGTTGGTGATACCATCTTTGCTGGAACAGAAGAATATAAGCATCCAATTCCAGGGTTTCAAAAAGTCATTCCTTACGTCTTCGCTGGTGTGTATCCAGTCGATACTGAAGACTATAATCAGCTCAAAACTGATATCGAAAAACTCAAAATGAGCGACAGCTCTCTGACCAATGAGCACGAGGTCTCCCCTGCTCTCGGACATGGCTTCCGTTGTGGATTTCTCGGACTTCTGCATATGGAGATAGTCAAGGAACGTCTTGATCGAGAATTTGATCTCGATGTCATCCTCACAAGCCCTCAGGTCACCTATCAAGTCATGATGCCTGGAGATCATTCTCATGATTTCAAAAATACACCACTCAAGCTCGAAAAACTCGGAGATAAAACCTATACTCGTCTCTGGATTAGAAATCCGGAAAACCTCCCCGAACCAGGAACGTATGAATGGATGGAAGAACCTATCGTCAAACTCGAGATCATCACTCGTTCTAACATGGTAGGAGAGATGATGACGCTCGCTCAAGAACATCGAGGCATCTACAAAAATCAGACCTATATCGACGAGACTCGCTCGATTCTGACCTACGAGATACCAATGGCAGAAATCATCACCGATTTCTACGATGATCTCAAGTCTCGCTCATCGGGCTATGCCAGTATGAGCTACGAACAACTCAATTACAAGCGTGACGACCTCGTGAAGATAGATATTCTCGTGAATAACGAGCGAATCTCTGCGTTTTCAACCATCGCCCACAGAAGCAAGGCGTATCATGTCGGTGTCGAGCTCTGTACGAAGCTCAAAGAAGCTATCCCAAAACAACTCTTCTCGATCCCTATCCAAGCAGCAGTCGGAGCAAAAGTAATAGCCCGTGAAACCATCTCAGCATATCGAAAAGATGTAACAGGCTACCTCTATGGTGGTGATGTCACACGTAAAAATAAGCTCCTCGATAAGCAGAAAAAAGGAAAGAAAAAAATGAAAGAATTTGGAAAAGTCTCCATCCCAAGTGAGACATTTATTGATATTTTGAAGAAGAAATAAACAAAAAGAGACCAGCATGCTGGTCTCTTTTTAGATAAAAGCTACATCACAGATTTTACATCTGTTTCAACAATACCACTCACTCAGAGCCTTTTCAAATCCCCTTTCATATTTGTGAGTGTTTTGCTTGATACCAAGACTTTCACAACAGTCCATTCCGGATTTTGTTCAGGAAGAATAGTTGGTGATACATCGGCAGGAAGCATCTGACATACGACCGAAAGAACCGAGCGTGGTACATTCATTTCTGCCATGACTTTTGGATTACGTTGTTGATTATAGGTTACCCTCAAGAGATCATAGACATCTCAGATTTTCTCTTTCTTTTCATCATCCAGTAAACTCTCTGGTCTAGCGTACATAGTAGGCGAAGAAACAAAGAGGGTCTCAAAGATTTTTTGATTATTGATCACAAGAGTCTCACCTGATTCAGCTATATCAGTAAATGGCTCTCCCCTGTTTATACCCGCAGTTTCGGTTTTTCCATTTGTGCGTCTTATACTGATCTCCTCATCTCACCAACCACAGACTTCTTGAAGCTTTTTCCTTGTCAGAATAGGTAATTCTGTGGAAATTCTCTTGCCACGAATATCATCTATAGATCAGAAAACTCTTTCTGGCCCAGCCAGGACAAGACGTGTTGGCTGATCAGATTTCCGAGAAAAAGTAAAATCACCGAGTGATTGAAGCTGTTTCTCAGATTCTTCATAATAGTCCGAGCCAGTTATACCGCAGTCGACAATCCCATCGGCTATTTCTTCTGGCATGTCTCGTCTATCGAGTATACGCAAGACGAGCCAGTCAATCTCTGTAGCCAGTTGATATGCCCTGTTATCAGGATTATATTTTCGAATAATTCCTGCTCATGTAAGCAATCACATTGTTTTATCCTGGAGACTCCCCGAAGGGACTCCAAATAGTATTTTTTTCATAATTTTAAAGTTAAATTTTAAAAGAAGATATTTCCATCGGAATACGTATAAGTAAGGTATCATCATCACAATCGATTGATATATCTCACCTACCACCCGATTTCTCTGTGAGATTTTTCAGGAGGAATTTCACATTTGGCTCATCGAGCATCCTGACTCATACAATACCATTACTTGGCAATGCTTGGGTGACAACAAGTATTTTTCCGTTCATTTTCGCATAATTTAATCGCTTGAGAGCGAGACGGTTTTTAATATCAAATACATCACCTCGGAAACACGTCGGGTTACCCTTGTGGCATGTCATACCAGTCTCTCACACTACTTGTCTCACACGATATACTATTGATTGCTGAAGTTGTTGATTCTGAGACATAGAAACGGTATTTTGCTTATCCTGTATCTCAAGAAAATCACCGCTCGTCTCGCCTTTGGTCCAGAGACGTCATTTGGTCCGTGACCAAAAGGTAAGCTTTCCTGTTTTATCAGAAATTGCATTACTCTCCTCATTTCCAATTCCAACCATTCGTACTTCGCCAGTTTTAAAGTCCTGGGCGACTATAGGTATAAATTCATTCATACATTGATAGTTAAATATAATTATTTGAGCATCGAGAATAATTTCTCAGGAAACCTCGATCGCTGCACTATTGCTCCATACATTTCCAAAACACGCAAAGCTCGTTCTGGAGTAGTTATGGACGCTCTACCTCGACCATCTGTACCGGATATTCTGAGTACTGATTGTCTTTTTGCTTCTTTGAGAAGCATTTCTTTTGATGTTTCCATAATAAAATTTGTAAAATAAATAAAAAAAATCCCACCTTTCATAGATTGAGGTGGGTGGAGAGAGAAAGTGAATCTTTCCCTAGTTTATCATGTTTTTGTGCGTGCGAGCACGCTATGATAACCACCCATCCCGTTATGAAGCCAATGAGCAACACGTGTGATAGTAGCAGTGCTTGCACCAGTATTTTTTGCAATAGTTCTATAACTGACTCATTTTTCTACTTGCTCTGCCACTTCGAGCCTCTCCGCCATAGCAGACATCTCAGAGAGCGTACAAATATCTCGAAGAAGTGCGAAGACTTCCTTTTCATTCTTGAGACCAATAAAGGCTTTTGAGAGGTTTTTAAATTCTGATGTTTTCTTCTGAGTTATCTTCATAAATTGTTTTAACGTTTTAAAACATTTTATTAAAAAACAGAAACTGTCAAATCAGATTTTACCTTTTAACAACAATCGCAGTTTTTCTTTTCGCTCTTCCCGTGAGCATCATCGAAATTGAGCTCAATGGTATTAGTAGGGCCATTGTAGAGTTCACAGAGGACTCCTGCAGACGCATACATACGCTTTGCAGCAAGAAATTCATCACGTGCTTCATAGGTCGGACTGGCGAGATAGACGACTCGTTTTATCCCTACCTGGACAATAAGCTTCGCACATTCGTTACATGTAGGCATAACACAATAAAGTGTTGCAGCCTGCATATCACGGCCCATGGAGTTGAGAATAGCATTTGCTTCTGCGTGGACAGAATAGGCATGTTTTGAGTCATAGAGACGGGCTATATTACCATTCTCGTCTCTTCATCGTGTCTGAGGAAATTCATCATCTGGGCAACCACGAGGAAATCCATTATACCCTATACCAATAATTCGATTGTGTCGATCCACAATACAAGCTCCCACATTTGTACGAGCATCTTTGCTCCTCTGTGCTGAAAGAAGGGCGAGCCCCATAAAGTATTGATCCCAGGTAATTCGAGTATTCATAGGAGTATAGTATAGACAAAACTTACAAGAGAAAAGCTATATCCTGTTTTGCCACGTCAGAAACGAGGTTTTTCCTTGTCTGAATATGATTTTCACGAGGTTCACTCAGGAGAACACCGACAGGCATTTTAGCGAGCTTGAGACAGTTCAGAAAACTTTCTCTATTCGGCATGTAACCATTTCACACCCGGACGATATTTCGTTCATACCACTCACGATTTTGTACTCTATTATAGGTCGGACAGAGTTGGAGGACTTCGATATAGGCAAAACCTGGATGACGAAGTCATTCTTGAAACACGGCTGTCATATGATCCATATCGTATGAGAGAGTCCGTGCTATAAAAGTCGGGTCGCAACCTGATAAGACTCGCAGGGATTCTACTGGTGGAGTATCAACCCCTTTTGGTGTCGCATTCATCTTCGTCCCAGGGAGGGTCACCGAGCTTGCCTGCCCTGTCGTGAGACCAAATGTCGCATTCACATGATGAATAAAGAGAATATTTCTATCATGTCGAACAGTATGGATGAGATGATTGATCCCCTCACTGAGAGTAGCACCATCCCCCGCATGTGCTATGACAGTTTTCTCGGGGTGAGCTATCTTTATACCTGTTGCGAGCGGCAATACTCGCCCATGAAGACCATGGATCGTCGTGAGTCCGACCTTATCAGATTCATTCCCTGAACATCCGACATCATACGCTGTTATGACATTTTTTGGATTTATTTCTTCGAGCGTGAGGGCTTGGAAAAGAGCTTTTTGAATTCCATAATTACCACAATCATCACACCACGTCATGACCTGATCGGTTTCTTCGAGAGAAACATATATATCTGCATTTTTTTTGAGAGCGTCAAACATATGAAGGATAATAGTAAAAACAAACCAAAAATCTAGTCTTTTTGTATACACACAAGAAAAAAACGAAAAAAAGTATAAAAAGACTTGCATTTATCTACATTTCTCTAGAATAACTGGGTTAACTCTCAATTTTTCATATGTTAAAGATTCGTCTCTCTCGTGCTGGCCGTAAACACCTTTCTCATTTCGATATCGTCGTCACTGAGCACACAAAACCAGCTAAATCTGGTGAAATAGAAGTACTCGGTTGGTATGATACACGTACAAAGAAGTACGCTGTCGATATGGACAAAGTTCGTACTCGTGTGAGCCAAGGTGCTCAACTCTCTGAAACTGTTGCTCGTCTTTTCAAGGTCAACTCTCTCGCCGTTTAGTTCATAAAGCCCTTTTCTGGGGCTTTTTCGTGTGTCTGGTGACTGTATTTTTTCCTACATTTATGGCAGAAAAATTCATTCGTTATTGTATCACACATATCGTATCCAATCCTGAAGCCGTATCTCTCGAAGTAAAAGAAGATACGGATGCTACTCGCTACCAACTCACCGTACACGCTGATGATATGAAGCGTGTTATTGGTCGTGGTGGTAAAACTATTCGTGCGCTCCAATCTCTCGTACGAATTATTGGTATAAAGAATGAGAAGAAACTTTTCTTAAACCTCCTCGAACCATGTTCACCTCAATAGTCTATGCTCAAACAGCAGGCTTCGCTGATTCTGCTTCCCAGATTTATACTCTGGAAGAACTCATGACTGTCGGTATCGCCATACTCCTTCTCATCGCTATTCTCCTCACAATTGTCTTTGTACTCTGGTGAGGATTTTTGTTAGTGATCTCTGGAGGTGATGAGCATAAAGTCCATCCAGCGATTAATATGATTCGCTACTCTGTTATCGGCCTCCTCGTGATGATAGTGATCATTCTCATCACTCCTGCTGTCTCTAAAGCTCTTGGATTTGAATCGGTCGGCGAGAAATTTAGTCCTTCAAATATTTTTAGCACGATGAAGTGTGTCTCTGATAGAATGTTTGGAAAAACAGACCAATCATGTTTTGATGTCGCAAGTGGGGCAAGTGCTGGACTCGGTAGCTCTACCTCTAATACCAGCATACCAACCTTTGGTGGAGGTCAGAGAAGCCAGGGTGGCAATAGTCCAAATGGCGTCGGCACTTGGGCTCAAGACCTATAATTTTCCCCCATGAAACTCATCGTCGGTCTCGGAAATCCAGGAAAAGAATACAGAGAAACTCGGCACAATGTCGGGTTTCTTTTTGTCGATGATCTCGCTTCTCAAATGGATGCAGAAGAATGGAAAAAATGATATCAAGGGCTCTACACTAAATGCATTCTGAATGATACAAAATGCATCCTTCTCAAGCCAGAGACGTATATGAATCTCTCTGGAAAAAGCGTCCAAGCATGTGCTTCATTTTTTAAGATTTCCCCAGAAGATATCATCATCATCTCGGATGATCTCGATATGGACTTTGGTAAAGTGAGATTTCGTGAATCAGGAAGTCAGGGCGGACACAATGGCATAGGATCAATTATCGAAACTCTTGGAACACAAGATATCAAGAGAATAAAAGTCGGTATAGGTCGTCATCCAAATATGGACGCAGCGGATTGGGTACTGTCAAAATTTACAAAAGAGGAACGAGAACAACTCGAAGAAGTCTTTATGGAAGTCGAGAAAAAACTTCTTGCATTGATATAAAGAGAATTATAATCCCTCTCATGCCGATGTAGCTCAGCTGGTAGAGCGAGAGTATCGTAAACTCTAGGTCGCTGGTTCAAATCCAGTCATCGGCTCCAAATAATTAGTGCCCACCCTGAAAAATACTGAGTGTTGTTCCTCGATATGATGTTCGAGCTTTCTCAAGCGCCTGACCTTTCTGCACCCTCTTTTCCCTTGTTTCTGGGAAAGCAATAGCATGCAAAGAATCAAAAAACTTATTTGCTCCATAATCTGATCCAGAGTATTGATGAGGCAATTCTGGAGGGAGTCTATTGATTCGTTCTCGTTCATTGAGGGCTTTTTCTAGATAAGCATTCTCAAAATCATTGAATTGAAAAGCAGCAGCTATATCACGAGATTTCTGACTAACAAAATTATAGTGATCCTTATATGCTTCTTCATATTTTTTTGGATCATCATTTCAGGCCAAAGTAAGCACGATGGTCTTTTGTATGAAGTCATGCACAAGAGGATTTTTAAGGTCTGGCTGAGATTGTCGCCCAAAGTACATATTTTGAAGAATTGCATAGAGTTCACTATTGTCTTTCATCATGTCAAAGGCTGGTAATGAAGGAAATTTTTTACGAAAAGCATCATATTTTTTCTCGTCTATTTCTGTTTTTTCAGGAATATTTTTATCACCCCCTAGCTGCACAAGTCTCTCTTGGAGTTTTTTACTTTCTGAAATAAGATCATCTATGTGTATGTTTTCTTTACCCGTTTTGATAGTATCAGCTTTAGCCATATATTTATCAAACATCTCTCGAAACTGAGGATATTGAGCAGATAATTTATTAAATACTTCTGGAGATAAAGTTCAAGCCTTAATATGAGAAATAACCTCATTGTAACAACTGATTAAATCTTTTTTTATTTCAGACTCGGGCATATCTCTGATCACATTGTTTCTAACCTCTTGGAGTCAACTCAGAAGTGTATTTTCTGTACTTTTTATACTCTGACCTTCAGATGGGGTAAATTCTATTTTTTTATGAATATAAGCCGACTCTTTCCGTATTCATGCATTTATATCCTTCAGAAATGGGACATGCTCTGTAGCTCTCCATACGCCTCGAGCTATTCATTTTGCAGCACCGTAAACTTCACCAACCAGAGGTATGTGTGTAATAACTCTATCCACTCATTTTATGAGATTCGTGATACCGCCAGTTACTTCTCGAAATGCCCTCCGGAAAAATCAAGGCTTTTTCTCGACGTTTTGAATATTTTCTACTGGAACAATATCTTCAGGAGTAGATTGTACTTTTTCTACCATACTAAAAAGATAAAATTACATCTTGAGCGTCAGCCTTATCATTCTTACAAACAAAATTCTCGATAGTACTTCTTGCTCCTTTAGTCATACGGGACATGGCATTATTGATATCTTTTAATTCTTCGGGTGTTTTTCGAGCAAGTGCAGTTTCAACGATTTTCTCAGTATGAGCTGCGTACATATCAAGAAGTTTCTCCATCTCGATAACTTCTTTTTCAGTGGTGCACGTCTCTACGAGTTCTACAATGGCATTTTTCGCAGCATCAGAGAGCGTTACATCTGCATTAATTCGGATAATA
The DNA here is from genome assembly GCA_937924685.1 of uncultured Candidatus Altimarinota bacterium. Classification (GTDB taxonomy): domain Bacteria; phylum Patescibacteriota; class Gracilibacteria; order BD1-5; family JAGOOR01; genus JAGOOR01. The sequence continues at coordinate 7,167 of CALEVN010000002.1, read as the reverse complement.
AGGTTAATAATTTTTTCGTACATAGAGCTAGTTTACCTTACATTATTTTCTTTTTCAAGAAAAATCCCTATAATTAGCAGGTTTCAAGAGAAGACTCTCTGGATTTGCTCGATAGCTGATAGATTTCAGTTATGGCGTAAGTCTAGGCTCTTCCTCTGAAGCGCTTATTTTCTCAATTTTTTCCTATGATTTCAGGTATTCGCGACAACAATGTCGGAGAGATTACTCCGATTTCAAAGTCTTATACTATCGCTGGTAAGACTTATACGTTTGAAACTGGTACATTTGCCCTCCTCATCGATGGTGCAGTTACCATCAAAGATTCTCTCGGTCATGTCCTCCTCACTACTGCAGGTGTATCAAAGAAAGGTAAACCAGGAGCAGACTTCTTCCCTCTCTCAGTTGACTATCAAGAGCGTTTTTACTCTACTGGTCATATCGGTGGTGGACGTTTTAATAAGCGTGAAGCTCGTCCTGCGACAAGCGCTATCCTCAACTCTCGTCTCATCGACCGACCTATTCGTCCGATGTTCCCAAAAGGCACAACAAACGAAGTTCAGATTATCCCAACGATTTACTCTGCAACTGGCAAGCAAGATTTCGGTGTCTGGGGTATAACTGGTGCGAGTATTGCTCTCCAGCTCGCTGGTATTCACCAATTTGAAGACGCTGTGTCTGGTGTTCGTCTCGCTGTTATGGAAGATGGTGGGATGATCTTTGACCCTACATTTGAAGAAATCAATAACGCTCTCTACGAGCTCACTGTGGCTGGTACATCATCGATTATCACAATGGTCGAAATGGGCGGAAAAGAAGCATCAGAAGAGATGGTGATGCGTGGTTTTGAATACGCTCAGAAAGTCCTCGCTGATCTCTCAGCAGCGCAGAAAGATTTCGTCGCAACAGTAAATGCGAAATACCCAATTACAAAAATGGATCTCGATATCAAGGCTGGTATCGCTGGTCTCGAAGAAAAAGTCTTCGCTACACTCTCCCCAGAGAAAATCGAAGCACTCTACAATATCGGTAAAATCGACTTTCACCACGCTCTCGAGCACCTCATCGAAGAAACAAAAACTACACTCGGCTACACAGAAGATACTGAAGAACTCAATGGAAACGAAATCGGAGAACTCGTCTACAAGTACGTGAAAAAAATCATGCGAAAAAACGTCCTCGAAAAAGGTCGTCGTCTCGATGGCCGAAAAGGTGACGAAGTACGTCCTATCAATACAGAAGTTGGTCTCCTCCCTCTCACACACGGTTCAGGTCACTTCCGTCGTGGTGTCACATCGGTCCTCTCTATCGCAACTCTCGGTGGACCACTCGATAATGAACTCGTCGAGGGAATGTACCCAGAATATGAGCGTCGCTACATGCACCACTACAACTTCCCTCCTTATTCAGTCGGTGAAGTCCGTGCTATGCGTGGTGTCGGTCGTCGTGAAGTCGGTCATGGAAATCTCGCTGAAAAAGCCCTCATCCCTGTCCTTCCAAAGGTAGAAGAATTTGGTTACACAGTCCGTGTCGTCTCAGAAGTCCACACGTGTAATGGTTCGAGCTCAATGGGCTCAGTCTGTGGATCGACACTCGCCCTCATGGACGCTGGTGTCCCTATCACGGCTCCTGTCTCAGGTGTCGCTATGGGTATGGTCTTCGACGATGAAACTGGTAAATATGTCATCCTCTCAGATATCCAGGCACAAGAGGATTTCCTCGGTGATATGGATTTCAAGGTAGCTGGAACAAGAAAAGGTATCACAGCCCTCCAGATGGATACAAAGATTGACGGTCTCACCCTCGCTATCGTCCGTGAAGTATTCGAGCAAGCAAAAGGCTCTCGTGATTTTATCCTCCAGGGCATGCTCAAATCTATCGACAAACCTCGTGCAGAAGTCTCTAAACACGCTCCTGCTCTCATCTCTATGAAGATCAATCCAGAGAAAATCGGTATGGTCATCGGTAAAGGTGGTGAAACTATCCAAGACATGCAGAAATACTTCGGCGTAGAAATCTCTATCGAAGATGATGGAACAGTCGTCATCACTGGCCCAAGCAAAGAAGCTGGTGAAGGTGCGAAAAAAGCTATCGAAAATATCGTCCGTGAAATCGAAGTCGGTCAAGAATTCGATGGTGAGGTGGTGAAAATCCTCGAAGGTGTCGGAGCTATCGTCGAAATCGGTGGTGGCAAATCTGGTATGATCCACATAAGCAAACTCTCTGATAAACGAATTGCTCGCGTCGAGGACGTCGTGAATACAGGAGATAAAGTCCACGTAAAAGTCATCCAAGTCGATAACGAAAAAGGACGAATCGGATTGCAGAAGATTTAAAAAATATATGGGGTTTTATCCAAAATATAGTGAAAATTTAAATGTTTTAGATGTGCAAACGGTTATGAATTCACTTTTTCAGGATTGAAAAACAAAAAATTCAGACTATAGCATGATCTTAGCTGATTCAAGAAGTATCGTCATAAATGTACACAATATTTTTAGGCAATACGTTTGAGTAAAGGCTTGCATATTCTTACTAGATGAGAGAACTGTTATCGATTTTAAAGTAAGCAACTGGTCTATTATTTTTCCACTAATTCCGCTAATAATGTGAATATATATAACTAATGGCGATATTTTAGGAGTTTTAGATTTTTGGTTTTCTATGTTTTTACTTTCTATCATGTTTTACCTGCTACAATTATTACAATATAGACAATCGAGAAATAAATTTATCAAAGAAATAAATAAGCTTGTTAATAATGAAATATTGATACCAAAAGTATAGCTCTCTCCTACAAATCCCCTGAATCTGAAAAACTATCGCAAATATACCAAATAAAGAAGATTTGAACTTGGATAAAAATAGCTATAATAGCTACTATGAAAACAATCACTTCTGTCGAAGCACAAAATAATTTCTGAGCACTGATGGATGGGGCTATGCGTGCACCTATTACCATCACAAAACATGGTAAACCTCGTGTTATCATGGTGGCTTATGAAGATTTTCCTGAATTTGGACAAGTAAGTATATCTGAACTTTCCAAAAAAACTCAGAGCAATATCCGAGAATCAAGAAAACTCCCAAAAAGTGCTTTTCGGGACTTATAATTGTCAATATTTTTACTGTTTTGAACGCTCTAAAAGTATGAATAGGACTATAGAATGATTATATGATTACTAAAATACTTATTTCAGAACGAGACGTTGGTTATCTCAAAAAGAGATGACTCGAGAAACAGTTCCAAAAAGCAAAAGCATATATCCTCGCTGGACTCTATGAAAATGCCTCTCTCAAAATTCGTGAACCAAAATCAGATAATGTCTGGTATTTTCGTATCAATAAACAATACCGAGCCATCTGTGATCGTGAATGAGATACACTCTATATAATAGCCATCGATGACCACTCGTAATCCCCTCCTCCAAATCCCCTGAGTCTGAAAAACTATCGCTCAAGATTTAGTGAATTTGGGTATTACAAAAGTAGAGGATTTACGTGGTCGAGACCCCGAGGAATTATATGATTTGCATAATGCCTACCGAGGCAGTATACAGGATAGATGTATGCTCTATACTTTTCGTTGCGCCGTCTACTTCGCCGATAGTCCTTCCGAGAAGCGTGATCCAGAACTCCTCAAGTGGTGGAATTGGAAGGAGAGAAAATAGGCTAGGAGGATTACTCTTTTTCCGAATCTACTATATCCTCCAGTACTTTCCTTTCGAATTCTTTTACCTTTTCTAGTGCTTCCAGGAGAGGTACGAAATGTCACTTACCCCAATCAGCTTTATTTTCGGTTGAACATAAGTACCACATGTAAACTTTATGTCTCCATTTTTGATCTTTTGGAGATTTAAAGATTTCTTCAGTAGAAATAAATTCTTGATGTTGAGTTATCTCAAATTTTGGAGATTCCAATTCTTCCCTGCATTCTCTTAAAAGTGTTTCAAATACATCCTCTCATTCTTTCATAGAACCTCATGGGATACTCCAGTGCCCATCATGTTCATTTGGGACTAAAAGAATATGAATTACTGCGCCTCTTTTTTCAAATATAAGAGCTTTACATGACCAAGTTTTTTTAACCTCAGCTCAATCTTCTGGATGGGGATATGTTTCTATCTTATCTTTGTTCATATACAAGAGAATTATAAACCAAATCAGATATTTGCAATACGAGACCATTTACGTCTCGAGGTCAAGTTATTAGCTCATCTGCGGGATGCGATATTCCTTCCACCATACATATATGAGAGTCTCCCCTACATAATGTTGATGTTCGCGGTAAATTAGAAATTACAAAACCCTTATCCTCAATCCCTACTTTATGTGGGTCAATTTCATCACTCATATGAATTAAATTACTCTGGAAAGAATATGTACCATTATTAAGACTTCCAACACGGAAATCAGCTCTATTCTTACCCAATAATTTGAAATAAAAACATCAACCTCTAGATGTATCAAAATGTTTTTGATGAAATTCATGTTCATCGAGCAAGTCATGGCAATATATGCCGAGTTGTAAGGCATAATGAATAGCCTGTATTGGTATTTCTCAGTGCCGAACTTGATTAAATCCTGAAACTTCATTACCTCATCCAAGTCTCGCATTTAATTCGTTAAAAACAAACCTGCCATTTATAAAAAATCACTCTAAAACAAAAGATCATTTATATCAGAATTTTTTCGATAGATATACTCATATTTTTTTGACATTTTGTATCGTTTCTCATGGGTCTATATTTGGTACCTGTCACCAATTACATCCACCCCCAAGAACCTCAGGAATACCATGTGAAGAAACCCCAACAACTTTAAATGCTGGGCGATCCATAACCACTTTAGCATCGGCATGTTTTTCATTAGATGGAATAGTGCATGCGTAAATTGAGCTATATTGTTTGTTACAGAATTCTGATATACGAATTTTACCTACCAGTCCTATTCTTTTCTCAAAGTCTTCTACAGTTCTCACAATAATAGTACCATCTCATCATTTTGATGTTCATTGCATAACAAAAGGAAGTCAGTATTTTTCCGCCAGTAATTGAAATTCTGATATACAGTCCGTAGATTCAAAGTTATCGTGTCTTAAAGTAAAAGCCTCAACATCAATCCCTGCATTTGATAGTATAAATTTTAGGTTAGTCTTATCTTCGATAAAATCACGAGCTGATGACTCAGGACAAAGAAATTCTCCAATATTTAACAATTGCTGTTTAGGTGTCCACGAAAAAAATTTAACTCTTTGATTTTCTGCACGTTTGATAAGTTCTCAATTAATTCAATCTTTTCACGTACAGTAATGAGTATCACCTATAACGCCTCATTCTTCTAGTATAAAATCACTTTTTGTAAAATACCCTCATCTCTCTGCAATTATTATATCTGGTCTGATATCTGGAATTATATTTATACTATTTCTTAAAGCGCTTCAAAACTTATCACATAATACAAAACATAATTTTTCACGCTTTTTTGTTTCTTTAATCCTGTCATTCAATATATGGCATTTTTGTTCAAATTTCATATTTAACCATGCTTAGACAATCAAGGAATCCCAAAATTCGAAATAATATCTCTTTTAGGGAAAAATGTCCTCTCGATATCAATAGGTACAAAATGAGTCTTTTCTGGAATTGGCTGAAGTCATTTATGATGTAGTCAAGATAAAATAAGTCCACTTTTTGCTCGAATTATATTTCGGATTCAGCCCGAGTTAAGTGGTATAGGCGCAAGACGATATACTGCACCTCTTGCACTACCAATACTATTTTCCATAGCATATCACTTCATCTCATTGATTGTTAAAGGCTCATCTGACTTAGATATCAATCATCTAAAAATATGCCTTGCCCTACCTTGATTTACTATGTGTCAAGTATCCACAACAAATTTTGGATCAAAAAACATATCGTCAGCAAGACGAGACAACTTAATTATTCGAGCTATAACATAAATAACTGGCAATATTTCTTTTCCCCAAAAATCTCTTAATTCTTTTGTTCAAGCATTTATACTAATATAAGAACGAAGAAAGGATAAAAAATCATCTATATCACCATTTACTAATTTTGCTTTTCATGAAACCTGCCTTCAGGTTTTATAATCTATCATAGCATTTAAAAATGGTCTTCTACTATCTATAACTCCGGATTTATTTCTTGTATTGGTTTTTGGGAAAAAATGTATCGCTTGAAAATGGCCATCAATCTGAAAAAGAGGGTTAACAGCATAAACTTCTCCATCAATATTTGTTGCCTTACATAAGTTTCAATGAGTATAATTTTGGCGCAATAAAATATCTTCTATAGACAAATCTGATAAGCCATCAAATAAATATATTTTACCTGTTATCATCGGTTCCTTAAATTGAACCGTTCACCTGTCCATGCCAACAATTTCATTATTTGTAATAGATATATTTCAAGAATCAGCTATAAAAAGATAATTTCATGAACGAATAAAAAATCTATCTCAAAAAAATCATGTAATTACTTCCGAGTTCTGAACAAAAGGCGGAAATCTTAATTCGCAAGCAAATATATCTCTACCAACTCACTGAGATTCAATAACGGGCAAATATAAATCAAGAAGATTCGCAATATCTTGTGGATATTCTTCCGAATAAAAATTTTCAGTATAAGGAGTTATGGATATACGAAAACCTTCTATGTACTGACCTAACTCATTGGCAATCCTATGGTGCATTTTTTGCAATCATTCATTATGTCTGGAAAATCAGACAGTTGATATACGAGTCTTGCAACAAAAATCTCTTCACAAAGACTTAATAATTAGATCTAGATTAGGATCAGAACCGACATCAGTATCTAGGTAAGGAAAAATTATTCACGGTTTATGAAAACGTCTTTCTCATAGTCATGGATTCACATTTTTTCTTAATCTTTTTAAGCCGGAAAATATTTGCACCATGCTATCTCTAGTAATTCGGGTAATTCAAGAAGAAGCTCATTGTGAACACATTTCACAAGAATTAGCGCAGCCAACACTACTTTGTAGAATTTGTAATACTGATAACTCGTCTTGAAAATTAGCAAACGCCTCAGTAAATTGTTTTTCTATATTTTGCGCCATACTTTTCAGTAAATAATTTATATTATATTAAAACATATATTTTTATGTCAAAAATATAAAGATCGG
>CALEVN010000001.1 GCA_937924685.1 uncultured Candidatus Altimarinota bacterium | reverse complement strand
AACACCGAAGCCGACAGAAACACCGAAGCCGACAGAAACACCGAAGCCGACAGAAACACCGAAGCCGACAGAAACACCGAAGCCGACAGAAACACCGAAGCCGACAGAAACACCGAAGCCGACAGAAACACCGAAGCCGACAGAAACACCGAAGCCGACAGAAACACCGAAGCCGACAGAAACACCGAAGCCGACAGAAACACCGAAGCCGACAGAAGCCTGAAGAACGGCCCAAGCAAAAGCATATATGGAAAAGGAAAACAAATTTCAACGAGAATTACAGAGTGGATCATTAACCCAAGTAAATGCTCTCTGAGAAACAGAATTTAATGCGGAATGAAGGAGAAAATATCGAGATTTAGTACTCACTGAACATGAATACATACCTGGCGCTATGTTCTCAGAAGCGACTCACGGGCAGGATTCGATGCCGACTGATCCAAGTAGAAGAGAACAGGCACTACAAGCACAAGAAAAACATTTTTTCAAAAACTATACAAAGCACATGGAGCTCGCACAGACTCCGAGTGAAACTGTTCCTATACAGGCAGAGAGAATTGGATCGCAAGCAAAAAAACACCTCACAAATGGAGGTGAAGATCATATCACATTTGATGCTGGGAAAGGAATGATTTCAGGAGATGATCCCGACCTCAGTATCGAGCATTGGAGAAACTACGACTATAATCACCGTCAATCTGGTTACCCAAAACTCACCGTATTTTCAGAACAAAAAGACGCAGGATGACGTCCGATGTTTTCTGGAACAGTTATTCATCCGAGAGATCCAAAATCTCGAGAAATCCAAGAAACGCTTAACCGCGGTGGACGATACCCCAACCTCTATACAACAGAAATGGATGTAGATGGTGATGGCAGATTGCAAAGGGTATTTATACTTCCTCCGAGCAAACGAGCTGATGGTTATGCTGTGAGTCAGAGCACTTGAGATGCGCCTGTTTGACCAAGTAAACCAGCAGTACTAAAAAGAAAAAAACCTGAAAAAATACCTCTCACAACTGATCCATTTCTGTAATATCATTCAGGATCAAAAGAGCTCTGTAGAAAAAATTTATTTAGCACTTTCAGAAAATTTCAGTTTCCGCATAAATTCTTTCAGTTCATCGAGTTCTATTCTCCCATTCCATGACGCACCTTTATGTCGATGTTCAATCATATCTGCAAATATTTGATAGAGATTGGTTTCTCTTGCATGAGCCTCATTATACCCTTTCCATCGATGAGCATTTTCTCGAGGTATTGTGAGGTATACGACTTTTAGGACAGATATAACTTTATCACTCTCAGGGGATGCAAGCATAGCATCATAGATTTCCTTGGTCAACATGTTTGGTCATTTTTTCTCTAAAATCTGATCATAACCCCCTCCAAATCCAAATACATCAAAGGCATTTCTCAAGAGATTATTTTCGACAAGGAGCTCTGGGATTCTTCTCGTCCATTCATACTCCTTATAGAGTGCTTCTTGAGTAGCGTCATAAGAAAAAAGCGCTCATTGATCTGCACGATATTCACAGAGATCAAACATAACTGTTGTTTTATCTATCTTTTTCTGTTGGTCTGATCATTGTTGAGCGAGCACGATATCACTCAATGCTGCATTTATATCAAAGAGCTCTGCATATGCATTTTTCCTTTTCTTTCATGTTTCAAAAAACTCATTTCTTCTTTTCAGAAATTCTTCATAGCGTCGCTGCATGTGAAGATGACATATATCTCGCACAACAGACATATATCGATCATTGAATTTAAATCGATCAAATAAACGAATATATACTTCTAAAGGATCCTCTGTCTGTTCAACTACTTCTGTTTTTAGCTCTTCCTCCGCAGTGAGAACAGCTGCCTGATCTGGTGATGGTGTAACAGGTATGGTGTCTGGGTGGAATAAATAACTGATAATCTGTTTCATTGAAGTTGAAAATTTTCTTTTTACACTCACGAGAACAGCCCTCAATTCTCCATTCTGTTGAGCAAGATATGACATAACTGCCAAATCATCACGAAGTTGTAACTCAATGTGTCGATAGAAATCATGCCAATCTGTTTTTTCGCGCAGATATACTAATGTATCACGCAAATCATCAAAATGAGGAATGTCGTATTTTGGTTGTTGCAGTTCTGGTCATACTGGTGACTCTACTGTATTCTCATCAGTTGGTACAGTATTTGCCCCTCGAAGATGATAAGGTATCTCCCATCTACGGTGTCCAACTTGCTGTTGCCCATAACCACGACGTGGCGAAGCGGGTAAATTAGGTCGTCGAAAAACTGGTGGCTCTGGTTTTACCGGAAGGAGTGGTGCAATCCTTGACTGTACTTGCTCTGAAACAACTCAAACTGATTCAGTTTGTGACGTTTCTGGGTGAGGAGGAAGAGTTTCTAGTGCTGGCTCTGGGGCTTTTGGAACTTCGGCCTGAAGTCCATCAAGTATTGCAAGTACATAAGGGCTCACAACAGGTCGCCCCATAAATGTACGAGGCACTATTTCTGTTGATGGAGATGAAATTGCTGGTGGCAAATGAGCTTCAACTATTGGGGCCACATAAACAACTTTTTTTACAGGGGCAAATAAATCCTGCATTTCAAGAAGCAAGGTTTCTACATCATCCACAGATGGTGTTGCTATGTCCATGTTGTGATCATAAGACAGGACTTTTTTAATGATTCACCAGAGACCAAGCTGTCATCCAACTGGCTTAAATGACATGAGAACAGTAGCTCTCTCTGTTCCAGTTTTACTTAGTATGATTGATAGAGCATCAGATTTCCGTCGAGTCATCAAGGCGTATGCCACTATTAAAAAGTCTGATCTTTCTGCTCGATTCGAGAGAGTTTGTCTTCTTTTCGGATACTCTTTCCCCCTCTCAGCATACACGTCGTCGAGAGTTCGTTTTTTTGGTTCAGATGAAAGAGATTCAGGTAAACTTAAGGTCATAGCAAAAACTTTTCCTGAGAATATCGCCCATGAATACAAAGTCAATAATTTAAGTTATAATTATTAATTTTTAATTAAATAAATAAAAGAAATAAAAACAGAGACGCAAAACTTGCTCCTCATGAAAAAATAGGATAAAATATCTCTATATGGCTAATAAATGAGTAGAACTTGCCTGAATAGAAGACCAAATTAGTGACTCTCAGAGGATGTGAGAGAATGTCCTCAATCTCACTACTGATCGTACAAAGCAAAAAGATGAACTCTGAGAAGTGACTCAAAAAATCCAAGGAATAGACAATAAAACGGCAGAGAGACAGTCAGCACTCAGTACTCGTAACAAAGAACGAGAGCAAAAATCTGCTGAGAGAACCGGTGTTCAGAACGAAATGAGAGAAAAAACAACAGAAAAAAACAAACTCTCAAAATCAGTCTCGGACCGAAAGAAAACCATCGAAACAAAAAGAAAAGAACTAGAAACTTTTGAAGCGTATGAGCCTGATTCTGACGAAACAAAAACCAGACGTGCAGAAATAGCGGCCCTGGAAGCTGAAAATGCAAAAGAAGAAGCGCAAATAAAAGCCCTGGAAACAAAAATAGCACAACTCCAAGCTCAAGATAAAAAACTCGAAGAAGATATCAAAAATCTCACCGATGAAATCGCCATTATTGGCCAAGAAATCGCAAAACTTGTCATCGATCGCCAGAGAGCCACAGCCGAACAGTCCGAGATTAATCAAACTATTGCCAAGCTGGATGAAAAAATAGAAGATCTCGATAAACGAGTTCATGACATAGAAACATCTGTTTCCGATTACCAGCAAATGTATGCAGAAAATTCTCGTGCTGATATGCAAGAACGGCCAGCTACAAATTTTTTCGAGCAATACTCAGGTTCTGTCTGGGCCTAATTATTTATAGCCTATTTTCCACTCTCTCATACGCTTATCGAGGATAAGTGATCCTGGGAGTACCCGTTCAAGATGACGCCAAAAAGCAGATTGGTGGTGCTTATGAACCGTATGCGTCAGCTCATGAAGAATAATATAATCTCGGAGATCATCCGGGAGCCTCATGAGTTCTATGTTGAGACTGATAGCATTTGCATGACTACAACTCCCCCATCTCGATTTCTGGTGACGAAATGAGACGGATGAATACTGAAATCAGTGCTTTTTTGCGAGCTCTCTTACCCGTCATGGGAGTATATTTTTTGCTTCATCACGAAGACGCGCAAGTGCCTGCTGTGAGAGTGGAACGAGAGAGGCGTGATTTTGACGTTGTTTCGCAATCCAAGCTGCATGTTCTGAGACAAAGCGTCGTATCGTAGGCAGACTCACACGTACTGGAGCACGAACGGCTACTTCCCCTGTAGGCTTTACGCGGAGACTCATACGACGAAGTTTTGGTACTCGAAGAATCGAGATACCATCGATAAATTCCTCGGTTTTTTTACGAGTTATTTTTGGTTTTTTTACTGTAAAGAGATCGATCAGTTTGAGCATTATTATTTCACAATTTTAGTCCATTCCCAAAAGTCACTCACTTGGAGTTCTTCGAAAAGTTTTTTTGCGCTCTCAGTCTGAAGCCTTGCGCCGATATTTGTAATCCATCGATCTGTACCACTATACCCGCTTTGTTGGTATTTTCGAGCCTGAAAAGCCTGTTCGAGATAATCCGCATCCTTGGCTATAATCCCCTCTTTGGTAGTCCCATATTCATATTCATGAAAGAGTCACTCGATCTCATCTCAGAAACCCACATCAGTCACCTGATCGTGGAGTGCACTCTCTTCGGCTTGTTGTTTATTGGTGAGGTACTTACTGGCATTTCTGTGGAGATCACCGATTCGAGCTTCTGGGAGGTCATGCCAGATGAGCATAGTCGCACATTTATGAGGATCGGCACCTTCCATTTTTGCGAGAATATAGGCGATTTGAGCGGCACAGAGAGAATGCTCTGCGACACTATCAGGATGCTCGACGCCGATAAGTCTCCATCACTCATGCTTTACATGCTTGAGATGAAGAGTTTCAAATACAAATTTTACGAGAGAATGAATCATATATTAACCAAGAAATCGAAGTAAATAAGCAACACCGATATATCCCACGTAGATTCAGACAATACCAGCCACACCAGCAAGTGCCTGAGGTGCTGGTATAGGGAGCTTCGCAAAAGAAAATATCACACCAACGATAGCACCTGTGGAGAGTGAGAGGAGTATTTCTCGCATAAATAAAATTAAGAATAAAAAGGACTAAAAAATGGTACGATGGCACATTGAGTCGCAAGACGAAACTGATCAGTACGGGTGAGCATATCAGAGGACCAGAGAGCAAATGATCATGCATGATCACCGATATTTTCGACACCAGAAATCTCGTGCATGACTTGTTCGAGATCGCGACCAGAACCATCATGAAGCTTCTCTACCACCTCAGATGGAACGGGCATATGACAAGAGTATCCATAGTGTCACTCACCTGCTTCATTTTCCATATATACTATTCCCGTCAACCAGTATTCATCACCCACACCATCTCGGTATACACCACCCTCCATGCCGACAAAGAATTTTGCTTCTGGACAGAGTCGACGGACTTCTTCTGCACGGTTCTTCGCCCCCATACGTAGATCAAGAAGCGTGAGTGGCATATCCGGCACACCAGAAGCAACCTTGTATCATAAAATCTGTACTTCATGTCAATTCATAAATGGGCAACTCGAGAGAGCTTCTCGAATAGCATTTGTTTTAGGAGTATTAGTAGTGCCAAGTGCGAAGAGCATAGTTATGCGAGTTCAAAACAAGTAATAGCAGCGATTCCGAAGATAATTCCCAGTATTTCAAGTCGTGAAATAGTCTCACCGAATTTCCAATAGCTGATAACCAAATAACTCACGAGGTTGAGAATCTCCATAATCACTGATGCAACGGCAATATTTTCAAATTTATAGCTCCGAGCAAGGAAATTGAGTGCGATAAAATAGAAAAATATACCGAGACTGTAGAGTTTCCAAGAATTACCTGAGTCGACCCATGCATTAAGAATCAAGTCACCAACTGTCAAAAGAATCCCCGCAATAAGGAGAAGAAGAAATCACTGATGCATAATATGTTTTTTAAAAGACATAGAGCTCCCTCTATCCTATTCATTTTCTACTGATTGCCACACCTTTTGTACCAGCGGATGATTCTCATCGATACCACGAGTTTTTTGAAGTTTTTTTACGGTTTCCCAGGTTTCATGCCTGCGATCCATATCTCACTCAAAATATCCTTCAACGATATAGGGCATACGTTCGGCAAATTTCCCAACAGCACGAGGACACACACGATCAATATTGATTCTCCTCTCATGATCGAGCTTGTTAATCAACGAAAGAACATCCCAGAGGAGATCTCCTACTTCGAGCTCGAGTTCATCATTATTTTTTTCATGGAGGCTCTTTTTTATCTCTGCTATTTCATTTTCTGCGCCCTCGATGTAGTATTCTCTTGGTGATTCACGAAACCAACCGTTATATTCACGGTTGCGCTTCTGGAGCCAGAGAAGACCAGAAAGTCAGTGCATAGAATGAGTGTATGGAAAAACCAATAAATACAATTATCCTCTCAAAATACCCATATCCGCCAAAGTAGCTCGGACATCGGCGACTGGTATCTCCAGATTATCAGCAATTCCAGGTATTCATTCCTGTAGACATCCAGACTCTCCGAGGTAATAACAACGCATTATAACTCGAGTAGTATGATCATGGATAACATTCCCGGGTCATGTGGACGATGCAATTTTTTTTGATGGCGCTGGTTTTGGTTTTTTTGATGGTGCTGGACGGAGTGGTGGCCTTGCCATCGAGACAGCTGGTCGCTGCAGCGATGGTGCTGGTGCTGGTTTTTTTGGTGTTGTGGGAGTGCCTTTTCTTCATTTGTGTGCTGCGAGCTGTGCTGCTGCTTTTTTCAAGAAATCAGAACTTAACAAAATACTTCTCGAAGTTTTTTTATCCCCTTCTGGATCACTTTCCTCTAAGAGCTGACGTAATAATGGATCTTCTTTCTTTTTCATTTTCTTTGCCATTTTCTTAATGGCGATATTTTGAAGTTGACGAATACGTTCTCGGGTAACTGAAAACTCTTGACCCACCTCTTCGAGCGTTCGAGCCTTTTGACCATTGAGTCCAAATCGTGCATCAATAATTTTTCTTTCTCTCTCATCTAAACAATCGAGCAATTCATCAAGCTGTGCTAACATATTTTTATCAACCAATTTTTCAAGTGGATCGTCAGCATTTTCATCGCCAACTAATTCGCCAAATTCAGTATCATCATCCTCGCTCACGGGTGCATCGAGTGATGCAGGTCTCATGGATGCTACTTTGAGTTGAGATAATTTAGCACGATCAATTCCGATCTCTTCTGCCAATTCATCAATATTTGGCTCACGTCCTAACTCTTCTGACATCGCCATCTCCACACGACGCATCTTAGCAATCTTATCTACCATATGCACCGGGAGACGGATAGTTTTTGATTGATTTGCGAGAGCTCGTTTGATCGACTGTTTTATCCACCAGGCTGCATAGGTTGAGAGCTTTCCACCCTTATTTGGATCGAATCGTTCGACAGCCTTCATGAGACCGATGTTCCCTTCTGATATGAGATCCATAATAGGAAGTCCGTAATTCTCATAATCGTGGGCTATTTTCACCACAAATCGTAGGTTGGCACAGATCATCTCATGTCGAGCTTCCGGGTATCATTTTTTTATAAGTTCTGCGAGTTCCACTTCTCGTGTTGGTGTGATGAGGTCATATTTCCCAATCTGACGACAGTAGGCACGCAATGGATCAGATTCATGCGATGTGGCAAGTTTTTTTACGATATCATCTTCTTGAAGCTCATCAGTAGACATACTACGAACTTGTGTTCGTCTTGTTTTTAGCGGAGTACTCGATGGAACAGCAGGACTTATTGGTGTAGATGGGGCGCCTGTTCGTGTCCCGTCATCAACTTTAACTGGTGATATCTCGGAAAGTTCTTCAGAAATAGCCACTTCTGCTACAACTGGCTCATCAGGAACTTGTAAAATGCGAAATAAGAGGTCTGTATGGGGCTTAATTGGTATCTCAAAACCGATTTCACTTCATCGTGTCAATGTTTCTACAACTGTGGCCTCAATTGATGCCGAAAGTGCCATGGCAGCATCAACAATAGTGTCATCCTTAGCGGCATTAATTCTCTCTCAAAAGAGAATCGCTATGACATCTCAGACTTTTGCTGAGAATTCTGATGCAATCTGAACTATTTGGGTTCCATTCAAGGATGTTTTTGCCAATCATGCGACACGATCTTTGAACGCAGCAATGAGTGTCTCACTATCGAACTCCAGAATAGCTGTTTCTACGAGTTGTGTAGTAATCTCATCTAGATAAGAAGGTTCGGCAGACATGAAAGATTATTCTTTTATAATACCAAACAGTAACGCATTGCCCGTTTTTTGAATACGCTTTTTGGTGTGTTTTGCAATTGCGGCGTTAATCCTCTCTACTACTGGCCCCATCTGAAGTGCGAGAGTACTTTCTAACTGCATTTCTCGAACAACTTCTTTAGCGAGACGCGGCTTACCTTCATTGTTCATTAAAAATTTGAGAACCTTGGTATCCTCCTCAGAGAGCCCCAATTCATTGACCATCTCAACAGTAAATTCCTTCATCGACTCTTGAGGTCTAGTTGGAGCGGCGACAGCAACTACTGATGCCTGAATTCCATCAAATGAAAGAGGCTGGTCGAGAAAGTCAGCATTGAGGGCAAAAGACTCTGATTCTACTTGTGGTGGTAGAGAATTTGAAGCTTCATTATCTGGATTGATAATAATTCCTGTTCATTTTCTGATACGCTTGAATGGTTTATTTTCTTCATCAAATTTTGCCAAAATATTAAATAAATTAGCATCAACCCTCTTCGTAGAACCATTTTCAGTATCCTCAGGACTCAAGGCTGCCTGAACAGTCTCCATTGGTATAACATCACCAGTTTTATGCTCAGAACAGAGCTTTAATAACTTATATCCTTTAGAGCCCTTCTCAAATTCAACACCTCTCCAGAGTCACATTTCTGGATTTGTAATTCCCGTATTTGATTTCTTCGAAGAACTGGTATCGGGTCAGTAAAATCCTACCGGAAATATTCCTTCATCACGATATACCCCCTCTCCTACCCGATACGCTCATCGCTGTATCTCATCTTTTTTTGCGCCAAGAATTGGTAAAATGCGATTTATAAAGAAGATCGCTGCGTTACCTTCAGTCGTACTTTTACCTGAGATTTGTTCCAAGACCGACACAGGCTTAGTTGGTTCATGTTGTCTCAGTGTCAAAGGAGTGAAAGCATTACCAGACCAATCGAGGATCTGTGCCTGTGTGAGTTTAGTTCGTACTCGATGAATCAGTGGTTCTATTCGTTTCATCGCATCGAGAAATTCTCGATTTGTCTTTGCTGATTCGAGTTCTCCGAGTACATGCCCCACAATTCCATGACCCTGAAGACACGCAAGTTGTTCGAGAACTTTTGCAAAAGTTTTTCTCTGGGCTTCTTTTTCATCTTCTCATACAGTCTTCCCTGTTAATTCTTTCATAGCTCCATCACCAGCACTATCAAATATTGCCTGAACAAATTCATTCTCCGGAGAAAAATTACTCACATCAATTGAAGCGGGCATATTTATTGTAGTTATGAAATACTTATAATACGTATTTATAGGAAAATAATTGTTTTGGTCAAATATATTTAAAAATAATTATTAAAATATTTGACAGATTAATAATTATATGTTTTAATATGATTGTTGAGCTGTCCTAAGTGACACCATACGTCCTCACAACAATAGATAGTCCCTTGTGTGTCGTACCAGGAAAAAACCAATCCAAAGTACACCAAACACACTGAGCTGGTGACACAACTCATAAAACTCACCACAGGGGATGGCACAACACTGATATACGAGTATGGATCGTATTGTCCTCCGAGACCTTTTCCTAGCCAATCGTCATCGACACTTGTTATGACTGATATGGCCGAGAAGAGGTCTTTTTTATATTCAGAGAAATTCTCCTTTTCTCACCTCTCCAATACCTATATTTCTGCCACAATATGTGAGAGAATAATAACCGTCCTGCGATGTAGTTTTCACACTTTTTCGAGCAAGAATTTCATTCCACATTTCAGACGTTACCTCCAGAGGAATGATACTCGAAGTATCCTCTACACACCAAAAGAGATGATTCATCGGAGTAAAGATATTTTTTTTCATAGTCCCGATACGTGCTCCGGCGTGAACAAAATAAAAATAGTCTGCGAGTGGACCGAGATTTTTCTGGTTAAAATAGACTCCATCTTTTGTGAGATAGAGAAAACCATCCTTTAATTTTGTTTTGAGGTGTTTTGAGATAAATCGCTCGACCGTTTCTCGTTCTCACTTGGTCGCTGGTGTGACGATGAGATTTTTCTGTCCTTGTGCGGCGAGAATTGGATACTCGTGGTGAATATTTTCTGTCTTTTTTTTCTGAAAAATAGAAGCAAAAAATCATCCGGTATGCTCGATATGAGGCCAGAATCGTTTTCGAAAAATTTCTTTGAGTCCTGTATTTTCTTGTTGTAACCTCGAATCGATGACTTCTTCATTTTCGATTGTATTGAGTGTACAGGTAGAATACGAAATCATTCATGCTGGTTTTACAATGGTTTCGGCTGTTTCGATGAGTTGTTTTTGGAGCTTGGCGATACGATGAATATTTTTCTCATTCCAGTGATCGATGACCGATGAGTCGCGAAACGCCGTCCCCTCACCGCTACAAGGCGCATCGAGCAATACAGCATCAAAAAAATCAGGGAAGTTTTGGAAAAATCGGCCATCACACGATACAACAGCGATATTATCGTAGCCCATTCTGTCGAGGTTATCGAAGAGCTGTGGCGTACGAGTACGATTGACTTCGTTGGCGATGATAAGTGAATCTGCGAAATAATCAGCAAGCTGTGTCGTTTTACCACCTGGTGCGGCACACATATCGATGATGATACCATGATGAATCGGATTTTTTTTCTGGACTTCACTGTGGAGGAGGAAGGGTGGATGAGCAGCGGCGACTTCTTGAATATAGAACCATCCTGCCATATGTTCTATCGTGTTTCCGAGGGCTATCGTTGTATCATCACGGTCGATGAGAAATACTTCTGGAATGTCAGTATCAGTCAGTATCCAACCTTGTTTTTTTGCATGGATTTTGAAATCTGTGAGAGCGATTTTTCTCGTATTAATACGGATACTCTTTCCTATGGGCTCTTTCATGGCATACATAATTTCCTCTGATTCATCAGAAGAAAATTGAAATGTATCTATGAGATATTGACCAAAACGAGACATAGAGGGATTGTAGTGATTTTTTTCATTTTGCATTCAGATTCTTTAGAATACAATTCTTCTCAACAATCATTCTATGTTCTCTTTTTTCAAAAAATCTGACACCGTTACAAGCCAAGAAACAAAGCTCGTTATTCTGGCATCTATTTACATGTTTTGTATTCTCATGACAGAGATTATGGGAGTAAAAACATCTCCTCTTGGTCATATATCCCTCCATTTTTGACCTATCAATATACCACAGTTGAAGGTCTCAATGGCGATATTTTTTATTCCATTTATCTACTGCATTAATGATATTATTGCACAGGTTTTCGGATATACAGCCGCTCGCAACATCTACCGTATTTCACTCTTTCTCATCATAGCTCTGGCATTTTTCTCATGGCTCACGACAGCCCTCCCTGCCAGTATGATATTTATGGATAAAGAAGCGGCGTATGATACGATATTTGGCCAGACGCTTCGTTTTTCTCTCGCGAGTATCACTGCATTTGCTGTTTCAGATATCCTCGATGTCATCATATTCTGCAAGTTACGTGACAAGTTGAAAGGCAAATCTCTCTGGCTCTCGACCAATCTCTCTAATTTTATCTCAGAAGGACTCGATGGTGCACTCTTCGTCTATCTCGCTATGTACGTTCCCGGAACAGAGTCATTCTGGTCAGGCAATCATGCTTTTATGTGGGGTGTTATCCTCCCTTATTGGGTGTTCCGTTGTGGCATGTCTATCCTCTCTACTCCATTTGTATACTGGGGGGTAAGCTGGGCACGGAAAGTCTAGTCAGAAGAGTTGCAGCAACTCTTGAAAAAGGTAAGATGAGTCAGTATTTCTCATCTTCTTTTTTATGAAAAATCCGCTCTCTTTTCTCAGTCGTAAAAATCTCGAAACTTCATATGACGTTCTGCGAACTCGATTTCCTCTTGCGAGTATCATCGTGTTGATTCTGACAGGATTTCTCTTTTATGTCGTTCATGCTGAGCCAGGATCGATGGTGTATCTCCGTATTATACTCTCTCTCATTGTCACGTTTTTTCTCTCTATCGGAGTCTCACTTTCATTGGAAGATAAAAACGTTTCATACAAGAAAATCTGGAACATTGCACCCCTTATCTACGGCACGCTCTTTTACATTTCGATGAACTCTCTCACCAATGAATGGATGCTTGATTCCATCACCTATTTTATTCTTCATCTTGTTGGTTTTATTGGTTTTCTGTTCTTTGCGCCGTATATCACCAATCTCTTCTACGACAAAAAACAATCCATCGAGTATACGAATTATTTTACACGTACAGCGTGGGCTATACTTATGTCCTGTATTGTTGGAGGCTCTCTCATAGCGCTCGGATTCATCGCTATTGCCTCTGTAGTAACCCTATTTGATATTTCCAAGCTAATAAATGAGGAGAAAACCTATGCAAATTGGGCAATCATTTCTCTCTCACTTGTCGCGCCACTCTACTGTCTCATCCATCTCCCAGCAGTAAAAGAAGTAGAAAAATGAGAATACGAAGTAGATAGATTTTTCTCCTTTCTTATTCGCTACATCGCAACACCGTTTATTGTTCTCTATTTCATCATCCTCTACGCGTATAGTGTAAAAGTACTCATGAATTTTCATGACTGGCCAAAGGGTATAATTAGCTGGATGGTGATCGGCTTTTCATCGTTTGGTTATCTCACCTATATTTTCTCAAAATCATACGAGGAGGAAAGCAACATCATAACTCTTTTTCGAAAATACTTCCCCTACGCAGTACCAGCACAGATACTCATGCTCGGCTACGCCATCTATCTTCGTATAGCACAATATGATCTCACGATGAATCGTTATTTTGTGGTTATATTTGGATGCTGGCTCGCTCTCGTATCTGCTTACTATATTCTGAGTCAGAAAAAATCACTCACAATCGTCTCCACTTCTCTCACTGTCATCGCACTCGTCATCTCTGTTGGTCCATGGTCAGTCTACCAGCTTCCTCTTACTCGACAATATAGTCATCTCATCCAAAATCTCACCAATGCGGGGATGTACAAAGATGGTGTCATTTCAAAGAAAACAGGCACCATAGATCAGGCACTAGAGAATGATATCTATTCAGAAATCGAATATATCTGTAATTATTCTCACTGCGAAAAAATAAAAACTCTCTTTGCTAAAGAACTCACATGAAAAGAAGCAGAATATGAGAAAAAGTGGAATGCACAGGAATATAGTGCCAAACAGAAATTTCCTGGTATGACGAGCTGGGAAATCGTGAATGAAGTGACAACAGCTCTCAATATCAGCAATAATTATGGTTTCTATGATACAAATACAGCAAAATACATATTTCTCTCAATCAAAAACGAATATCCAAATAGTATCTTCCCTCTGAGCATCTCTGGATATGACACAGCAATAAACGTATATGGTTCCGACTACACAGGCCAAAAATGAATGACATATGTCACAATTAGTACTGATAAATCCGAATGAATACTCCATAACTACAATGGAGGAGATACACATTTCTCGCTCTCTGAATTCAATAAAAATCTGACAGAAAAATATACAAGCGTTAATAACTCAAATATCCAACTCGAAGATCTCACTACGACGATCACCATTTGAAATATTCAGATGAAATTACTCTTCGAAAACTACACTATAAAAAATCCAAAATACACAGGAGGTGATACAAGTAGAGCCAACTACATTTCTGGCTACGCACTTATCAAGAAAAAATAAGATGAAAGTCTCTGTTCACGTCAAACCAGGTAGCCGGAAAGAATCTATCGAATGGGTGGAAAATCTCTTCGGAGAAAAAACACTCGTCGTAAAAATCAGAGAAAAACCGGTCGACGGTGAAGCGAATAAATGACTCATAAAGGCGTTGTCAGAATTTTTCGATGTATCAAAATCAAGTATCTCAATTCTCCATGGCCATACTTCTCGTGAGAAGGTGGTGGAGATTGTAGGAAAAGAATAATGCGCTCTTTCGGCAAGACCTATAAACTTTGTCTCTTATGAGAGACGACTATACTCTCCTTGTTATTTTGTAATATTCTTCTATGAATGCTTTTCTCAAAAACCTCCTCGGCCTCGTCCTCATAGGCGCTCTCGGAGTAGCAAGTTTTGTCCTCTTTCAAGTCTCAAAAACATATGACAGATCAAGCGAACCGACAAATTTCCGTAGTTTTATGGTCTCAGGTGATGGCAAAGCCTCTGGCACTCCTGATGTCGCTGAGTTTTCATTTCAGGTCATCACAGAAGGTGGCACAGATGTAGCAAAACTCCAGAGTGACAATGCAACAAAGATGAACAAAGCTCTCGAATTTATCAAAAAACAAGGTATCGTCGCAAAAGATATCAAAACAGAACAATACAGTATCAGCCCTCGCTATCAAACAACTGCTTGTGACTACGGTTCTGGCAAAGTCTGTCCTCCAGCAGAGATCACCGGATACACTGTTCAGCAAGGAGCAAGTGTTAAAATCCGTGACTTCAAGCTCATCAGCGATCTCCTCTCTGGAGTCATCAAAAATGGTGCTAATTCTGTCTCTCAGATTAGCTTCACACTCGATAATCCTACCGACGTAGAAAATACTGCTCGTGCAGAAGCATTTAAGAAAGCAAAAGAAAAAGCAGAAGCACTCGCAAAAGCTGGTAATTTTACACTCGGACGATTACTCGATATCAGCGAAGGCATGACATCTCCTGTCTACTATGGTCGTGGTGGCGGATGAATGATGATGGATATGGCAAAGAGTGAAGCCCCTGCAGTTGCTCCATCTCTCGAAGCTGGTTCACAAGAAGTAACTATTACTGTCTCTCTCAAATACGAGATACAGTAGGGTTATCTATACTGGCTTATCTCTCATACCTATTTCGTTAATGAGCGGTATGGCGAGCTTTGAAAAACGTCTCATTCGTCCTTCATCGATGTATCGCGTCAGACTCTGAAGAGACGTTTTTCCTTGTAGTACTTTTCTGAGACCATAAATTTCCATTGGTATAAATCACTCTTCGAGTGCTGCGGTTTCTATTTTTGTAGATGATACACGATCTCCAAGTGTCTCAATCAGATCTCGAACCTTGGCAGTCATTTCTATACATTCAAATACCGGTATTCGACCCACGACTCATTCAGGTTGGAGAGGACGGCGAAGCCATATAGACCCCTCGATACCATCTCCAAACATATCAGTTAATTCCTGTGTGGCATCATAAGACTCCACAAAAGAAGGAGAATCATCGAGCTTTTCAACTAGTCTTTGGGCAAAAAGATATTTTATAGATCCAGCAAGCTCAATCTCATTTATATCCAGACGCATTAAACGTCTCACACAATCAGCAGCTGAATTGGCATGCAAGGTAGTCAACACTGCATGTCCCGTATTTGAAGCTTCTATAGCAAGCTTTGCAGTGTCCTCATCTCGTACTTCTCATACCATGATTTTGTCTGGATCCTGGCGAAGTAAGCTCTTCATAGCAACTGCTGTAGTGTATCACGTACTTTCATTGACTTCGGTTTGGACCACCCCATCAACTTTTATCTCTACGGGGTTTTCCACGGTAACAACATTCTGCGTTGGATCATTTCCTGCCACGAGCATAGCATAGAGTGTCGTCGACTTACCTGATCATGTTGGACCACTCATAATAGTAATGCCAACTCGATTACGTGCAGCTCTCAATAATATTTCTGGATTGTCATAATCGAGATCTTTCAGGCTTTTCAGTGTACCAGTACGATTGAGTAAACGTACTACTGAAGAAAAGTTGGTTAATCCTGTAGGGACAATAGAAAGACGATAATCTGTACGATATAAAGCAGGATTAGATGTGCCGAGTATTTTCCCTGATCCTGCATCAGCCTTATCAACTAAACCCTTCTCCATATACCGAAATGAACCATCATATACGTTTCCTGGTTTGGTACCTCATCAACTGTTTTGAGCTAGCACTTGAGCAATTTTTCGCCCCACCTCGTGTGACACTCGTCTAATCTTTCCTGGTATAGGTTGTAGAAGTCCGTGCAGTCGCATTTTTAGAAGCACATTTTCCACCATCGGTTTGACATGAAAATCGCTCGCCCCTTTTCTTCTGAGTGATGCTAATATACTTTCCACAAGTCCATTAATCGCCCTATCATCTTTATCATCAAAAGCACTGATATAAGCTTTCGCAGTATCTGGACTCCGAATAAATGAATATATTTCCTGATGATGTGTATAGGTACATATGATAAGGTTGCTGGAATCTAGGGTTATATCAGGATATAACTGTGAAAAATAGGTTCATAAATTCCATCAAAACTGGGCTGGTGAATCGAGTTTTCCCTGACCATCATCAGGAGAATATAATAAAAATACCGATTCTGCGATACGGATAGGTATAATTTTAAACCTCTCCATTAATTGCTCCCCTCATTTCAAAAATTCTAATTCTCATTTCACCACTAACTCAGCCAACGCATCCGGACCAGAAAATAATTGATTTCGTATTAATAAGTCTCACCCCTGAAACATTCATCATCAATCCTGTTCGACTTCATCTACACCCTGATAATATTTCCACAAACTCAAATCTAAATCACCATACGGAATCTCCTGAGACACCTCACCACCTTCTGGTTGTGATAATGACATAAATTATTATTAGAAAATAATCCGTCATAAAATTGTACCCTCTAAAAAAAGAAATCAAATCATTTCCTTGACCTTTTATTCGCTTTGATTGGACTACTGTATTAATTTTATAAAAATGGTATTCATATATTTGACTCTCAAAAAAATATAGTGTAATATCTTCTTGTCTCTTCATTTTTAACCCCATTTTATGGACAAAAAAAAGAAAATCCTCACTGTCGCAATTGTTGCGATTATTGGAGGCCTTGTAGCAATTAATACGACAGGTGGTATCAAAAATCTCAAATCGGATACTATTTGGATTGATACTGGTGACGGGAATGGTTATTATGCTGATGGAGGTACTTATGATCCGACGACAAATACCTATTCCAACTATGATCCACTCACAAACACGGTAACAACTGATCCACTCCAAAATGTATCATGGCAGACAACAGCTATCACAGTGACAAATTTTGCAGAAATTAAAGAACTCAGAAATAAAATTATTAAACTCAGAACAGATATTGTAGCAAAACAAGGTGATGAAAAAACAGAAGGAACGATAAAATATTACGAAAAACAAATCAAAGACCTTCAGTCAAAGAAGGACGATTTACAGAAAAACGTCGATAATGCAAATAAGAATCTCGCTATTGCACAAGCAGCTCAGAATGTACGAATTGATATATACGACTGTACAAAAAATAATGTATTTAAAAATGCTCAATCATTCGATGGAAAATGATATATTTATCCAAGTCCCCGAGCATTTATGAACAGGTTAGGTAATGGCGTCAATACTGGTGAAATCCCTCTCGCTATCCAGAGATTTGATGCTCAAATACAAAGTGAAAAATTAACACTCTCCCGTATAAATAAAAACAATACATCTGCTATTGAGAAACAAAAAAAGGTAATCAGCGATTTAGAAAAAAAGAAGAGTCTGGCAGTATCGGAAAGAAGTGCTCTTCAATCAAGTACTGTGATGACGAAGTGTTACCAACCTGCATTCGCAATCGCTAAAAATGCAGAACCCGCTATTGCTGATGCACAAAAAGTAGTCGATAACGCTCAAAATAAACTCCAGGAAAATACAGATAAAATAAAAACATTTGAAGGTAACATAACACAATCTCAAGATTCTATAAAACAGATAGAAGACCAAATCTCTCAAGCAGAACAAGACCTCAAAAATCTAAATGATTCAGGAAATAACAATAGTAATGAAGACAATAAAAGAACAAAAGTAGAATGAAACCTCTACGGATGTTTCCTTAATGGGAAACGGGTCAATAGCGCCTTTGTTAGCTATGCAATAGCACAGCCTTGTGATCCACTTGGGCCTTATCCTGAAAAAACCCTCTATGGTTACGCTGGATGTGATAGCAAAGGAGATGATGATTATAGTCTCACAACGCTCGAAAATCGCTATTCTCTCAATCAAACAATTTCAGATAGTGAGATAAGTGGTTGGGCACAAGAAACAAAAGATAACGATAAGGAAATAGAAAAGTGTATAGGAAATATCAATGATAGCGGACAGGATCTCCCTCATGATCAAACAGATGAATGTAAAGGCCAGGCCGAAAGTCTCCAGGATATTCTTATCCAAATGACAAATGATAAGCAAATGAGAGACGTTGCCTGAACTGCAACTTGTGATGAACATTTTTCTGCCGCCGCAGCACGATCTCTGATGAATGAACAGTGTAATATTATGTTCGCGAGCGATGAAGAGTTGGCTAAAACATGTCCTGGAATCAGTACATTAATCTGAAAGATTCGAGATGTATGTCGAGAAGGAAACGAAATAGCTATTAATAAATGTCTCTCTCAGCTCAACCAAGATCCAGGAGATCCAAACACAGATTAATATTTTGAACACTACAATAAAAACCCCGCTCATGCGGGGTTTTTATTGTTTGAGCAGTGACTGAATTTTTTTCTCTACTTTCTCCATCTCCTGCCAATCAGCATCATATTCATGATCATATCACATCATATGTGTAAGCCCATGAATGATGATATATTCGAACTGTTCTTTGTAGGTTTTTCCAGCTTCTTCAGCATAGAGTTTTATTTTCTCAAGACAGAGATATATCTCCCCTGCGATATCAGATTCATTGAGCTCAGGTGAATAATACGAAAATGTGAGAATATCCGTCGGACCTTCTTTACCACGAAATTGTTTATTCATCTGTGCCATCTCGAGAGGATCTAGGACGATGAGGTTGATAATTCCCTGCTGTGGCTTCTTTACGACTTTCTCAAGTGCAACAAGTGCCCGTGTACAATACTCACGAGAGAGTGTTCGGGGAATGTAGAAATAATTGAAATGAAACATATTACTCGTAAAATTTCTGATAAAATGTTTGTCCATTTTTCTTGATGAGTATGCGTGTATTTCTGAGGCCTGGTTGTTTGAAAAACTCTGTCTCTTCCGTGCAGTATGCTCCAGTTAATCGATACTGAAGGGTTAGAGTCGATACAGTTCCCGGCTTCGTTGTTTCATAGCCATGAATTGTTGTGTAGAGAGGGGTATTTTCGAGAAGAGAAAAACCTGACTTTGTCGGAGAAAGGAACTGTGTCCCCGGAGGAAGAATAAATCGAAGGTATTGGATATTGTCACCTCCACCCTGAACTGGGAGTAGTGCTGGGATTTTTTCATCGAGTCCGAGATCACGAGCGAGACGAGTGACTCGAATTCGCTCAGTAAGGTCAAACCAATGTTTCTGAGTTAGTGTCAATTCCCTATCACACGATGAGGTATGATTGATAGTGAATGTACGTTCCATGAGTCTGTCTGATTTATTTTTTGAAATAGAAGTAAAAAGTGGATACACAAAATCATCTTTTGCTTCCTTCCATCGGTCAAATATACCAACCTCGTCGATAGCCTTTTGTACTTCAGGACGAGGAGAACCAACGACGACTTCTCCATGAAATACGTGAGCAATCAGAATAGCAAGAGCGTCAGTCATTTTTCATTGTTTCTGGAGAGAATTGAGGATGAGGCTTCCGAGGGTCTTCACCGTTCATTTGGGCGTATCTGTGATGGTTTTCTTCCCTTCGACAAGCATAGAGACAACGAGAAAGGCATTGTAATGATCGATGGCGACTGGTACTCCCGGGAGCGAGAGTGGTTCGACGAGACGAACGATATCCTCGAGGAATTTTTGGTTGATACCGATGACGAGATCGACGGGGCCGTATCCTGCTTCCTGCATGAGACTACTGAGTTTCGTAGCACTCTCTGAGAAAAGAGGAAAATAATTCGCATCTCGTATCTCAAATTCGACTGGCTTTCCTGGGTAATCAATAGATTTAAATCTATTGATTCACTCAGGTGATGGTCGGTATCATCGCAGGTGCCAATCGAGCGCATAGATATCCTGAAAAGAAAAATGTATCATTTTCCCCTGATCAAACTCAAGCAGAAAAGCAGTCCCAGGAAATCCTCCACCAGCACGGAGCTCATCGCTATTTTGATTGAGAAGAAGAATACGAGTCGGTTTCTCTTTACCGAGAATACTGTACCAAATGTTTTTATTCTTGAGAAAACTATCGAGATGATTGACGATATCAGATATACCCGCTGGATTCTCGTCATGTGTTATATGAACGAGCTGTGCTCTTACATCGTGTATATCGCCTTGGAGCGTCTCAAATATAGAAAATATTTTATCAAGAAGAGGAAACACACTCTCTGTCTGACTCTGAGATTTCCATGCTTCTATATCTGGTTGCAGTGCTATAAAATCGCTCAAAGCTGCTGATATATCACGTCCTGCTGTCAGTATGTGTCCATAACTTGCGAGAGGCTCTATCGGATAAATAGGATTATTGGCGACGATACCAATAATCTGATAATCCTCGAAGAGCTCTCGAATGAGATGTGATCACTCTCGACTGATGAGTATCCCGGGAGTATCAGCAATAGTCTGTATGTGACGCTCTGTGCGAAGGAGAAAACCGAGACCATAGACGATATATCAGAGAAAAACAATAAAGAGTACCATATACCACTGTTTTCGTGTCATACGAGCGAACATGAGTACCCATTCTTCTACAAATATATCGATATTTTCCCTGAGGGTTGACCGGATATTTTTCTGTGATCGAAAAATATTTTTTGAAAGAGATATAATCTTTTTTTTCTTCCCTATATCACGATGACTGGAATTGTTTTGATTCCGTGCAATATCATTCTCTTCCGCGAGTTTTGTGGATTTTTTTTGAGAACGAGAAAGAGAGTCGAACCATTTCATACTTGGTCAGAAGTATATGCAAAGATATGAAAATAAAAATCTTGACAAAAAAAGTCTTTCGATAAGATACAGAGCAAGAAAAGACAGAGTGTCTCCTGGCTTTTTGTGATGTAGGTAGAAATAGATTTTTCTTTTTTATCTCTCCATTCTCCGAAGTAGTTCGAAACAATGAAAGAATTACCAGGCTGAACATTTTATTTTTTCCGTGTAATAATCAGTTCTCTATGCCTATTCTCAAGTCTGCTAAAAAGCAACTCCGACAAAATGCTACTCGCCGTCTCAGAAACGATCGCTTCCGTGATCTCTATCGTGAGGCTCGTGTTGCGTTTGAACGTTTCATCTCTGGTAAGCAAGTAAAAGAAGCTACTGAAGCTTTTCCAAAGCTCCAGAAAGTTATCGATACTCTCGCGAAGAAAAATATCATCCACAAAAACAACGCAGCAAGAAAAAAATCTCGCTTCTCTGGCATGCTCGCCAACCTTCAACCTTCTCAAAAATAATCGATGTATCAACCTAAGAAACGTATGAATGAGCAGATTATCGCTCATCGTATCCAGGTAATATCAGAAGAAGGCGAACAGTTGGGAACAATGTCCCTCCAAGAAGCCCTCACAAAAGCAAGAGAACAAGACCTCGATCTCGTCGAAGTCGCTGAACGAGATGGCACTGTCATCGCGAAAATCATTGACTGGCAAAAACATCTCTTCATCGAAAAGAAAAACAAAAAGAAAAACCAAGCGAATGCCAAGAAGACAGAGCTCAAGACCCTCCGACTCAGTTACGCCATCGGCGAACATGACATGGAGATACGTCGTAACCAAGCAGAAAAGTTTGCAAAAGAAGGTCATCTTCTTAAGATAGAACTACCTCTGCGAGGCCGAGAGATGCGCTTCCAGGATATGGCTCGTGCCAAACTCCAGTCGTTCGTCGATAGCATCGCCTCTTTTTACAAAATTGATGGTTCTATCAAATTTATGGGCCGTCGATTCAATATTCAGCTTCATCCTTTAACTCCTTCATCATGAAAGCAAAAACCCACTCCGGTAGCAAAAAGCGTGTAAAAGTCACTGCTACTGGCAAATTCCTCACCGCTAAAATCGGTAAACGTCACCTCCTCCAAAATAAGTCTTCTCAGGCAAAAGGACGAGGAAAGTACGGTGTCGCATCTCACATCGCCAATGAGCGAAAAATGAAATGGGGTCACCAAGTTGCTGGTCTCCGAACACCAACAGCAAAAAAGAATCTCGTACAAAAAACAGCTGATGGAAAAATCATCAAGCCAGTCCGTGTTCTCAAGATCAAAGCTGTCAAAGCTGCTGCTCCTGTTGCTGCTAAGAAAGTCACAAAAGCTGCTGCTCCTAAAAAAACACCAGCAAAGAAAGCTCCAGCAAAAAAGAAATAGTCAAAAATAACTGGACTATTTGTAAAATTTGTTATAATCCCCTCACTTATCTAAAAAATACTGTATGGTACGCGTCAAACGAAGCATCATGACGAAAAAACGTCATAAAAAAGTCCTCGACCTCGCAAAAGGTTACCGAGGAGTACGATCAACTGCATTCAAACATGCAAAAATCGCTACGATGAAAGCAGGCCTCAATGCCTACAAAGATCGTCGCCGAAAGAAGCGTGACTTCCGCAAGCTCTGGACTATCCGTCTCAATGCTGCAGTCCGTCCTCTCGGTCTCACATACTCTCGCTTCATCAATAGCATGTACATGAAGCACGTGAAACTCAATCGAAAAGTTCTCTCAAATCTCGCTATCTCAAATCCAAGCATCTTCGCTGATGTTGTGAAATTTGTAAAATAAAACTATGGCATCAAATGATGCTCTTCAACCATTCAGACAGGTACGCTCAGCTTTTACAGAGGTAGAATTACCTCCTAGTAAAACTGGGCTTTCTTTTGTAATTTATGCAGTAGAGGTTGCTGAAGATACAAGAAACAAAATTGCAGACATCATAAAAGGAAAAGAAGAGAAACCACTTGGACGCTTCGCAACACTCCTCCTAGGAGGTGGTCTCTGACCAAAAACACAACATGTTCTTTTTCACATACTTTTCGTACAGCTCTCATTTAAAAAAGATCTCAAGGATCTCCGCGAAGAGATTATGGCAATATTTGAAAACCCAGAAATTACCTCACAAATAGAGAGAAATCCTATGGTATATTTTAGTCTTTTTGCAAGTGATGATGGACGCAATGATCCACCTCTTGCAACAGCATTAGAAAAATTGAAACAACATATTCAATAATGAATAAGATTATCATTTTTTTGATAGAAAAATATCAATTATTTCTGTCTCCTGATCATAGTTTCTGGGCGAAAGCTCTCGGGAAACATCACTGTCGTTACTATCCCACATGCAGTATGTACGGTCGGGAGTGCTTTGAGAAATTCGGATTTTTTCGTGCAACACGACTCACACTATGACGAATCATACGATGTCATTCCTGGTCAAGAGGTGGTCTAGATCCCGTACCAGACATCGAACACACAAAATGCAATCATTAGGACTGTAAAAAATGAAATGGGGCATTATAATCATGCCCATGACTGTCCTCTCTTCTCTTCAAACACTTGATACAAACGCACTCGAATTTATCCGTTCTACACTGGTTATCAATGCACCATGGTTTCATACATTTATTGAGCTTTTTTCTGATAGTGAACCTCTCGCTTTTGCACTCTTTCTCATATGACTCTGGATCTGGTGAGTCACAGAAAAACATGATGGGCCAAAACATGTAGCACTCGATCTCTTTTGGCACGTATTTGGTGCTTTTATTATATACTGGATTATCAATCAAGTATTGCCTGTACGACCAAGACCTGAGACAGTATCGAGCCTGCCCCCACTTATCACTCATATTCCAGATAATTCATTCCCTTCTGGGCATGCACTCTTCTGGGGGGCATCATGGTGGTCACTTCATACACTGCTACGATGGAAAAAAGTCGTCTGGGGGTTTTTTGCGCTTGGTCTCGTCACTTGTCTTGTTCGTATCATTGCAGGAGTTCACTATCCTGGAGACATACTTGTAGGATTTTTTCTTGGGTGGTATATCGCACACATACTCATGGCTCTTCCTCATGGGAAAAAATATCAATATTATGGCCATGAATTACCAATTCGATTTTTATCATTTTTTAAGCTCTAAAATATGAAAAAAATTGTTTTATTCTGCTTATTTTCTAGTTTTTTTAGCGTATTTGGTGCTGTCAATCGTGATACAGAAGTGGCCAATTTACTCGCTCAGTCTGGCATCATAGATAACCATGCAAATAATCCGTCACAGTACAATCTAAAATCTCCTATCCTCCGCCAGGAAATGGTCGGTATGGCTCTCCGTATGATGAAAATATCACTTCCGAATTGATATTATTGTCGTGATTATTTTGCAGATGTACACTATAACAAGATCAACAATTGGGTCTGTCGTGCTATGGAGATAGCAGCAGACTACGGTATTATCTCAAATAAAAATGGCACAGTCCGGCCACTCGATCCTCTCACGCGCGCTGAAGCCCTCGCTATCGTCCTCAAGTCTGGCGGTATCAACTACCAGAGAAATGTCAGTAGAATAGGCTACGAGACCTATCTCAATCAGTGGCAAGTAGATGCCATAAATGCTGGAGTTCTCAATAAAATCATTCAGACAAATCAGGGTTTTTCTGCCAACGCAAAAGCAACTCGTATGGACGTTTTTGGTATGCTCTATAACCTCCTTTTAGCGCAGAAAAATACGCCGTGACAAGGTCTCCAAGTCACACTCGATGCCGCTCCAGAAAATCCAACTACCACCAATCAAAACACCAATACAACTCCGGTGCTTAATTCCGCACCTGATCATACTCTCGCAGGATTCATCGTGACAATACCTCCAAAACCGATTGTCGGATCTCCAACCAATGTCACGATAACGGCCATAGATAGCTCTGGAAAAACTATCACAGACTACGATGGCACCATCTATCTCGATCTCACAAATCAATCTACCAGTGACCTCCTCTCTCCTCTTGATGAAGATGGATATACTTTTACACCCCTTGATCATGGTTCTCACACTTTTGAACAAGCATTTTTCTTTAAAAAAGCTGGTATCTATACATTTGATATATTTGAGCTCGATACAGATGATACTGTTAGTCAAACTGTCTCCGTAACTGTCCAATAAATACTCTTTTCATGTTCGAATCATTTCAGGATATTATCATCCATCTCTTTCACACATTTGATTACTGGGCCGTCTTTGTGATGACCATGCTTGAATCAACTCTCATCCCTTTCCCTTCCGAGATACCCATGACACTCGTTGGCATCAAAAGCCACCAAGGCATCATGAATCCCTGGATAGGGTTCCTCGTTGGTCTTGCATGAGTGTGGCTTGGTACAACTATAAACTACTTACTCGGGTATTTTATAGGAGATGTTTTTATCGAACGTTACGGTCGGTATTTCTTCATCAAAAAAAGTGACTACCATCACACACAAGAATTATTTCAAAAAGATGCGAATTTTTATACTTTTTTCTGAAGACTTCTGCCTGTCGTACGGCATCTCATATCTATTCCAGCTGGAATGGCGCATATGCCTTATATACGCTTCATTTCGCTCTCACTTCTTGGTTCAGCTCTATGGCTCGGTATCCTCATTATAATGGGGTATTATATCTGAGAAAATAAAGAACTTATCAAAACCTATATTCTCTACATCACTCTTGCTGTAGCATGTCTGTTTGTCGTCATTTGGTGTATCCGACACATACGAAAAAGAGCTATAAAAAAGCTCTTAAAAATACAAAAATAAGAAGCGCTGACAAGAAACCCAATATCATATAAATTGTGATACTGAGAACATGTGGTCCCCAAAAATACACAGGATCAGCACCAACAAGACGACCAAGAATTATTTCATGATGAAAGACTTTTATATGATAACGAATCATCGCTATCACGAGGACAACCATGAGTAGTGCCGTTAATCCTGCAAAAATACCAAGAACAGAGACGATGTGGTT
Source organism: uncultured Candidatus Altimarinota bacterium (assembly GCA_937924685.1). Taxonomy (GTDB): domain Bacteria; phylum Patescibacteriota; class Gracilibacteria; order BD1-5; family JAGOOR01; genus JAGOOR01. The sequence goes on along the minus strand of CALEVN010000001.1, from coordinate 53,932 downwards.
GATATCATCCATCGCATTTTCAAATTTCTTGAGTCGTGTCCTCATCGTGTCAAATGATTGCACAGAATCAAATATATCACGATACTCCTGTATACTCTTCCAGAGAACAGTGATATCTATACCGTAGAGCGGTATCATGATAGTATCCGGTAACGGATTTTTTCCACCAAGGACAGAGAGAATATTTGGATTTTTCTGAATCTCCTGATCGAGCGCCTGCTCTTTTGTGACATAGTGGAGTGACCCATGAATACCTGCACGCGGAAGACTCTCGACAAAACTCTTCACACGAGGACTCTCAAAGGTATAGAGATTACTAATAAAGAGTGGATAGGTAAAACGGTCGGTCAGGACTCACTTCTGAACCTCAAGGAGGTGAATCATCGAAAAGCCAACAAAAAGTGTCAGGAAGAGCACAAAAAATCCAAATACGACCATTCCCGAAGCGTATGGAATACGCACCATATGTTTCCAGGAAGTACGAAAGATAAAACGAAGCATAAAAGAAATTACCCACTAGCATATTCAAAACTAAAAGAAGTACAAAAAAAATGACCCCGGAGGGTCATTTTTATGAGTAAAATTATGATTATTTTGCAGCAGGAGCATCAACAGTCACGTACGTAGAACGTGTTTTCTTTCCGTCAAATCGTGTACGACCTTTTTCATAGAATCGGACGATACCATCTGTGATAGCCTGGAGAGTGAAGTCTTTTCCTTGAATAACGCCGACTCCTGGGAAAATCTTGTTTCCTTTTTGGCGAACGATGATATTACCAGCAATAACTGCTGTTCCTGCGTAGACCTTGACTCCACGACGTTTTGCTTGTGAGTCGCGACCGTTTTTGGTTGAGGAGAGTGCTTTCTTATGAGCCATATACGATTAAATGAAAAATGAAAATGAGAGACGGAATTAATTGCTTTGATTGTTGTTTGTCGGACGAGAGAAACGAGCGTTCACTTTGTTTGCTTCAGCATTTTTGTAGACATCAAGTTTCTTTTTGAATGCTGTACCAGTTTCCTGAGATGCTTCGATGAGCTCTGTTGCGAGTGCTTCTGCAAATGGTGTACCTTTCTTGCTCTGAGCAGATTCTTTGATCCACTTAGAAGCGAGGAAGAATTGACGCTTTGGAAGGACATCACCAGGTACCTGGAAGATAGCACCACCGATACGTTTCGGTCGGACTTCGACACGAGGCATGACGTTTTCAAATGCTTTTTCCATGACTGCATCAGGATCTTTATTCCCTCTTTCTTTGATGATCTTGAGAGATGCATCGAGGAGATTACGAGCGAGATGCTTTTTGCCTCCCTGCATGATGTAGTTAACAAACTTTTGTTTCTGAGTGAGTATCATAGTGAAAAATATTATTTTTTAGGACGTTTAGCACCGTATTGGCTTCGTGACTGTTTACGATCAGCGACACCCTGAGTATCGAGAACACCACGGACGATATGGTATCGTACACCCGGGAGATCTTTGACACGACCACCACGGATCATGACGACTGAGTGTTCCTGGAGGTTATGACCTTCACCACCGATATAGGCGATAACTTCGTAACCATTTGTGAGACGAACTTTTGCGACTTTTCGGAGAGCCGAGTTAGGCTTCTTTGGAGTCATGGTGTAGACTTTTGTACAGACACCACGCTTCTGTGGAGATGCGAGAGGGATATCACGTCGCTCGAGATTGTTTCGGATGACCATGAGCGCAGGAGACTTGCTCTTTCGGAGTTTTGTCACTCGAGGTTTGCGGATAAGTTGTTGAATTGTAGGCATAATTTCTTTGATTTTGAATTGGAGATTTTAACGTTTAGACCATTGAATTCTCTTACGAGCTTTATGGAGACCTGGCTTCTTACGTTCGACTTTTCGAGCGTCACGTGTGAGGAGTCCCTGTTCGCGAAGTGCAGTTTTAAAAGTCTCATCGAGTTCTACGAGAGCTCGTGAAATACCATGAGCAATAGCCTGAGCTTGAGCGCTCTCCCCTGAACCCTCTACTTTGACAGAAAAATGATAGTCACCTCCTGCGATTTTGAGTGGTGCATGAACTGTTGAGAGAAGATCATCACGAGTGACATATTCTTTGAGTGGTCGTCCATTTACTTCTGAGTCACCTTTTCCTGCGAAGAGGCGCACTTGAGCAGTAGCAGTTTTTCGTCGACCAATAGCGTAAGTATATTTCATAGAGCGAATTAGAAGGAAGGAGTAAGAATCTCTGGAGTCTGTGCTTCGTGAGCATGTTCAGAACCCTGGAACTGTTTGAGACGAGCGAGCATCTGATCACGGTGGCTATTTTTAGGAAGCATACCAGCGACAGCGAGCTTGAGAGGTTCAAATGGTTTCTTTGTACGAAGATCACCAAGAGTGATAGTCTTGAGTCCACCCATATACTGAGAATGAGTGTGGTACTCTTTCTGAGATTCTTTACGACCAGTTGTTTTGATCTTTTCAATATTTGTCACGATGACAAAATCACCACCGTCGATGTGAGCAGAGTACGTATGCTTATCTTTGCCAGAGAGCTTGCGCGCTATAGCCTGAGCGAGACGTCCGAGTGTGAGACCGCTAGCATCAATGAGATACCATTTGCGTTCTGTGTTATTTGGAAAAAGTGTTTTCATAGAGGGAGACAAAATTATGCAACGAGTTCGAGAGTAACGAGGAGACTCGCATCACCAGCACGATATTTCAGTGGAGTGACTCGAGTGAAACCAGAAGTTTTCTTTGTAGTTTTAGCTATATCCATAGCAGCACGGCAAGCCGCTTCAGTGTAGAGAGAAGCAGAGAGTGTACGAATGGTATTCATAGTATCTTTTTCTTGTGCCACTTTGATAAGCTTGTGTACGAGAGGAGTGACAGCACGAGCTCTCTTTTGAGTCGTTGCTACTTTTCCATGGATAAAGAGGCTTCCTGCGAGATTTCGGAGGAGAGCATCACGGTGATTGACGTCTTTGCCGTTGAGCTTCAGATGTTTTTTGGAACGGTGTCGCATAAATAAAAGTAAATAAGTTTGTAAGTTGAGTTAAACGGATTTAATCATCTCCGAGAAGTTTCTTGTTCTGTGTTGCGAGAGCAGCACGGACTTCATCCATAGCCTTCTTTCCAAAGCCTTTGATAGAAGAAAGTTTTGCTTCTGTGCATTTTTCAAGCTGTTCGACAGAAAGGATATTTCCATTGACGAGAGCATTGAGTGTACGAGGAGAGAGTCCGAGGAAATCAATGTGTGTGAAATTCTCACGGTGTTCTGTTGCTTGTGCATCCTTTTTCTCTTTTTCACGGAGAGATCGGACATCACCCATAAACTCGCTTTCGATGACGACTTCTGTATCACAGAAAATGTCAAAGTAAGAGCGGAGCATCTGAGAACCAAATTTGAGAGCGCTCTCTGGAGTGATAGAACCATTTGTCTTGATAGTGAGAGAGAGACGATCGAGGTCTGTCATGTCACCATAACGCTCGCTCGTTACTTCTGTACTCACATTGAGAACAGGAGAGAAGCTCGCATCAACAACGAGAATCATAACATCATCATCTTCTTTCTTAAGTGTTTCAATAGATTTGTAACCGACATTCTTTTCAACACGGATCTGGATATCGAGCTCGAATCCGTCACGGTCGATCTCAGTGATATAGAGATCCTTATTGAGGATTTCGACACCACCTGAAGTCTTGATATCTGCTGCTGTGACTTTTCCTGCTTTATTTTTCTTGAGAGAGATCCATGTAACACCAGTGTCAGATTTTTCGAGAACGAGGTTCTTAAGATTGAGCATGATATCGAGGACGCTCTCACGGATACCAGGAAGAGTCGTATATTCATGAGTGACACCTTCTATCTTGATACCTGTGACACGTGTACCTGGAATAGATGAGATGATGGCACGACGAAGTGCGTGTCCGAGAGTCATCCCATATCCTCGTGGAAGAGGAGTAATATCAAAGACCGACTCAAGAGTAGCGTCCTCATGAGTGAGGCGCTGTTCTGAAACTTTTGGAAGACCGATGATAGTATGGAGGATGTGCATGGGAGAGAAAGATAAGAGGTAAAAACGACTTACTTGAAACTATTTTGAGTAGAACTCGATAATCTTTTTCATGTCGACGCTCTGATCATAATCTTGTGCTTCTGGGAGACGCTTGATTGTGATTTTAAATGCTTTTGGATCAGCATCAATCCAGTCTACAGCTGATACTTTGCCTGATTTATTATTCTTGAGAAATTCTTCTGATTCTGTCTGAAGTGTGCGATAGAGAGGAGTGTCTTTGAGTTTTTCACGGACTTCGATGACATCACCAACAGATACTTGGTATGATGGAATATCGACTTTCTGACCATTGACGACGAAATGTGCGTGGCTGACGAACTGACGAGCCTGCATGATTGTACGAGCAAAGTTTGCCTTGAGAACAGCGACATCGAGACGAGTCTCGAGAAGTCTCTGCATGTTTGCAAGAGTATTGCCTTGCATACGAGCAGCTTTTTTAAAATAGTTTGCAAATTGTTTTTCAGAACAACCGAACATACGTTTTGTAGCTTGTTTTGCACGAAGTTGTTGGCCATAGAGACCCATACGACTTGCATTTTTCCCGAGGAGTTTTCTCTTGCCTCCTTCGACAGAATATTTTTCACTTCCGAAGAGGTTTTTTCCTTCTCGACGACAGAGTTTCTTTTTTGGACCAGTATAACGCATAAATAGTTTGAGTTTAAAGTGTGAAAATTACAATTTACGGATTTTCTTTTTCTTTGTACCGTTGTATGGGACTGGAGTTTCATCGAGGATAGAATCAATCTCGACACCAGCAGCGACAATAGCACGAAGTGCATTATCACGACCAGAACCGACACCTTTTACGACCACATGAGCTCTCTTGAGTCCATAGAGACGAATAGTTTCTTCGAGACATTTTTCCATAGCCATAGTTGCTGCGTAGGGAGTTGCTTCACGAGCACCCTTGAATCCTGCGCGTCCACCACTATGCCATGTGAGGACATTTCCATCCGTATCAGACACGCTGACGTGTGTATTGTTGTAGAGTGCAGAGACACAGATCACGCCCTGTTCGACAGTGCGTTTTGTTTTCTTATTTCGACGAAGTGTTTGAGCCATATAAAGAGAGATAAATTATTTCGCAGCGATTTTCTTATTTGCTACAGTTGCTTTTTTACCACGTTTTGTACGAGCGTTTGTTTTTGTACGCTGTCCACGAACGGGGAGATTTTTCTTATGACGAACACCACGATAGCAGTTCATATCTTGGAGAGCCTTGATATTGCCTGTGATTTCTCGTCGGAGATCTCACTCGAGTGTATACTTCTTGAGCTCGTCTCGGATGACACCGAGCTCTTCTTCAGAAAGTGTTTCAACTTTACGATCAGCTTCAATCTTGCTCGCAGCAAGGATAGCTTTTGATCTCGTAGGTCCTACACCATAAATAGATGTAAGAGCGACCCAGAGATGCTTGTGATTTGGAATGTTGACTCCAGAAATACGTACCATAATAGAAAAAATGATTAACCTTGACGTTGATTATATCGTCGATTTTTTTTGTTGACGATTCGGACATACCTTTTTGTATGACTCTTGTTCCATCGGATAACGATAACATCGTTTCGTGGATCACGCATTTTTATTGACGGGCGAACTTTCATACAGGATGATTGACGTTATGACGATAAGTAATTCGACCTTTTTCGAGATCATAGGGCGTGAGTTCTATATCAACCTTATCGCCATTGATGAGGGAGATATTACACTTACGCATGTGTCCCGAGACGTGGCCAAAAACGACCATACCATTATCACCGAGATCCTGACCTGAAAGAGACGTCACCTGAACCCGATAACTCCCGTTAGGAAGTGATTCGAGGACAGTGCCTTGAGCGAGGATTTTCTCTTCTTTAGCCATGAAATGGGCGAACTTTTTAGGATATGTGGCGGCATGATAGTAAAAAAGTTATGTATTGCAAATCTTTTTTATAAAAAAATAAAATAGAAATTATGGAAGAAGAAAAAAATATGATATAGAAGAGAAAATGTCGGATGATGGTCTATTTTTATCTGTAGAATATAGAGTTTATAATAAAGTATTTTTTGTGAAAACTGGACAGGTAAAAAATTTTCATAGAATAACTGCAATATTTGCATATATAATATTTTTATTCATAGTATATATTATGACTTCTCCTCTTACTCTCACGTCAGACATTTCTGCACACCAATGAAGCGAATCTCACCTGACATATGATGATCTCAAGGCTCAATTCCCAATGGTCTTAGATGTAAAAGTAGGTTGGTCAAACAGTGCACATCCAGTGGATATATCTGTTGTGGAAATGCTCCGAACAGATAGTACTACTCTCGCTGATCCCTCTACCCTTCCGAAAATTATCGGACGCATATATTTCTTGAAACACGGAAGTCAAATTGACACGTTTGCTATCAAAAGTTATCTAAGAAAAACTAGAAACGGCTCAGCAGATATGCCTGTCCCACTCAATCAACTCGGTCAACTCGTCACTGATGCAATTGAATCACTCGCACCAGCAAAAAATAAAGAGAGAAACAAGAGTCCTCATATCACTTTTATAGATCTCCAAGCTCAATTCCCTCACCTTTTTGAGGCAGACTCACTTGGTAGATTAAAAATCAACACTCGAAAAACAGCAGTTGATGCGTGGTTCGAAACAAAGCGTACTGAACTCGTTGATCCTGAGGCAGTCAGGAAGATTATTGGCCGTGCTTTTTATCTCAAACATAGAAAGTCGGTCAATCCACGACATATTAACGCACATCTCAATGGATCGGGAGAAAAACCAGTACCACTTAACGAGCTCGGACAGATTGTCTCCAATGCAGTTGCCGTTCTCATCCAAGGACCAACAGAACGACCAGAAAGACAGCCAGATGATGTCGCACCAGAAAGACCAGTATATATGGTGCCCTCAATATTTAAAACAAACGGGCGTCTCAAAAAATACAAAAATCCTCGTCTTTTTATCAATAAACAAAGCCCCGAGTATATAATAGAGTTAGCGCGAGGACTCATCACCCCCCTCAAAGGAACGGCGCCAGATAGCGCAAAAGGAACCGAGAAGACAATATGTGCAAAAGTTTTTAGTACAATGAAATGAAATCACGCTGTAGATGATGACTTTCTTCAAGCCTGCATCACGGCAGCATGGGATCAACTCACGATCAAATGAGCAGGGTATGAGGCTGGTGGTGGCGCTGGCGCTCACATGAGAACCGTCAGATTACGAGAAAAAAGTAGTCGAGCAGGCAGGAGATAATCCCCTACACGACAAACGCATCTTTTGAGAATCGTTCTTTGACGACACCAACTATCTCGGCTGTATCATCTTCATCGACGACAAAATCACCGAATTCGGGATTAAATGATCGAAGGACAATTTTATCACCATCCTGGAGGACTTTTTTGATTTTCGGGAGGCCGTTGTGCACAACCATCACCTTGTCTTCTGGATTAAATCCTGATTGTACTTTGATAAGTAAAAAATCCCCTGAATGAATAAAGGGCTCCATCGAATCTCATTTTGCACGGGTGATGAAATAGGTGTCTTTCTCTGATTGAACGACGAACTTTTTATCGACTTCGAGTTTTTTGCGTGGGTATTCTGCGAGTATACTCTTCCCTGCATTTCCACACTGTGCGAAACCAAAAAATGGAATCGTGAGCTGATCTGTCTCTTCAAATCTACGAATGACCTGGTATCCACCAAAAGGGCTCTTTGCTATGTAACCAAGACGAATAAGCTGGTCAATTTTATCGAGAACTTTTTGTGGGTGGTCTATCCCTACTGCTTCTCCGATATCAGCAAGAGTCATACTGTATTCCTGATTTTCATAGAGATAATCAAGGATATCTCTCTGTCGTCCATCGAGCGGTTTCATAGTAGAATATAAAAAATAATACTCCCCTATTCTATTCAGAAATATTTTACTGGCAAATTATTTTTCGGGAAATAGTTGAAATACAAGAAAAGTTGAAATAATGCTCAAACATCTCAATGGGAATGAATAAATAATCTCCTGTATTATAAATGCAGAAATCATTTTTCAATAAAAGCCTATTTTCAAATACAGCTGACAATCTATACTTATCCTATATTTACTATACTTCTCTATGGGACTTCTCTCTGACGTAGCTCATATCGTGACAAATATTTCGTGGAAAGCTGATATTATTGGCACCATTGTTATGTGTGCTATTGGTGCATTTTGGCATAGCGGACTCGCATTTGGCCCTCTCTGGAGAAAGCTCATAGGACTCACTGACGAAGAATACAACAACGGTAAATCCATCAATCTCCGACTCCTCCACATCCCTGTCGCTTTTCTCATCACGGCAAATATTTCGGCATTTTGTAAGCATTTTGAATACCATACTGCAGACAAGGGATTTCTCATTGGCTATGATCTCGGACTTATCGTCTGTCTCTTTCTCGCTGTACAGCATATCTACGCTCAGCGTCCATTGAGCCTCTATGCTATTAGTGCTGGATATGTCATAGTGACCATGAGCATCGTTGGTATGCTCGTTGGTATCCTTATCTAAAACTATGATTACACTCGATTTTCGGTGGCTCGTGCCTCTCTTTTCTGACATTTATTGGATCGCGGATATTCTCGCTGTCGGTGTCGCTCTGGCGATTGGCGTCGTCTGGTATCACTCGAGCGTATTTGGTAACGCTTGGAGAAATCTCGCACATCTCACACTCGAAGACGTGGCACTCAAACAGAGAGCAAAAACAGCTCTGATATGGCAGTTTCCTATACTCTTTATCATCGCAGCTGATATGACTGCTTTCCTCGAACATCTCGGATGGCATAGTGCGGGCAAATGACTCCTTCTTGGGTACAATTTTGGTATGGTTGTCGCTCTCTTTATAGGTATTCACTACCTCTACGAGATGCGTCCTTCGAAACTTTTTTTTATTACTGCATGATATTCCGTTGTCGCACTCAGTGCTATGGGTTTTGTCATTGGAGCGATGTTTTAGTTCTCAGATAAATTCACATAAGAAAATCCCCACCAGTCGGTGGGGATTTTATTGAAATACTATTCAACATCAGGGACAAGAGCATGTGCTGAGTGAACCTCTGTCACGTCTGTGACATTTCCCTCATAATACTCTTCATCTGGTTCGAGATTGTTTTTGAAGTACTGAAGTGTCGGAATACGACGACCGATGATAACATTTGATTTGATATCTTCGAGATGATCGATACGACGCTTGCTCGCAGCATCCACGAGGACTTTGACTGTCTCCTGGAATGAAGCCGCAGAGAGCCATGAATCTGAGTGAAGTGATACTTTTGCAATACCGAGAACGAGACGCTGACCGATAGCTTGTTTTTTACCAGCAGCAACGAGCTTCTTGTTTGTATCATTGAAGATACCAATATCGATCGTATCACCTTGGAAGAATTCTGATTCTCCTGGTTCGATAATCGTCACTTTTGAGAACATCTGTCGAACGATACAGCTGATATGTTTTGCATTGACTGTCTGACCTTGAGACGCATAGATTTCTTTGACCGCATCGACGATGTACTGTTGTGCTTTCGCTGGAGTTGCGACGGTCATGAGCTCTTCTGCATCGATATTTCCTTCACAGAGTTTGTCACCTTTTGAAACCTGAGCCCCCTGAGTAACAGTGAGTTTTCGACCAAATGGTGTCACATATTCAAGCGTTTGTGCTTCTGTGTCAGAGACGTAGATAATACCATTTTCTATTTTTGAGACATAGCCTCCTGTTGTTGCGAGGATTTTTTGTTTTGTTTCAGCATTGCGTGCGAGAGCTTGTTTTGCTTTGATTGTATCACCTGTCTTCACTTCCTGCTCATAGTCATGTGGAATGTAGTATTCACGAGTTTCAGGTTTGTGAGCACGAACATAGATAGTAGCAGATGTTTTTGTATGTTCGATTTTAACTACCTCACCATCAATATAGCTGATTTTTGCTTGGTATTTTGGTGTACGAGCTTCGAAAAGTTCTTCGACACGAGTAAGACCAGTTGTGATATCTCCTCCTTCTTTTGCGACTCATCCTGAGTGGAATGTACGCATCGTAAGCTGAGTACCAGGCTCACCGATTGACTGTGCAGCGACGATACCAATAGGTGTACCAATATCAACGAGATGGTTTCGTGCGAGATCCATCCCATAACAGTGTTGGCAGATACCTTCGTGTGTTTCACAATTGAGGATGCTACGGACTGGTATAGACTGAATATCTGATGCGACGATAGCCTTGAGTAGATTCTGATCGATAATGTCACCTTTCTTCGCAGAGACTTTTCCAGATTTGTCTGAGAGATCTTTTGCGAGGACTTTTCCGTAGAGACGTTCTTCGAATGATTCTTCAAAGACGACACCACGATTTGCTCGCTGTACTTCTTCGAAGTGAAGCGTACCACAATCATTCTCACGAACGAGGATATTTTGAGCCGCATCAACGAGACGACGAGTCATGTAACCAGATTGAGCTGTCTTGAGCGCTGTATCTGCTTTACCTTTACGACCTCCGTGTGTCGCGATGAAGTATTCGAGAGCAGTGAGACCTTCTTTGAAGTTTGATTTGATTGGGAGTTCAATTGTCTTACCAGATGGAGATGCTACGAGACCCTTCATACCACAAAGCTGTGTGACGTTTCCCCAAGAACCTCGGGCACCAGAATCGATGAAATGATAGATATGATTCTGTTTTGGGAATACTTTTTTCATTTCTGATTCAATCGTATTTTTTGCTTGACTCCAGATACGGATAGACTGTTCATAACGCTCATCGTCTGTGAGGAGACCTTCGTACGCTGCTGATTGAATAGTTCGTACTTTCTCTGTTGCTTGTTCGAGAATTTCACTCTTGTTTCCTGGTGTGAGCATGTCACTCTCTGAGATAGAAAGGCCTGACATCGTTGCGTATTTGAAACCGAGATTTTTGATTTCATTCGCTACGACTGCTGTTGCTGCTGTTCCGTGTGTTTCAAATATATTTGAGAGAAGCTTCGAAAGTTGTTTTTTGTTCATGGTAACATTCTGGAACGAGTATCCTTTTGGAAGTGCCGCATGGAAACGCATACGTCCGTATGTTGTAAATGGTCCATCCTGTGTGAGAGGAACCCATCCTCGAACACGAATCTGTGTATGAAGTTTTATCTCACCGTTCATGAATGCGATAGATGCATCATCATATGAACCAAAGACATGTCCTTTGAATGATTTTTCATCCTCTTTTGTGAGGAAGTAACAACCGAGAATCATATCCTGAGTTGGAGAGACGATTGGTTCGCCATTTGAAGGATTGAGCATGTTTGCTGATGTCGCCATGAGCTCACGTGCTTCTTTTTGTGCCTCTGGTGTGAGTGGAAGATGGACAGCCATTTGATCTCCGTCGAAGTCGGCATTGAACGCCACACAAGTGAGTGGGTGAAGATGAATAGCCTTACCTTCTACAAGAGTCGGACGGAAAGCCTGGATACCGAGACGGTGGAGCGTAGGAGCACGATTGAGAAGGACATACTTTCCTTCGATCACTTCTTCGAGAGCATCCCACACTTCTTTTGTATTTTCTTCGATGATTTTTTCTGCGTGTTTGACGTTGAATGCGTATTCACGTTCGATAAGTTTACCGATGACAAATGGTCGGAAAAGTGTCAGTGCAATAGGCTTTGGAAGACCACATTGATCCATCTCAAGAGAAGGTCCAACCACGATAACAGAACGACCAGAATAGTCGACACGTTTACCGAGGAGATTCTGACGGAAACGACCTTGTTTACCTTTGAGAATATCAGTGAGTGATTTGAGCTTACGCTTATTTGCCATCGCATATCCAGAACGAGAGCTACGAACAGAACCAGAGATGAGCGCATCGACTGATTCCTGGAGCATACGTTTTTCATTTTTGAGAATGACCTCTGGAGCACCAAGTTGGATGAGTTTTTTGAGACGGTTATTTCGGTTTATAACACGACGGTAGAGATCATTGAGATCGGAAGATGCCATACGACCACCATCGAGCTGGATCATCGGGCGGAGATCAGGAGGAAGAATCTGAAGAGCTTCCATAATGAAATCACGAGGATGCTGGTTGCTTGAAAAGAGATCGATTGCAAGACGAAGCTTTTGAAGGAGTTTCTTTTCTTTTGATTTCGCTGTCGTCTTTACATCTTTTTGGATATTCTGAATAAGTGCCTGAAGATCAATACGATCGAGGAGTTGACGAATAGCTTCTGCACCAGTACCTCCAACAAAAACCTGAGGGAAACGCTCCATGAGAAGACGGTAGTCAAGCTCTGAAATCACTGTTCCTGAAGTAAGAGCATTGAGCTTATCCTTCATATCACGGTATTCTGCATCGAGTTCATCAAGCTTCTCTGTGCAATCACGTTCCATTTCGTTGAATGCTTTTTGTTTCATCTCGCCTGCTTCATGTGCTATTTTTGCTTCATTGAGCATGCCAGTAAATTCTTTTTGCATTTCAGCACGTGTTTGCTTGAATCTGTCTTCGAGTGATGCAAGAGCATCCTTACGGTAATCTTCGTGGACATCGATGATGAGATAGGCAGCAAAGTAAACAACCTGATCAAGTTTTTTCACAGGGATGTCGAGCATGAGACCGACACGAGATGGGACAGATTTGAGGAACCAGATATGAGCGACTGGGGAAGCGAGCTCGATATGAGCCATACGCTGACGACGTACTTGAGAAGTAGTCACTTCTACACCACAACGTTCACAAATAATACCCTTGTAGCGGATACGCTTGTATTTACCACACGCACATTCATAGTTCTTTCGTGGACCGAAAATCTGCTCACAGAAAAGACCACCACGTTCAGGACGCTGAGTACGATAGTTGATAGTTTCTGAGATGAGAATTTCACCGTGTGATTGAGCAAGGATATCATCTTTTTTTGCGATGCTCACAGAAAGACCTCGAACTTTGTTGAGATTTTTACCAGCGGTGATATTTTGTTTACCGGCATTTTTTGAAATAGCAGAGTAATCAGTGATACGATCATTGAGAAAATCTGTCATTTCGTCCGTGAGATACGGATTCATATTGTCATCACCGAGAAAATTTGCTTTTTCTTCAGCAAAGAAATCTGGTTCTTCTGTATCTATTTTTGATTCAGCATCATCCAGGAGAAGATCATCCCCTTCTGGAGTCATATCTGTATCAAGCTCAGTGTCTTGAGCTTCATCGTTGATGAGAGAGTCGTCGTGTGTCATAAAACAAAGATTAAGATATGAAGAGGAGAATTATTCGGCTTCTGATGAAGTCGTTGCAATTTCTGAGAGGACTTCTACCTCTCCCATACGTTCAGCGTAGCTATCAGTTCGTTCTTGTACTTCTCCTTGTTCGAGAAGTTCCATTTTGAGACCGAGAGCTTGGAGCTCTTTGATCATCACGTGGAATGATTCTGGAACACTTGGTCGTTTGATATGTTCATTTTTGACGATAGCACGGTATGCCTGTGTACGTCCTGTGATATCATCTGATTTGATCGTGAGAATTTCCTGGAGGATATTGGCAGCACCATAACCCTGAATAGCCCAACATTCCATTTCTCCGAATCGCTGACCTCCGTTCTGAGCTTTACCTCCGAGTGGTTGTTGTGTGATCATAGAGTAAGGACCAACAGCACGAGCATGAATCTTATCTTCCACGAGATGGTGAAGTTTGAGCATGTAGACAGTTCCGAGCATTGTATGTTCTTGGAACGGTTCCCCTGTCTGTCCATCGTAGAGCTGAACTTTACCAGTGAGGTCCATGTCAGCTTGTTTCATGAGATCATGAATTGTTTCAATAGTCATACCATTGAGTACTGGAGTAGCTACTTTGATACCGAGTTGTCGAGCCGCTTCACCGAGGTGAGCCTCGAGGACTTGTCCGATATTCATACGAGAGACGACACCAAGAGGATTCAATATGATATCAACTGGTTGACCATCAGCTGTATGAGGCATGTCTTCTGGTGGAACGATACGAGCAACGATACCCTTGTTACCGTGTCGACCCGCCATCTTATCACCGACTTCGATTTTTCGAGTTTGTGCAACGTAGACTTTTACTTGTTGGAAAACACCTGTTGCAAGATTATCTCCTTCTTCTTTTCGGAGAATCTGAACATCGATAACCTTTCCGCCTGATCCTGATGGGATGTAGAGAGAAGAATCTTTGACGTCTTTTGATTTATCACCGAAGATAGCACGGAGGAGACGTTCTTCTGGAGAGAGTTCTTGTTCGCCTTTTGGAGTGATTTTTCCGACGAGGATATCACCTCCACGAACAAACGCACCAATACGGATGATACCATTCTCATCAAGATCTCGAAGCTTCGCAGATGAGACATTGGGAATATCGTTCGTTGTGCTTTCTGGTCAGAGTTTTGTTTCACGAACATCGAGTACATATTCATTAATAGAAACACTCGTGAACATGTCATTTTCAACAAGGTTGGCATTGAGGATAACCGCATCTTCAAAGTTATAACCATTCCATGGCATGTAGGCTACACGGAGATTGTGGCCGAGAGCGAGTTCACCATTTTCCATAGAGTGACCATCGACGAGGATATCACCTGCTTGGAATTCTTGACCATGAGAAACACGAGGATACTGATGGATCTGAAGATCGTGATTTGATCGCTCAAATGTGAGGAGTTCGTAGGTTTTCTTTTCACCTGTTTCATACATAACAGTTACGTGTTTCGCATCGACACCGAGGACTTTTCCTGCATGTTCTGCTTGGACACAGTATCCACTCTTTTCGCCGAATACTTTTTCATTACCAGTACCAACAATTGGTGCAGTAGATTTTACGAGTGGAACAGCTTGACGCATCATGTTCGATCCCATTTCTGCACGAGTCGCATCATCATGTTCCAAGAATGGAATAAGAGATGTCGTTTCGGATACGATTTGTTTTGGAGAGACATCGATGTGAGTGATATCACGGACATAGACGATAGTCGCTTCACTATTTTGACGAGCACCAAGACGAGTCTCAGCAAAGTTGCCAAATTCATCGATAGGAGAATTGGCTTCAGCGATAGTGAAATTTCTCTCTACGTATGCATCAACATATTCATAATCATCAGTCAGATAACCCCGAACGAGTACTTCTTTGTCTTTGAAATTTTTCTGGAGGAGCTCAGCATGTTCTTTTTTCATGAGTGTTTTTTCTGGAACAATCACTTTGCCTTTTGTGTCGAGAACGTCTTCGAGCGTGATACGATTCACCGCTGATTTACCATCATTTGGTACAAAGTGTGAAATCTTTCGATACGGAGTCTGAATAAAACCGTATTGATCAACACGAGAAAACGAAGCAAAATGAAGAACGAGACCGATATTTGGACCTTCTGGTGTCGCAATAGGACAGATACGTCCGTATTGTGTAGGGTGGACATCACGAACTTCGAACGATGCACGTTCACGTGTGAGACCTCCTGGACCCATAGCAGAAATACGACGCTTATGCGCGAGTTCTGAGAGAGGATTACTCTGATCCATGAATTGTGAGAGCTGAGAACTTGAGAAAAATTCTTTTACAACAGCCTCGATAGGTCGGTGATTGATAAAACTTCGCGCTGTTGATTCATCGAGATTGAGCACTGTCATACGATCTTTCGCAATACGTTCCATACGAGCGAGACCGACGATAAATTTTTCCTGAACGAGCTCACCGACAGAACGAATACGACGATTATCGAGACGATCGATGTCATCCGGAGTCGCTGTTGGATCATCCATCTGGAGCTTCATGAGATAACGAAGTGTCTCGACGATATCCTCTGTTGAGATAAATCGTCCATCACCTTCGTATTGTTCATTGACACCGAGTTTTCGCGCCATTTTGAGACGAGCTACTTCACCGAGATCAAATCGTTTTGCATTATAAAAAGTCGTACGGAAGAGGTCTTCTACTCGCTCATCAGTACCGAGATCGCCTGGACGGATAAGCTTGTAAAGTGCGTGCCATGCTTCAACCTGATTTTTTGTTTTATCTTTTTCGAGACTTGGCTGGAGGAATCGTGAAACGATTTCCTTGTCATCACTAAATGCCTTGATAATTGCTGCGTCACTCTCGAGACCAAATGCTCGAAGGAGTGTCGATGCTGGCATTTTTCGCTTCTTGTCGATACGAACAGTGATAACACCTCGTTTATCGATAGAGAATTCGAGCCATGCACCTTTTTTTGGTTTGATTTTTGCTGTGTAGACACCTGCATCTGCCTCAAACGATATACCATCAGCTTTGATGATTTGGTGAACGACAACTCGCTCTACACCATTGATGATAAATGTTCCACGGCTTGTCATGAGCGGAATACCCCCCATAAACACTGTATCTTCTTTGATTTCTCCAGTTTCTTTGTTAAGCATTTGAAGCTTCACGCGGAGAAATGATTCATAATTGAGATTTTTACGACGACATTCCTTTGCTGTATAGCGAGGCTCTTCGAGTTCCATGCCTTTGAAGTGAATTTCAACACGTTCTTCTGAAAAATCAGAAACTGGAAAAACACTCTCAAGTGCCTCACGAAGACCGTATTCGAGAAACGACTCATAAGAATTGAGCTGCGCAGCAATAAGCTCTGGCATATCGACGATAGCACGATCTTCTGTGAAGAAGTGTCGTCCAGATCGGACATAGAGAGCACCATGTGTTGGCTTTTCAACACGAGTAGACTTGATAACTCGATTTTCTTCTGGTCGAAGGATATTTTTGACAACCATCTCTTTGCGAGCAGGCTTAGCCTTTTTTTCCTTTTTCTCTTTTGGAGCAACGACAGCTTTCACTTTTTTTACTGGCTTTTCAGAGATTTTTTTTGCTTTTGGAGCTGGTTTTGATTTTTCCTTCTTTACCTTCACTGGTTTTGTGATTTTTTTTGCTTTTGGAGCTGGTTTTGCTGGTTTTGCTGGTTTTGATTTTGTTGTTTTTTTCATAGGTTTGACTGATTTTTTAATAACTTTTTTTGCTGGCTTCGATACCTTTTTCTCTGCTACTTTCTTTTTTGGAAGAGGTTTAGATACTTTTTTAATCGGCTTTTTCGATGCTATTTTTTTGGTTGGTTTGGAAACCACTTTTGCTTTTGATGTCTTTGGAGACACTTTTGCACCTGCTTTTTTAGCAGGCTTGGTAGTTTTTTTCGCAGTCATAACAGAAAAAAAGGAGATAAAAGACACAGAAAAAGCGCATAGTATCTATGCGATTAACACGGACAAGTTATCTAAGAGGTTCGTGCACGAAAAGTCGGGAGAAAATGTGATATGCGGGGAGTATAGGTTCGACGATAAAATTGTCAAATTTATTTTTCTATATTCTCCTTTCTCTCTTTATTGACAAATTATATATTATCATATAATAATGATAATTCGCCCTCTATGGATGTATTAAATTTTAGTTTTTTTATCTCACTAATAGGAAAAAAATGTGCTCATGATCATTCATGATCAATCCACACTTTTCATTCTATTCATCTGACAAGGTATATATACCGATGATACAACAAACTCCTATCAGTTATTGTATGTTTTGTTTCGCCAATAAAACTATATTTTGCTGGTTTCCAATTAAGTTCCTCTTGTAATTCACGTATAAGCGCATCTTCCGGTGATTCTCCATCTTCTATGCCGCCACCAAAAAACGACCATTCTTCCCCATATTTAGATATACCTTTTCTATCTTGTAAAAGAATATGGTTGGAGTCATTCACCAGGAGCGCACACACTATTTTCTTTTCTTGCATAAGAGCATTGTAGTTTTATATATTCTTTTTTCAAACTTATGAGCTTCAGAATATGAACCGAAAATCTCCCCGTAACAAAAGAACTCGCCAGTAGGCTAGACTTGAGTGAGTACCCTGTAATAGTGCTTCAACATGCCGTATCAGATACAGTTCGTTTTCTTCACCATTTAAAACACTGAGCAGGCGCAAAAGATATTCACTTTATTGCAAAACCATATTCTTCAAAACCAAAAAGAGTTGAAGCCATGCTCCAAGATGGAGTCAAAGTACACTCAGAAAAGGACTATTGAGCTATAGAAAGACATGGATATCTCGAAAGAATTATTGAAGAAGCATCGCGTGGATCAAAAAAAAATCCATTAATTTTGGAGGTATGATGATGTTTTGCTCGCCCACTCTCCCATTGACAAAATAGAGTTATTGGAACGGTGGAAGTAACAACATTTGGACATGATAGGTATGAAAAAGCCATAGACAGCATTGGAGTACCGGTCTATTCCATAGCACGAAGTAAAATAAAAGAGGAAGAGGCAAATCACGTCTGACAAGCAGTCACAACTTCTCTTGAAGTATTATTAAAAGAGCTTGGCAGAGATCTTTCATCGGGGAAGGTCATGATGATATGATACGGTATGATTGGGAAAGCAGTCACGACAAGTCTCCGTGGTCGTGGCATACAAACAAGTGTGTATGATAAAAGCTCTTTTCGTCGACATGAAGCAACACGTCGAGGATTTCAAACTCATGAAAATGCAGAAAATATGTTGGCAGATGTTGATATGATAATATCGTCTACCGGTGGTCGATGAATAACAGCAGAAATTATTCAGGCGTGTCCAGACGGTATTATATTGGTCAGTGCAGGGTCACGACAAAACGAGATAGACATGGATTTTTTAAGAACAAACGCATCAACAACAACACCAATACATAAAAATATGACACGGTATGTACTCGGAGACAAAGAAGTATTTGTCGTACGAGAATGAAAAAATGTAAATTTTATAGGTGAGAGCTGTCCTGATACGTGTATGGATTTGATACATGCTGGGGTATTATCATGCGTTCGAAATCTATTAATAATGGATGGGAATACGAAAAAAACAGGCCTTATTCATGAGCCAAACGCTACAGATATAGAAGAAATCTATCGTCTTCACGAACAATTCTGGCACACAAGACCATCAATCACAACCAATACCATAATGACGAAACAAAAGGCAGATCCCGATGGACAACAACGTTTATTTTAAAGATGTTCTATACATCTCCTTATTGAAATGTACGAGCATATCGTAGGGTATCATGCCGGCTCGTTCCGACTGACGAATAAGACTCACTGGTGATTCAGTATCTTCATTGATGATTATAACTTCATCTCCAACTTGTACGTCTACCTCGGAGATATCAATCGTCGTCAGATTCATCGAAACTCGACCAATAATAGAGCATATATTGTCCCCTATCGTCACAACGCCAACGCCAGATAATCGTCGATCCATTCCATCATGATAACCGATTGGCAATACGCCTATCTTCATACCTCTCTCAGCAATAAAAATCCCATCATACCCAACTGCATCCCCCTTTTTGATATTTTTTATCTGAATGAGATGAGTCGTCAGACGAAGGGCTGGTTGAAGTTCAGGATGTCCATATCAATAAAAAGCGAGACCGCAACGAGCAAGAGAACCTGAAACTGCTCTATATGTATGAGCATAGATCAATCCTCCCGAAGCAGCTATATGTGTATATCGTGGATAGATTCGGTATTTTCGGAGTACTGCGAGCTGTTCTTCAAACTGGTCCAGCTGAGCCTCTGTGACACTGCGATTATCGGGAGTGGAAAAATGTGACATGACACCTTCTATACGTGGAGCAATCTTTGTCAGTATAGCTTCTGCATAAGCACTATTCAAATCTCACATCCCCTCTCTATGCATACCAGTGTCGAGAAAGAGATGGAGTCTCACTCGTGCATATTTTTTTATCAACATCGTAGCATAGGTGAGATCAGAAACAGCATAAATAAAATTCCTGCGACGTGGGATATCCTCTGGATCAACATAGCCCATGATAAGTATATCCTTTTTGTATCAGCATTTCTTGAGCTCATATGCCTCATAGAGAGAATCGACACAGACAAATGGTACATCGTAATCGAAAAGGAGGGGTGCTATTATTTTTATTCCATGACCATAGGCATTGCTCTTGAGCACTGGAACTGGTTTTATGTCGTGATGGAGTTTTGAGAGGACTGAAAAATTATGAGCTAATTTTTCTGAAAAAACTGTCAGGGTATTGAGGTGGTGGTATGACATCCGTTTATTGACAAATGATTATATTATATACTATCTACCGGTATTATATAAAAAAATATGGATAGACCAACTGAACCGGAAATAGTCGTATTTGGAACACGCTGAGAAGTAGCAGGACAAACAAATCATGGAGGACATCACTTAATGCATATTCAGGAACTCGGTATACCAACAGTTGCTGTAGATACAAAACCTATCGACAGAGAGCAAATAGACCTGGTGACCCATTTCCATGGAACAACACAAGAGTTTCTCAAACAAAGATGAGGAAGTCCTCTAAAGTGAGCAATTATTTCTACCCCCGACTGATATCATGTATGAGATTTACAAAGTTGCATAGAAGCAGGTGTACAGTGTATTCTTGTCGAAAAGCCGATAGCACTCAACCCCGGAGAATTACAGCGCTTTCGTGAACTACAAGAAGTAGCATCACAACAAAGACAGATAATTATGAGTTGTTTGCCACGAATGACTGACATGCGTTATCAACAGCTTCTGAATATGATGCCTGCATTACGACAAAGATTTGGTACCATAAAAAGCTTCATGCACTGACTCAATGCACAACAAAATCGTCTCACTCAATCTGCTGGAAGTGACCATATAGCACATGAGATCACCACACTTATGCAGATACTCGGTGTATCATGTTCTTTTACAGAAGTGGATATAAAAAATATAATTGATTCACCCGAGATGTACGAACTTATCGTAGTTATTCAGGGCATCAATTGTACGATTTGGACCAATAAAAAATCTGAAAAACCAGGAGAAACAATTTGTATTGAATTCGAATGAGCACTGGTACAGTTCAATACAACAACAAAGACTATTACTATAGATCCCCACGAAGGCGAAAAAGAAATTCTCCCCATGGTAGACTGAAACCCAAAAGCACGACTTATGGCTATCAGCGAAAATTTCGTAAGAACAGCTCACTGAGAAGGAGTTCAATTATATCTTCCTGATTATCTTCTTAATGCATCAGCAGATTTCCCTGCTCGTCTTTTCCCAATTCAGTCAACTCCCGCTGGATAGTCCATCCTGTTTTCTGTAATTTTGTTGAATCAAGAGCAGTTCTCTGTATCTCACCAAATCAAGCGACGTGCTGTGGGACGAGCGTCGTATGTGTGGTCTGAGCGATGATATCCCAGAGCTGATTCACAGAAGTTTCCTGCCCAGTTCCGACGTGATAGATACCAGTGAGGTTCTTATCCAGAGAGTGCATATTCGCTGCGACAACATCATCAACGTGGATAAAGTCGCGTGTCTGATGGCCATCTCCAAAAATAGTGGGAGCTTCATTATTTTTGATTTTTTCGAGAAATATAGAAATTACACCGGCTTCCCCTTTTGCATTTTGACGAGGTCAGTAGACATTAGCATAGCGAAGAATCGTCGAATGAATACCATATTGCCGCTCATAAAAAGACAGATGTAGCTCTATTGTATGCTTGGAAATACCATAGGGGTCAGTTGGGCTCGGAATATGAACTTCAGAGTACGGGGGTTGATTATCAGAAAACATCACCCCTCCTGTCGAAGAAAATATAATACGCTGACAGTGAACTTCTCGCATAGCTTGGAGGATATTGAGTGTTCAGAGAATATTTATCTCGACATCATGCTTCGGATCTTTGATAGATTCGCGGACATTTATCTGAGCAGCCAAATGAAAGACAACATCAGGAATAAAATTTTTGAAAATAAAATTCATTCTCTCGGCATCACAGATATTTCATTCACAGACTGTGAGGCGAATATTATTCTTATGTCGAGCTATGTTGTCTCGTGATCCTGATGAAAAATCATCCACAACGCAAACAGCGTGTCCAGCGTCCATACAAGCATCGACAAGATGAGAACCGATAAATCCTGCACCACCAGTAATAAGAATATTCATGGGACAATGATAGCGAAAAATAACTGAAGACAAGAAAAACCCCTGAACAAATCAGGGGTTTTTAGAAAAATTTTCAGTAAATACTATTCAGCAGCTTCTGTTTTCTTTTTAGAAGTTTTCGCTTTTTTTGGAGCAGCCTCTTTTGATACAGATGCTTTTACTTCTTTGAGACGAGCTGATTTTCCTTCGAGACCACGGACGTAGCGAATATTTTTACGATTCACCTTGTACTGTCTTATGATTTTGACACCTTCAACAGTTGGACAAGAAACTGGAAATGTTTTTTCAATTCCAAATCCGCCAGCAACACGACGAACAGTATATGTTTTTTCTCCGTGAGTTTTTCCACCAGTACGAATGACGACGCCTTCGAATTTCTGAACACGAGATTTATCACCTTCTGTGATTCTCTGAGAGACCTCAACCTGCATACCAGTACGAAGGACTGGAAAATCTTTTTTTCCTGCAGCGAGATTTTGGATATGTGCTATGAGTTTTGCATCCATAAATAAAAATTAAAAATATTAGAAGAATCGTTTGTAATCATATGCCTGAGATTCAGCCTTGAATCGACGGAGGAGTTCGAGAATAACACCTACAACGATAATGAGACCGGATCCAGAGATAAGGAAATCGATATGTGCTACATCGAGCGATGGTATGTTGTGATTCTTGAGTATATTATTCACGAGCGTCGCAATATAGGGAAATGCAGCGATAATAGCAATAAATGTGCCTCCAAAGAAATTGAGATGATTCGATACAGAACGGAGATAGTCTGCTGTCTGTCGACCTGGACGAATACCAGGTATATAACCACCACGTTTCTGGATACCTTCTGCGACTTCTTTTGTATCAAATGTGATAGAAAGGTAGAAGTATGAAAATCCTATAACGAGCGTCATAAAGATAATAACAAACCACCATGTTGGAGCATTTGGATTGAAGATTTGTACCATAAGTGAACTCGCACTTTTTACAAATTCTGGCATACCAGCACTACGAAGTGTAATAGCCTGACCAATAATATATGGGAATGTGACGAGAGACATGGCAAAAATAATTGGAACCATACCTGACTGATTCACACGAATTGGAAAATATGATCGCTCATCTCGACCTGTACGAGTATACACGAGAGGAACTCGACGGTATCCTTCTGTAAATCGGATGATGATATAAACAACAAGAAGTGTCGCAAGAACGAGGAGTATAAATGGGAGAAGTTGCGTTATGAATGCTCCTGTCGAGCCAGTCCATTCGACATTGGCGAGCTGAGAAGCTATACGACTCGGAACATCTGCGAGTACTCCAGCAAAAATGATAATAGAAATACCATTGCCGAGACCTGATTCATTGATTTGTTCACCGAGCCACATAAGGAAAACCGTACCTGCTGTAATAGTCGTCATCATAGAGAGGAGGAGACCCCAGTTTGATGTGTCGACGAGAGGAGTACCCTGGACGAGACTATTGAGGAGAATAATCATACCGTAGCTCTGGACAAATGCGAGTGGTACAGTGAGGATGCGAGTGTATGTATTGATCTTTTTCTGCCCCTGAGCACCTTCTTTTTTGATTTCTTCGAGTTTTGGGATGACAACAGAGAGGAGCTGGAGAATGATCGATGCATTGATGTAGGGAGAGAGACCCATGAGAATGATCGAAAATCTCTGCATACTTCCACCCATAAGAGAGCTAAAAAATGCAAGCCCTGGTTGAGCAGAAAATACATTTCTCATACTCTCAAGAGCATCTGCTGAAACACCTGGAACAGGAATAACAGAGAGAAATTTATAGATGACGATGAGCCCAAGAGTCACCCCTATTTTCTTTTTGAGGCTATCAGAACGGAGAAATTGTTTCCAGGAATTCTTCATAAAAATGATTTTTACCCAACGAGGTTAAGTGTGCCGCCTGCTTTTTCGAGACTTGCTTGTGCTGTCTTACTTGCAGCATGCACAGAAAGTGTCACCGCTTTTTTGAGTTCACCACCAGAGAGGAGTTTGACTCGAGGATTCTTACCTCGGACATAACCGAGTTCGAGAAGCTTCTCTATTGTGATATCCTTATGTCCTTTTTCTGCAATTACTTCCAGATCAGAGAGATTGATAACAGAAAAAGATGTCTTTGCTGTAAATGCACCTCCACGAAGTTTTGGAAGACGCATGTGAAGTGGTGTCTGTCCACCTTCAAAGAGAGGATGGATTTTCTTACCAGTTCGAGCCTTTTGACCTTTACAACCACGACCACAGAATCCACCTTTTCCAGATGAAGATCCGCGACCGAGACGTTTGGTGCTCGTACGAGATGAGGCCCGAGGGCGAAGTGTAGCGTGATTTAACATAGATCTAAATGATGATGAATTGGTATACTATTTTTTAGTTTGATACATTTTGAGAGCCTCCATAGTCGCATAAGCTGTCGTAATAACATTTCGACCACCGTGACGCTTTGAGAGGATATTTTGACAACCAGCGAGTTCGAGGATACGACGAGCAGAACCACCAGCGATGATACCAGTACCTTCTGCAGCTGGATGGATCATGAGTTTTACTGATTTGAATTTTGTTGAAACTTCATGTGGAACGGTTCCATTTTCGAGAGGGACTTTGATGAGGTGTCGTTTTGCAGAGTTGACTGCTTTTTCTACAGCAACAGAAACTTCCTGAGCTTTTCCAAGACCGAAACCGACACGTCCTTTTCGGTCACCGATGACGACAGCTGCACGGAATCGGAGCTGACGACCACCACTTGTTACTTTTGTAACACGACCTACTTCGAGAAGTACTTCTTCGAATTCTTTTTTGACTTGTTCAAAGCCACCTTTTCCACCACCGCGACGGTCATCACGACGGCCACGATTATCATCACGACGGCCACCACGAGAGCCACCGCGACTAGATGATGCACCAGATGATGCAGCTACGTCAGCGACTGCCTCAGATGGGACAGAAGTTTCAGGGAGAGTTGTATCGATATCAGACATAGAGAAAAATTAAAATGTTAACCCGCCTTCACGTGCACCATCTGCGAGAGCAGCGATACGTCCAGTATAGAGGAATCCGCCTCGATCAAAAACACATGTTTTGATACCAGCAGCGAGAGCTTTTTTAGCGATCTCAGCACCAGCAGCTTTTGCATGGTCAATTTTTGTACCTTTTTTGGCTTCCATATCGTGTGTGCTGGCGAGTGTTTTACCAGCGACATCGTCGATGAGCTGAGCATAGATATGAGCATTTGATCGATAGACTGCGAGACGAGGACATGTCGCAGTACCACTCACACGAGCGCGTATGCGTCGGTGTCGGATGATTCGTTTTTGAGAAGAGGTTTTAGTCATAAGAGAGATTATTTAGCAGCAGTTTTACCAGCTTTTCGGCGAACGTATTCATCTATATAGCGAATACCCTTTCCTTTATATGGTTCAGGAGTTTTCGTTGATCGGATAGCAGCAGCAAACTCACCAACTTTCTGAGAATCTATACCAGAAATGTGGAGGATATTTGCATCCTGTGCGTCAGCGACAACAGAGATACCAGCTGGGATTTGGAAGAATACTTTGTGAGAAAAACCAACAGCAAGAGTAATCTTTGTGCCAGCTATTTCTACACGGTATCCAACTCCAATGATCTGAATTGTTTTTTTATATTCACCAGCGACACCCTTCATTTTATTATTGATAAGTGCCCAAGTAAGACCCCATTGAGCAAAGTCTTTACGTTCTTTGGCAGTGCTTGAGAGAGTGATGACATTACCATCAATCTTCACAACTACTGTTGGATGAATAGGACAATTGAGTTGTCCTTTAGCACCCTGAAGTGTGAGCATACTGTCATTCAGTGTCGCAGTGACACCAGATGGGAGGGTAATAGGTTTTTTAGCGAGTCGAGACATAGAAATAATTAATAAACTTCTCAGATAACTTCTCCACCGACATTGAGAGCACGAGCTTCATAGCCAGTGATAACGCCTTTTGGTGTAGAGATAATATAAATACCACTTCCATTACGAGATTTTTTGATAGACGTAGAACCGACATAGACGCGGTGACCAGGAGTGCTGATACGGCGGAATGTAGGAAGACGACGATGTTTAGAATCATCGAGTGAGATGGAAATTGTTTTTTTGACATCACCCTCGACTTTGAAGTCAAGGATATACTTGTTTTTCTTAAAGATAACAAGTACTCGCTCCTTGAGGGTCGAGTATGGTACAGTCAGTGTACCATGTCCAGCAACTATAGCGTTGCGGAGAGAGACGAAAAGATCAGATAGAGAATCAGTAGTCATAAGAGAAAAATTACCAGCTAGATTTACGAACTCAGAGGATTTCACCTTTGTTGATGCGTTCACGAGCCTCGATACGAGAGAGACCGAAACGACCGATGACACCTCGACGACGACCTGTCACAATACATTGTGAGTAGATACGTGTAGAGAAAGTGATCTTTTGACCGTTTGCTTTCTGACGGAGAGCTCGGAGCTTTCGACGATTGCATTTTGCGATGAGTGCTTTGCGTGTCATAGAATTATTTATGAAATGGAAAACCAATATTTTGGAGGAGGAGAAGCGAATCCTCAGGAGATTGTGATTTTGTTACGACAGTGATCTGGATACCGTGTGTCTTGATGACATCATCTTGGATAATTTCTGGGAAAAGTGTCTGCTCTTTGAGTCCGAGGTTGAAGTTTCCAGCTCCATCAATGCTCTTTGGACGAAGACCTTGGAAGTCTCGAACACGAGGAAGAACGATATGAATGAGCTTCTCGAGGAAGTCATACATTCTCTGTCCACGAAGTGTCACTGTGAGACCAACTGCGAGACCTTCTCGGAGTTTGAAATTTGAGATAGCCTTACGTGACTTAGAGAGTACTGGTTTTTGACCAGTGATGAGTGTGAGATGTTTCTCGAAGAGAGAATAATCCTTTTGTCCACCCGTCACGAGTGATCCGATACCCATGTTGACGACGACTTTCTCGAGACGAGGAAGCGCATTTACATTCTTTTTCAGCTCTTTTGCAAGCTTTGGAAGAACGGTCGATGTATAGTGTTTTCTGAGAGACATAAAATAATGAGGAATTAATCGATAGCTTTACCAGATTTTACAGAAATACGAACTGTCTTTTTACCTTGTTCGATACGTACTCGAGTTGGCTTCTTTGTGTGTGGACAAATGAGCATAACATTTGAGACGTGAATTGGTTTTTCGAATTGAATTTTCTGACCTGGAGTTGTCCCCTGTTTCTTGATGTGTTTTGTGACGATATTGACACCCTCGACAACAACAGCATCTTTTTTTGGAAGTGTACGGAGTACTTTTGCTTCCATAGGAGTTCTTTTTTCAACACCATCCTTGTTCTTCTCGACACGGAAACGATCTTTTCCGGCGATGATACGAACGGTATCTCCTTTATGTATTTTCATTTTTTTCATAGGTGTAGGCAAATTAGATTACTTCTGGCGCTTTACTGATAATAGCTTTGAAACGTTTGTCGCCTCGGAGCTCTCGGAAAACTGGTCCGAAAACACGAGATCCTTGTGGTTCGCCTTTTTCATTGACGATAACACAGGCATTATCATCTGATCGAACAGTTGATCCATCAGCACGCTTGACTGGTCGAGTCGTACGAATGACGACTGCTCGAACGACAGTATGTGCTTTGACCTGACCATCTGGTGCAGCATCTTTGACTGAGCAAACGATGATATCACCGACACGAGCATAGCGATGACGTGTTCCTTTTGGGATATTGAAGCAGAGCACGAGTTTAGCACCGGTGTTGTCTGCGACGACGAGTCTTGTTTCTTTTTGTATCATAACGTTGAAATAATTGAGATTATGCTTTTGAGATTACTTTCCATTTAACAGTCTTTGAGAGAGGAGCTGCTTCTTCGATAGTGACTGTCATACCTTCTGTGAGTTCCATTTCTGTACGAGCATGAAAATTCTTTGATGAAGGCATCTCTTTGTTATATTTTGAGTGCTTGAGATATTCAGTTACTTTGACAGTAACAGTCTTCTGCATTTTTGTTGATGTAACGATTCCAGTTTTTGTTCGCATAGTATTATTGGTGAAGAGTAGTGATATGACGAGCGACATCTCGGCGTGCTTTTCGGAGCTTGTGTACTTCCTTGAGTTCTCCGAGAGCATGTTTCATCTTGAGAGAAAAGAGTTCAGCACGAAGTCCTTTGAGACCTGTCACTTCTTTTGCAGCAGCCTTAGGAGCAGCAACTTTTTTTGTTGTTGTCTTTTTAGTAGGAGTAGTAGTTTTTTTTGTAGGCATAGTCTTGAGGATAATTAAGCAGCGAGAGCGAGAAGAGATTGAGAGTCGACGACTGATGTCTTCACAGAGAGCTTATCACCAGCGAGTCGAAATGCTTCACGTGCGAGAGCTTCAGTGACACCTTCTACTTCGAAAAGCATTGTGCCAGCTGGAATAGGAGCATGGTAGTATTCTACGCCACCTTTTCCTCATCCCATCGGAACTTCGAGAGCTTTCTTTGTGAATGGTTTGTGTGGGAAGATACGGCACCATACTTTACCTCCACGTTGGAGAGTATGAGCAATTGTTTTTCGAGCTGCTTCTATCTCACGTGCTGTGAGAAATCCTGAAGTCATAGCCTTGAGACCAAATGATCCATGAGCGAGCATGAAACCAACAGTCGCATTACCCTTTTGGGTGCCGCGCATGGCTTTTCGATATTTTGTACGTGATGGTTGTTGCATAGAAATTTTTAATTCTTAATTTTTATTTTTTAATTATTTTCAACATCACCCTTATAAATCCAAATCTTAAGACCGATGATACCGTACATAGTGAGCGCATGCTCTACGTGGTAATCAATAGATGCCTTGATAGTTTGTGTTGGGATATTTCCTTCTTTATAGACTTCATGACGAGCGATTTCAGCACCTCCAATACGACCAGAGATACGAACTTTAATACCCTTTGCTCCTTTTTCCATAGCCTTTGCAATTGCTTGCTTGATGACACGACGGTATGGGAGACGACGTTCGATCTGACGACCGATGCTGTCACCGACAAGAGTTGCATGAACATCTGGGTTTTTGATTTCTTTGACATCGACGTGTACTTTTTTACCAAAGAGTGCGTGGAGTTTTTTCTGGAGTTTTGTGAGGTTTTCACCATTTTTCCCGAGGACAAGAGCTGTACGAGAAGTGTAGATGATAACACGGAGACCAGCATCACCATGAGTGATCGTTGTGTGTCCGACTGGGAGACCTTTGAAGAACTTTCGAATGAGATCGCGGATAACGACATCCTGACCGATAGCTTCAGTATATTCTGCTTTATCATAGTATCCTGTAGATGCCCAAGAGCGGGTTACACCGATACGCCAAGAGATGGGACTGACTTTGTGTCACATAAGAGAGAGGTTTATGATTTATTTATGAGCGAGTTCGAGAAATACATGACTCGTACGTTTGAGGATACGATGACTACGACCACGACCAACTGGACGTGCACGTCGATATGTAGGACCTTGACCGATAGAGAGCGAATGAATAACGAGATCACTTTTTGTAGCACCATCATTGTGGATAGCATTTGATGCAGCACTAAAGAGTACCTTGTAGAGGATATCACCACCTTTTTTTGAGAAGAGGCGAAGCATAGCGAGACCATCGTCAACAGATTTACCTCGAACGAGGTTCGCGATAACTCTGAGTTTCTTTGGTGAGATGCGGGCGTTTTTGAGAGTAGCTTTCATAGATTCGTAGAGATTAAGCAGCAGCAACAGCTTTACCAGCATGTTTGATAAATTTGCGAGTAGGAGAAAATTCACCGAGGCGACGACCTACCATATCTTCTGTGACAAATACTGGAGTATGTTCTTTTCCATTGTGAACACCGAAAGTATGACCAACGAAGTCTGGGTGGATAACAGAAGCACGAGACCATGTTTTGATGACACTTTTTTTACCAGCTGCGTTGAGAGCAACCACCTTTTTCATAAGGTGCTCAGGGATAAACAATCATTTTTTAGTACTACGAGACATAAGAGAAAATTATGAAGCTGATGAAGTTGAAGTAGAAGCAGAGACGATAGAACCTCGCTTATCAGTCGCGATCCATCGATTTGTACGTTTGTTTTTACGAGTCTTGACACCGAGAGCAGGCTTGCCCCATGGAGTTGTAGGCTGACGACCGATAGAAGTATGACCTTCTCATCCTCCGTGTGGGTGATCTACTGGGTTCATCGATGTACCGAGATTGTGAGGACGACGACCTTTCCATCGGCTACGACCAGCTTTACCGACGACGATTTGATTGTGGTCACCATTACTCACGACACCGATAGTAGCGAAACATTCTTTGTGAACAAAACGTACTTCTGTTGAATTGAGTTTGATTTGTGTATATGCACCTTCTTGAGAAACAACCTGAGCGCTTGCTCCAGCAGAACGAACTGCCTGAGCACCACGACCGATAACGAGTTCGAGATTGTGGACAAAAAGACCAGCAGGAATATTTCCTACAGCGAGACGATTACCAGCAACCGGTTTTGCGTTTGGTGAAGTAATAATAGTGTCACCAACTTTCATTGTTGAGTGAGCGACGACATATCGGTGCTCTCCATCTGCATCTTGTACAAGTGCGATAAATGCTGATCGATGTGGATCATATTCGATTGTTTTGACTGTTGCAGGGACATCCATTTTTGCAAATCGGAAATCGACGACACGGAGACGACGCTTGTGTCCACCACCACGAAATCGTGATGTCGTACGTCCATAAGAGTTACGACCACCTGAGCTCTTGTGAGCTGCAGTGAGTTTTTTAAATGGTTTGTCTGTTGTGAGTTCTACGAAAGCATTACCTGTCATGCCTCGGCGACCATTTGTAGTAGGTTTGTAGATTTTGAGAGCCATATATTAATCTTTTGAGAGATGAAGTTTAGCAAGTTGAGTGATAGGCTTATCGAGCGTAACGTATGCTTTTTTAAAAGCAGCACGACGACGCATCTGACCCTTTTTACCATTTCGAACTTTTGAATAGTTTTTTGCAATCTGGATAGATGAGACTTCACGATCATAGAGTTCGTGAAATGCTTTTTTGATATCAGTCTTTGTAGCAGTATCTGCGACACGGAATGTATAGACATTGCCGACTTCGAGCATACGAGCCTTGTGAGACTCAACTGGTCAGAGGATGACTTGGTAGATATTCATAATTATGAAGCAAAGTGAGTAGAAAGTGTTTTCAGGGCTTCTGTTGTAAAGACACAAAAATCATATTTGAGGATCTCAGCAGGACTTGCGTGAGTCACAACATCTGTGTGAGTACCGTGGAGATTTCCGAGTCCTTGTGTTTTTGTCATTTCGCTTGGAGCGATAAAGAAAAGAACTGTTCCCTCAGCTGTGAGAGATTCTAATGTTTTTGCCATAGCAGCTGTTTTTGATTCGAGTTTATCGAGAACACGAATTTTGTTGTCGAGAGATTTGAGCGTGAGAGCTGATGCGAGACCGAGACGACGCTCTTGAGCATTCATGCTTACTTGAAAATTTGCATTACTTTTTGGACCAAATGCGACTCATCCACCACGACGAACAGGAGAACGAGAAGAACCTGCACGAGCATTACCGGTTCCTTTTTGTTTGTAGAGTTTTCGAGTAGAACCACGACGAGCATTTCTGCTCTTTGTGTGTGCGATTGGAAAACGACCGTTATGGCTCTGGAGGAGCATAAGACGGCTGAGGACATCGAGATGAGGTACGATGCCAAAGAGTGATACATCGAGCGTGTCTGGAGTTGGAGTAGAGAGAGCAGTCATAATCAATTTACGAATTATTCGGATTAAAATACGAGATACACAAATGTATTCATCGCTCCTGGTACTGGACCACGAACTGCGACGATATTGTTCTCTGCGTCGATGAGCTCGACTGGAACAGAAGCAAGAGTGATAGTTTTATTACCGTGACGACCGTGCATTTTCTTACCTGGTTTTGTACGACGTGGTTTACGAGTACCGATAGAACCAAGCGCTCGGTGGAATTTTGAACCATGACCTCCAGGACCTCCTTTGAAGTTCCATCGTTTCATAGCACCAGTGAAACCTTTACCTTTTGAAACCGCAGTGAGTTTGACTGAAGCGACACCTTCGAGTGTTTTGACATCGAGAGCGTCACCGACGTTCATACCTGCAGCAGCATCATACGGTACTTCTTTGCGTTTTACTGTTTTGCCTTTAGCATTTTTTGCATCGAGAACAAGTGCTGTGTAGCCATCCTTTTCAGCAGTTTTGATCTGAGCGACAGCGAGCTGAGGAACACGGAGAAGTGTCACTGCGACGAGATTATCACCGCGAGCGATTTGTGTCATTGAGAGTTTTTGTGCGACGAGTCCAGACATATAAAAGAAAGATGAGGCTCTTACGGACACCTCGGAAGGTGAAGTATAAGGGCCAAACTAGGAATTGAATCACTCTGAATATACAGAGGAAAACGTCGGAAGTATAAAAAGAAGACAGAGATTGTCAAAAGATTTTTTTATGTTTTGTAAATACAAGAAAAGGCATGAGAAAAAGACTCTTCCGGTGAGTACAAAAATTATTATCTCTTACTTTTTACCATATTTCACAAAATCTGCATACAGAGCTTGCACTTCTCATGGCGTATTTTGCATTACTGGAGACCAACGGAGACGATGAAAATCATACATCTCATCATGAATAAACTCCAGCATAAAGTCACGAAACAGTGCATCAGGTATTTCCCTAAAATCCCGCATCCATACTTGATATGAATCCCTCAAGCAGAGCTGCATAGTCCCTATGGGAGGCAAAATAGGATTGAGAGCATAATCAGAATGAGCAATCCACTCTGTCGTGATGTAGGTAAACTTGTTTCGACTCTCGATCCAATCAAGCATCTTTGCAAAAATACCATTTCTGTGTTCTTGAACATCAGACCAGTCTGCTTTTTTTATTTTTCATTTTGCCTGTTCCATCTCTGAAAAAAGCTCCAAATCAGAAGCATCAAACATGTCACGTGCCGCTTTTTCTTCGATAGAATCCTGGAGTTCTCCGAGTGTCTGATCGACATTTTTCTCATGCGTCACATAGTCAGCACCTCGTTCTTCGTTGACGATTGCTTCTGGGAGATCATGGAGCCAGAGCATTCTCTCGATTCTCGCTCGATCCAGAAAATCAGGAAGGTCGATATTCCTGACATAGTTCACGAGTCGCTTTGTGTGAACTGCGACATTATCCTGAAATATGAAATTAATCTCACTCCCTGTAAATACATATCGAGATACTTTTTCTGCCACTCAAAAATATCATTCAAACTCACTCGGTATCACCGGAGAAAAATCTATACTCTTTCCCAGGCGTAGCGGAGTGTAATAGTATTTCGGGGTGAACATGTGATAAGTATAGAAGTCGGCGGAGAAAAACAAAATTTCTAGTCTCACTCCAAAAGACGCAAAGCATTCCAATAAATTTTATGAAGTTTATATTCATGGTAAATACCGCTGTCTATAGTCGTTGTGATAAATTTTTGTGGAACAAGTTTGCCATCAAAATGGACTCATCTTTTTATAGGAGAATCTTTCACTGTATATGGTAGACCTATAAAATAATCATAATGATGAGGATCGCTCGTATGCAGACACGCGTGAACACCAGAATGCGGATTGTATCTCTTTACTTCACCATGAGAAACAAAACCTGTATATGGTATTTGAAGAAGTTCTCGCAGTGGTCGAAATCATCACACCATCTCTGCCATTTTTTTCCAATCGTCGACTGAAGGGATTTTTTTATTTGCCTCCAATGCTCGCTTTGCAGCACCTTCTGGTGAAAAATATGTCTCATTTTCAGAGACAAAAATACCCGCATGCATATCAACGATAGAACCTTTCTCATTCTCAAGTCCGATAGTCATATCTCATAGCTTTGCATACCAATTTCAGTTTTTCTGAAAATAAAAAATATTTTTCTGAAATTCTGGAGACAGAGCACGACGGAAATGAAGCAATTTTTGTATGTGTTCTGGATAAGCTGTAACATCTGCGACTCTCTCAGCTGTATGATGAATAGTGGTTTGTGATAAGATTGGTCATTGTGCCAACATTATTCATAATGTCTCGTGAGAGTTCATAATGAAAATATATTGTATTATTCTCATTTACAAAATGTTTTTTATGTATTCAAATTGAGATACTGCTCCGTATAAAAATCCCTAATAACGAAGCTCTTGACATAAAAAAAATCTCGCTATTCTCTGCGCACTTTATTTTTTAACCCATTTTTATATGGTTACATCTCGCGAATGAGACTCTCAGAATGTTCTCTTGGTTCCAGATGATGGTTCATTTGAAGCAGCAGTAGAAGCTTTTTTTATACGAGAAAATACTGCGGCTGCCGTTGCACAATCTGTGGAGACCTCGGAAAAAGCTGATCCTGGAGTCAGGCTTCGGGTCGCCCAAGAAGCTCTCGTACGTCGTCGAAGAAATCCTCGTTAATACGTGGTATCATGGGAAGCATGTGTTTCTCAGAAATTGATCGATAAGCAACTGTTTACTGCTTATCTTTTTTTTCGCAAAAAATCTATACAATCAATACGTTTTAATAATTATTTATGACACTCTCTCTTTCGGAATCCACAGCTAATCTCCCCGAACTTTTAACAGTCCAAGAAACTGCTGAATACCTAAAAGTGCCTCTCCCAACGATCTATTATCTTGCACAAAGAGGTCAGTTACCTGCGGTACAAATCGGTGGAAGATGGAGAATTAAAAGACATCTCCTCGATAGAAAATTAGATGTGGTAACACTCTCTCTCGATGAATGAGCGAAGAGTATTATTGGTAGTGATTCTCTCAATAAAAATGGTGGTATCTTTATTAGGCCATCAAATGAGGCAGATGAGAAAACCGATGTTTTCGTCACAACATCAGCCGAAACAGATACTCGTACACTTGGGCTCCGTGATGAATTTGCTGGTTGCGTTCTCCATATTCTGGAACAAGAGAATCATAGTATGCCAGTATGACATTTTACGACTACCAAATCAACGCTTATAAATACTCTCAATCATATCCGAGACGCTATTCGAGAAGAGCGAAAAAAATAGTACCGCTTTGACTTCTCTTATTTCTCATTACAATGACCCTACCTTATCAAGAGTAGGCGAGAGACGAAACTCGACGACCCTACAGCAAGTTCACACGCTCGTGTGATAGTGCTCCACTTTCGATAGATAATTGGTTCATCTATAATACTTGGTAAGATAAGAACTTCTTCTTATCTTTTTTTATGTTCAAAACTGCTGAATCCGTGTCTCCAGGACACCCAGACAAGATGTGTGATCAGATCTCTGACGCCATCCTCGACGCCTGTCTCGCACAAGACCCTACTGCCCGCTGTGCCATCGAAGTGATGGGCGGACACGGCTCTGTCGTCGTCATCGGTGAAGTCACGACCACTGCCTTTGTCGATATCCCTCCTATCGTGAAGCGTATAGTCGGTAGCGATTCTATCGGTGTCCTCACCAATATCGTGAAACAATCTCCAGAAATCGCACAAGGAGTCGATACTGGTGGTGCTGGTGATCAGGGTATCATGGTCGGTTATGCGACTCGTGAAACACCGACATTTATGCCACTCGAATACGAACTCGCTCGTCGTCTCAACGAATTCCTCTGGGCACTCCATCCAAATGATGGGAAGACGCAGATCACCCTCGATGGAAATCAACTCGTCGCCGTCGTCGCAAGCTGGTGTGGCACTCCGCACGACATCCTCCGTGAAGAAGTGACAGAATTTCTGAAAAAAGAAGAACTCCTCAAATGACACGATATCGCTG
This sequence comes from uncultured Candidatus Altimarinota bacterium, assembly GCA_937924685.1. Classification (GTDB taxonomy): domain Bacteria; phylum Patescibacteriota; class Gracilibacteria; order BD1-5; family JAGOOR01; genus JAGOOR01. Next base: position 18,075 of record CALEVN010000001.1, on the reverse strand, counting down.
CTGCGAAGCTCCACCTCAACCCTGCTGGTGACTGGAATATCGGTGGATTTACTGCCGACACAGGTCTCACAGGACGCAAGCTCGCTGTCGATAACTACGGACCTCGTGTACCTATCGGTGGTGGTGCATTCTCAGGAAAAGATCCAACGAAAGTCGACCGCTCTGCTGCGTACAAAGCTCGCCAGATGGCCGTCGAAATCCTCAAGGCAAAAGGTGCCAATGAAGTCATGGTACAAATCGCCTACGCTATCGGCTACCGTCACCCCGTCTCATGCGTCGCATGGATAGACGGTGTCGCAGAAAACCAAGACATCCTCCGAGATGATCTCACTCCGCAAGGCATCATCACTTCCCTCGACCTCTGTCGCCCTGTCTACGAACAAACCGCTCGTTATGGGCATTTTGGAAGGGGTTACATGTGGGGGTAATTTAACTACAAAAATGAAAATCCCTGAATGAATAAAAACATGCGTTGCATTTATTGGCTACCAAATGGCTGATGGGACGTATAAAATGGCTGGCACAGTTTACTTTATTCACAGAGATGATAATGGAACTAATCTAAAGTACATTGTCACAGCAAAACACATCATTGAGTGAATCAGATAAAAAGGTCTAGAATTTGCATACCTACGTATCAATATTCATGGCAATAATGCTCAATGGGAACAAACGAAAATAAGTGAATGGACTTGCCATCCAGATGAAAATATCGATGTTGCTGCGATTAATCTTGGTTTCTCAGAACTAGTAGATCAAAAATTCATACCTTTATCCTGGTCTGTTAATAATGAAATTCGAAAACTTCATCAGATTGAAGAATGAGATGAGATTTTTATTACATGACTGTTTAAGCATCACCACGGCAATAATAAAAATATACCTATAATTCGAGTATGAAATATATCTACCCTATCTGAAGAAAAAATTCAGACAAAAGATCATCTAATGGATTGATATTTAATTGAGGCAAGATCGATTTGATGACTATCGTGATCACCAGTATTTGTAAATTTATGATTGCACAGATATATTGAGTGAACGATTAAACAAAGTAATTGAGGTCCTGTATTTTTCCTATTGGGAATGATTTATGGTCATTTTGATACAGATACCACCAATATAGACAATATAGATACAATTACTGAGGAAGATATATCAAAGAAACCTGATCGTATAAACGTATGAATAGCCATCGTTACACCTATTAATAAAGTTATTGAACTTTTAGATCAAATAGAAGCTGCTCGGAAGGTATAAATAATCCAACTTAATAAACCAAATGCCCGAAATCCTCGACATTATCAATATGGACGACCAGGTGATTGGTCAGGCGACACGAGAAGATGTCTATATAGACAATCATATGCATCGCATCGTGCATATCTTTGTGCGAGATAGCGCAGGGCGTTTTCTCCTGCAGATTCGTTCTGCGACGGTGAAGTATCGTCCACTATATTGGTCGACAGCTGCTGGTGGTCATGTACAAACAGGCGAGACGTATGAAGAGGCGGCTCGTCGAGAACTGGAAGAAGAAATTGGTCTTACACAAGGAGAGCTTCGTGAAGTAGGGAAATTTTACTATCAACCGAATGATCTCCCTAAATATTTATGAGTCTTTGAATTTGTGACTGATGAGGAGATAGCTATCGGTGAAGAAGTCGCAAGTACGCAGTTTTTCTCTCAAGAAGAGGCGCACGAGCTTATCACAACACACGACAAGATTCACCCCGAGTTGAAGTTTTTGTGGGAAAAAATGTACTTTCAAAAAGATAGCTCAATTAGGCCTTCTTTTTAAAAGGAGGATGAAGAAGTGATAATGTCTGTACAGTATTCATAACATCATACACAGGTCTGCAACAGAGATCGATAAATATATGTCCTTCCATGTCGATACCTCCAGATGCATTTCGGTCGATAAATAAGCGCTTATAAACTGAGTAGACTGTGTGTCTATTCAATTCTCCTGTTTTTACTATTTCTTGAGCAAATTCTCGTTGAGCGATAGCTATCATAAGTTGCGTACGAGCTTTATTGTACGGACTTGTCGGATTGAGATCAGGTGTACCAGATTGTGCGACAAGTTCTCGGGCTGTAGTTATGTCCCTCTCTTTTTCAGCGACGAAGCTGACCATCTTTTCATTATTTTTTTCTATCTGAACAGCTCGAAGTCATCGATTTGCACGTGCAGAGATATCCTCGCTCCATACACCTCGGTATTCCATTTCCTGCAATACTGGACCGTGCTGAAATTGTACTGCATGTGAAAAAGCACTGAGCTTGTCAGAAGTTAATGGGGTACCGTCTCGCATCGTGATATCTCAGAGGTGATTCTGTCTGAAGTGTGGACGAAAATACATCAACGCTATATCGTTGCCAGAGTTAGCGCCGTTTCTCATAAGATTGTCTTCGATATGGTACCATTCTTTCTGGGCAATATGATTAATGTGTGATCGAAGTGACATATCTCCAAGAGTATTTCCATGAATATCAGCACGATCCGTAAACATGCCCTCTGCACTCTCTCGGTAAAATATTGGTGCCTTTTTAGCACGTTCAGAAAAAAGGTAATCACACACTTCCCCTACGTCGACCATTTGAGCTTTGTCAGTATCAGACAAGAGACGATCCAGATATCACTGAGTAGATTCCTGTTGTCCCTGGAGCAACTCTCGTTGACCTTTTGCCTCTTGAACAGCATGTACGTAGTCTCTTGCTCCATTTACAGTTATGTGACCAATAGTGCCTGATAGTGGTTGACTATCTCTTTGCACAAGATGCTTTGAGATATCCTGACCAGTACGCAGATCACCTCTGAGCTCAAATTCACCAAGAAATAATCATAGACGATTAAATGCGTGGAGTCTCGTTTTTTTGCCTGTTGATACAGTCTCAAGAAATATCTGTTCTGGGGGTTTTCTTTCAGTATTGAGGGTGAGTGAAACATGTGTTCCTACTAAAATGTCCTGAGAACTGAGAACATCTACAAAATGAGAATTTCACTCCGAGAGAACACGACCTATTTGTCATACTTTATCTCGATGGAGTTCTGGAGCTTGAACATTTGCTGCAGAAGTATTTGCTACTGAAAAAGGAAGAGCGATGGATTTCATACATATATTATACAATATAAAATATGAAAAAGCAACTACAAACTAGATTCCTATTCTATCTCTCAGTAATTTCAGATGATGTTTCACTCTTCCCTCATCTTCGAGGAAGTAGGGATTCATCTGTCCGAGAGTGCCGTGTTTTTTGCTCGGAGTTTTCTCACCATGATTATCAGATCAGAACGTGAGGAGGAGATTGTATCGTTTTTGAATATCAAGAATAACTTGAGCCCATTCTGGCGTTGCGAGAGCGTTCAATTCTATGCCCATCACACCCTGGTCAACGAGTTGTGCGATGTCTCGCTGGAGTCAGGCGATGCCATCGTGTTTCTCCCAACTGAAGTTCGGGTGAGCAATAGAGATAACTCCGCCCATATCTCAGACAATACAACTCGCCTCTTCGGTCGTTGGTTCGTATTCTGGTATTTCAACAGCACCTATCGGATTTTGTCCTTCTCGTTTCAGACATTCATCGAGAAATCAGACACGATTTGGCTGGCTACGGCCTTGATCACGATCTCCCATTTCGATAGCTCCTGATATGCTATACACATAACTAGAGAGATGAGCATTATTGAGACTCTCGGGATTGTATCACTTCGCTCGTGCCCATTCTTGTAATCCTGCATAACTAAGAGGGTAACCGTATGTGATAAGTTGCTCCACTTGCTGACGAATTTTTTCCATTTTTCCGATACGGGTTTTCTCAAGCATCGCTTGTGCCGCAGGACTAAACTCTGGCGCATAGGCTGTCATATGAAGACCTATTTTGCTCAGACCCGCAAAGAAATGCGTAGAAATCTCACTCGCAGGAGTCGTCTCAATACCTCTCATACGAAGCTCCCCTGCAAAATCATCACTCACGAGATCATGATCAGTGAGCGTCGCAAATTCGACCCCAGAAGACACGAGATTTTCGAGAACTAGTTCTGGTCTATCGCGCCCATCAGAGAGCGTGGTATGAAAATGGAGGTCAGCTTTCATAAAAAAAGAATTTAGGAAATATATTTACTGCTCTGGTTTCTGGAAAAGATGAAAATTAAAATATGGATTTTTAAGGGGAGATTTGCCTGAATGGCAAAGCGAGTAATGCAAGAATTGCATGTCGATTAATCCTGAGCGGGATGAAAACAGTTTCTTCGATGAATATGGTACATAGCGAGTTTTTGCCCCTTGAATGCTTTTGGTACTTTTTGCAAAAAAGTACAAAGGAGTGATATGAGTTTCATAGGAGTTATTAAAAAATAACATACTCAGTCTAGTACGAATTTTTATTTTTGATAAAAATGTCTATAATTTTGAACAGAATAGAAATACAATTCTCTATTTTTATTATTTTTAAGAGTAAAAGTCACTCTTTATAAATTGTTAAAAAATTGAACATATGAAGTATGAAGCATTTTTTTCACGTCTCGGATTTGGCAAAATAGAGAGTGATATCTATGTCGCGCTCTTGAAAAAATCTCCACTCTCTATCTCCGATATCGCTCGTGAGATACGGACGTATCGGGGGGTGCTCTATCAGACACTTCCTCTACTCTTGGAGAAGTGAGTTATCAGTACGATGAAAGAAGGCAAGCGAACACTCTATCGAGCTGAATCTCCTGATAATCTGCGTGCTCTCTATGAGGCAGAACAAGCGACATTTGAGACCATTATTGCTGAGATGGAAAAGGACTACGTTATCGATGGAGAGAAACCTGTTTTACGCTATTTCGACGGTCGAGAAGAAATCAAAAAAATATTTACTGATGTCGGTCAAACTGTGCCCAAAAATGGGACATGGTATCGCTACTCTTCGAGAAAGGCCAGCAGAAGCCCTGATGCTGATATGGTGCGACGATACAAAGAACTTCGTGACGAAAAAAAGCTCCAACGAATGATCATCACCAACGATGAGCTCGCTCGTACAAAACGCTGGTGAATCGATAGTGAGATGGTCTCAATTCCAAAATCATACGATCTTTTTGAAGATAATTGTGCCAAGGCTATCTATGGAAACAAGATTTCTTTTATTGATTGGGATGCGATGACGGGGTTTACCATAGAGAGTGAAAAACTTGCACGATTTGAAGAAAAGATATTTAAACTCCTCTTCAAATATATGAGAAAAAATATACAATAATCCTCATGAAAATTCACACTCTTCTCCGAATTGTCATCTCCATTCTGATTCTATTTCTAGCATATGCATATCGTTCCGAGATAAATGCCAAGATGCGTGGTGGTATCAATTATTATTTTCCTTGTACTCTTCCTATTACGTATTCGATTGGTACTTTTGATACTCGTTTTGGCATCAGAAAAGAAGCACTGCTCGCTGACATAGAGAGAGCTGAAAAAATATGGGAATGAATCGCTGGGAAAGAACTCTTTCAGTACACGCCGACAGGTGGAGTTTTGACGCTCAATCTCGTCTATGATAATAGGCAAGCTACGACTGAAAAATTACAAAAAATAGATGGTGTCATCTCAGGCAAAAAGACAAATTATGATACTCAGAAAGCGAACTATACTGCACTCTCTCAAAAACTCGCGTCTGAAAAAATACGCTACAATCAGGACCTCTCTCAAGTACTCGAAATGAAAAAAATGTTTCAAGAAAAAGTAGATTTTTGGAATCAAAAATGAGGTATACCACCCTCTGAATATGATGCGATAAAAAGAGAACAATCACAGATCAATAAACGTGTCGATATGCTGAATCAGGAGCTCGCAGCCATGAATATCACTATAAAAAATATCAACGAACTCGCTCAAAATATCAATACCCTGATCGATGAACTCCACCTCAATGTCCAGAAATACAATACTGCACGAGTGGAAAATGGTGATGAATTTAGCGAAGGGGAATACGTCCGAGATATGAGTGGAGAGAGGATAAACATCTATGAATTTAGCAGTGATGTGAAGCTCTTTCGTGTCCTAGTGCACGAGCTCGGACATGCGCTCGGTCTCCAACACGTCGATGACAATCGTGCCATTATGTACCGTCTGAATTCTGGTGAAAACGAAAAATCCACGATAGCTGATAAAAATGAACTCAAGAGGGTCTGCGGAATCTAGAAATTCTTTCATAATCATCCATTTCGTCTCTTGCCCTCTATAAAAATTTGATAGAATAGGCAAATACTGCTTAACTTTTATTAAAATTTTTATGTGACGCTGACCAGTTATGGCGGGGAAAAAAGCCGCTAGTGCTCTCCAGAAAGGAAAAATCTATGGTATGCATAGTAAGCTCATCGCTCTCGCAGCAAAAGGTGGAGCCAATCCGCTCGAAAATCCTGCGCTCTTCACTGCTATCGAAAAGGCAAAGAAGGATAGTGTACCAAAGGACGTCATCGATAAGGCTATTCGTCGTGGAGCTGGTCTCGACAAAGATGCGGCAGCTATCGAAGATATCACCTACGAAGGTATGGCAGCAGGCGGTATCGCTGTCATCGTTCGTGCGCTGACTGATAATCGCAATCGTACAGCAAGTAGCTTTCGATCGCACTTCAGTAAAAATGGGGGCAATCTCGGTGAGACTGGTTCTCTCTCAAATCATATGTTCAAATATCGTGGTGTTTTCGTTATACCAGCAAACAAGATAACAGAAGAACAGATCATCGAATCTGGCTGTGATGATTATGTCACCTCTGGTGATGAGACACGACTTTTGACTCTGCGTGAACAATTTTCTGATGTGGCAAATTTTCTGAAATTTGCTGGCATAGAACCGACTTCGAGCGGATTTGAATATTTGCCAAATATGGAAGTCGAAATTACTGATTACGAACAGGGTGTAAAAGTCATGAAACTCTTGCAAGATTTGGATGAAGATGATGATGTAGAAAAAGTCTGGACAAATGGTGTCTTCGATGATATACTGCGGGAGAAAATAGAATCATTTCTCGATTCTCAGAGTTTTCGTTCTTAACTTTTCATATCTATGGCAGAGGATACAACAGGCGCTCAGGGCGGTCAAGGTGACCAATCTGGTACAGGTGGACAACCACTCCCAGCATTTGATCCAGCAGCAGCTGAAGCATTTTTCAAGGATCTCATCGGCCGATACAACACGGATGATAATCAGATCATCATGGACCTTGTATCGTTTCATCCACTCACACAATTTGATGAAAAGGAATTCGTCGATCTCCTCGAGCATTCCCTCTCCCTCTCTGTCGCTGAGAAAAAACGCGTCGTCGATGCTATCCCTACCCTCTCTCAATACCAAATAGATGAGCTCAAAAAAGTCTTCACAGAAGAACGTGAAGAATTCCGAAAACTCATGCCAAAAGAAGGTGAAACAATCAAGAAACTCGTCACAGATAAGCGTGCCGAATGGAAACAACTCAAACAAATCTACATCGACGAACTCAAGAATCGCCAGAAGGCAAACGAAGATGCTGGTAAAATCGATGACCTCAAAAAATCTCTCGGTCTCGATGAAGAAGACGCAAAATAATTAGACTTTTTTCTCCAATATAAAAACAGGCAGACCTCGCGGTGAATTGTAGCGAGGTCTGTTTTCGTTTTCGCCAACACCAGGACTCACAGAAGCAAAGACATTTTTTGTCACAGTTTTTACGCCAGAAACAAGAGGAAAACGATATCCGAGGAGCGCAAATGCCATTCATCGTCTCACGATATCACTCTCATGCGAAAATGATGGGTCAGATATGAGACCGAGATGACCATTGTGAGTATGTCCACCCATGATAATCTGAGGAAGAGCGCTCTCAGTGATATCCATATCCTGGAGCACTTCGAGATTGTGGGAAAGTATCAGACGTATAACTGTATTGTCTGATGGCTCAGACAACGAAGTCTGGAGCGCTTTTCTGGCTCATACAGCATCAACGGTAAAGTCTGGGGTTGTTACTATCTGTATTCATCCTCCAGTCGATACTGAGTCATATTCAATACCGATTTGCTGAAGTGCTCTTTTTTCAATCTGCCAATGCTTTCTATGAACATCATGATTTCATTCACATGCTCTGAGAATTGTACGTATTCCAAAAATCTCACGAAATTTATTCATAAAACGAATAATATGTGGTTGAACAGCACTAAAATTCGTATGTTTTGAGAGTATATCTCCTGTAAAAACACAAGTCACAGGAGTATCACCTGCTTCTTGTTTGATGATTCTCAGTTTTTGGAGTAAGGCTTCTGCCATTTTCTCTGGATCCCATTTTTCGTGAAAATGCATATCAGATATATGCACAATACGGCTTCCGTGAAGATGTTTTGGCAATTCTGGAACAGAGAAAATATGACGCTCTATTTCGAGGGTATGATCAATATGTTGACGAAGAATGGGTTCAAGTTTTTTGAGCACACGAACAATCACCTCAAACAATATCTGTCGAGGAATATTAAATTCTTTATGGTACGGAACAAGTGTTTTTCTCTCTTTGTTCATGAAAATGAATACTAGATAATAATTATATTTGTCAATTTTCTATTACACATAAAAACTCATTTTTTACATATCTCTTTTGTGCGTTGTCATGCATGATAGACTTGCGAAGAGGTAAAAAAAGATATGCTAAATATATATGAAAAAAATCCTCTCTTGTCTGCTCCTCTCTTCTGCGGTGATTTCATTCGCCTATACGAGTGAGGATAGTGCCACAGCGAATCGTCTCGCTGATGCTGATATCATCGTATCGCACAAGAATAATCTCGATGCATATCGTCTCGATGATACGGTAACAAGACAGGAGGTCATCGGTATGTCACTCAAGTTACGAGGTGTGGCACTTCCATCGAACTATAGTTGTAAGGGGTATTTTTCTGATGCTACTTTTGAGAGCAGTAGTGCTGATGCGTGGGTTTGCCGTGCTGTTGAGCTCGCTGCAGATAGGGGCGTCATCACTCGAGACAATACGACGACTCGTCCTCGTGATAAAATCACCAAAGCAGAAGCCCTCGCTATCATTTGGAAAGCAGCGAATATGGACATCGTGAGCGGTTCTCATGATGCGACATTTTATGATACAAATGGTCAACCAGCGGCAGACTGGCAAGAAAATCTCCTCCATTCTGCTCTCGATGCTGGTGTCATAACTGTCACCCAAAGTGGTACAAGTAGCGCACCTCAGCTCCTCTGGAAACACAACAATCTTGCGACTCGGAAAGAAGTGTTTGCCATCATCAGCACGCTTCTCTCACTCAAAAATGCAGGAGATCAGGTTCCCTATCTCACTTTTTCTGGTGAAGTCCAATACACACCTGGCGCTACAAAGATTATCAGTACCGACCTCTCTCTCATAAAAAACCTGCAAGATAAAAATTTTGATCAAGTAGCGGCATCTCTCAATCCTGCACCAATCGATTATCGCAGTGAAGGCAATACTCTCTTCGTCATGCAAAAATCTGGAGAAGTCTGGTGATCAGTAAAATACTCAAGTATCTCTACAGTACTCGGAAAGGTGATACAAAAATATTCTTCGTATAATCCCTATGAGAATGCTATCCGTGCTATGCTTCAGCGATTCAATCTCAAATCTGAATCAGACTTTTATGCTCTCCCTTACGGTGCGCTCTGGGAGCAGACACGTGATTTCGTCGAGAGATATTTCATGGATGAATTTGCCAATGCACGTATAGTCTATCCAGCTGGATCAACCATAGTACCATAAAATATGCACATAGCTCTCCTCACTGGCGGTATATCCCCCGAACGCCCAATTAGTCTCCGAAGCAATGAGTGACTTCAGACATTTTTGAAGGAAACAAAGCACACCTATGATGTGTATGATATACCTGAAGAAATAGATGAGTTTCTCTCACGATATCAAAGCTATGACCAAGTTATACCATATCTGCACGGCCGATATGGTGAAGATGGTGCAATCACTGGACTCTGTGAATCGCTGGGTCTCCGGTATGTCGGAAGTCCGAGCACGACGCATGCTCTCTGTATCGATAAATTCCATACAAATTGTGTCGTAGAACATCTCGGTATCGTGCATGTACCAAAGTCATGGGTACCCGGTATTCATGTTCCGAAAATGCTTGGCTTCTCAGAAGAAACCATTTCACCAACAAAAACAGATACACTTCCCGCCCCAGTTATCGTAAAACCAAACTGTGGAGGAAGCACTGTCGCGACCAATAAAGCCTCCACCATACAGAAACTCTTCACGAGCATCGAAGAAGTCTATCAGAATACATCTGCACTCACAGCTAAAAATATAGGTACGCTCGGTGCTGTAGGATCAAAAAAATCATTTCTCAGACATTTCCCCGACTACACAGATAGACCTATCGTACAAGAGTATATAGAAGGTGAAGAGTACACTGTCGGGGTCGTGGGACCAAATAGTAATCCAGAAGTCCTCCCTATCATGCAAATCGTCAATATAAAAGCTGAGCTTTTTGATTGGCAAGAGAAATACGAATCCGATGGAAGTAATGAGATATTTGCTGAGCACCTCTCTGAGCACCTCCGTACAGAGCTATCGAGCATATCCAAAAAAATCTATACTCAGCTTGGTTGTCGAGGTGTTGCACGGATTGATTATCGTGTACGCGGAAATGAGATTTTTTTTCTTGAGGTAAATACTTTCCCGGGGGCCACAACAGCATCATTTATACCAAAAATGTGGCGAAAAACAGGACGCAGTATGGGTGATTTTATGGAAATGCTTCTCTCCGCTTAATTAAGCAGAAACAAGAGGATAGATTGCACTGGTATCGACGACTTCTCATGCATCTTCTATTTTTGGCTGCATTCCAACAAATGTTGGATTTTGTCAGAAGAGTTGTCGTACGTCATCCGAGAAAAATGGCAGAATACTCATCAAACTATCTGATTCGAGTGGGTTCATAAAGCTATATCCCGGAAGTCTCACAAGCCATTCGGCATTATCAACATCGTGAGCGAGATAGTTTTCGAAGAGTTGAGGAGCAGTCGTCTTTTCACCATCGATAGGATCGAGAATATACCACTGTTCATCGTCACCGAGAAAAACCGCCACACGGTGCCCTTGCATCGCATAAGAACGAGTTGGTACATGACGGTAGACGTCAAATACTGTCTCTACAAAATCAGTTTTTCTTTTATTGAGCGCTTCTATGAGGAGTTTTTTGTCAGTAAATGACGTGAGTGTACGATTGAAACGACCATATCGTATAAGATCATTTGCATCGCCTTGAGCAACTCCAGGATTTGTCATTCCGAGAGCTGTGAGGAGGGCTATAATATTTTTCCGAGCGATAAATGAACAGCTACTAATAACCGTACCAACATCATACGACTGTACTGAAGATACGATAAAACGACCGCTGTCAGTGACAAGTGGTGCCTGCTCTGGAGAAATCATAGAGAGATAGATACGCCGCACCTCTGGGTCCATGCCGCCAGTATTACTCGATGCAGAAATATCAGTATATGTGGGATTTTCTGAGACAGTAGTGCTAGAAGAAGCATCGAGCCCAAAAACATGGACCCCTGCTAAACTCATGATACTTATACTAGCAACGAGCTTATGAATCATAGAAAAGACTGTGAGAAATGGTACCGTCAGGAGATGGTAAGTCAAATTTGTACTCTTGACTAAAATCGATATTGATAAATATTCTCTGTTTCCTATAATAAAAACCAATGAAAAAATCCACTCTTCTTATCGCTCTTTTCTCTGTTATTTTGCTCGCAGTTACTGGTCTGTGTATATGGGGTGAAGCTCAGCTTTCATGGCTTCATATGCCTCGTATGATCATTGGTTCTATCGTCGTGCTCTGACTCCCTGGGTACTGGATTACACGCTGGACTTTTCCTCTCACGGGAAACGAAAATCTGATCGATAAAACTGATGAAAGAAATACAAAAATACCAGATGAAAAAGAAGAAATCCATATGATCGATGGTCTCGAGCGTTTTGTACTCTCGATTGCTCTCTCTATTTCTGCAGTACCGCTCCTGCTTTTTTATGTAAATTTCTTGGGCGTTCCATTGACTATTTGGAGTGTATTTTTCACGATTTGTGGTGTTACTTTAGCGGCTATGGGGGGTACTTTTTATGTCGAACACCACCATGCTCACATCGTCAAATAAATATTGGTATATACTCTGGGGTATTTTCGCAGTCTTGCTTGCAGTACTTTCGCTCGGGCTCGATATGTATCCTCAATTTCCTTCTATGTGTATCATTCTGGGGATAGTGCTCGCTATTCTCATCGATACCATGGAAGAAGTACCACCTATACATACATATCATTGGCACATTCTCTGGGATGATATCAAAGCACAAAAAGTGCCTATTTGGAGAGGCTTTCTCTTGTTACAGTCAAAAATTATATTTCCTACGATATTTACTATTTATCTTATACTTCTCATCCTGCAAAAAGTAAAAATAGTACCTGAAGATTGGCAATCATATGCCTCTGCAGCGATAGATACATTGCAGCTACTCTGGGTCACTCTCGTATGTGCTATTTTGGCAAATTTTAATGGCGTACCAGAAGAACAATATCAAGTAAAAAAACATTCTCCTCTTGCGAATATAGTCACACTTCTCATTATTTGTCTCCTTTCCTACGTTGGCATGTGGTCTATATTTGCTGAGATAGCTGTGATAGGGAGAGTAGCCTATTTTGTGGCATTGGTCGTAGGTATACTCATAGCACTTGTGAGTATCATGATACTGACAGAAGATGATAACCAAGATGCATAAATATGATCAAGCTTATCATCCAAATCCCCTGTAAAAATGAAGAAGAGACACTTCCTCTTACTTTTCACGGACTCCCAAAATCTATACCAGGAGTCGAGATAGAATATCTGATTATCAATGATGGAAGTACGGATAGAACAGTAGAAGTCGCCAGGGAGCTCGGAGTCCATCACATCATACAGTTCAAAGGTAATCGAGGTCTCGGTGTCGCCTTTCATCACGGTATTATGCACAGTCTGATGCTCGGTGCTGATATCGTCGTCAATACTGATGGGGACAATCAATACCCTGGGAATAAAATTCCAGAATTAATCCAACCAATTCTCGATGGTAGAGCAGAAATGGTTATAGGAAATAGAAGACCTGGGATCAATCCGCATTTTTCGACGTTTAAAAGGTTTCTGCAGAGACTCTGAAACCGTTTTGTCAGTGCGGTGGCTGGAGAAAAAATACCTGATTCAGTGAGCGGTTTTCGAGCGTATTCTCGCGAAGCACTCTATGAAATAAATGTCACATCCAGATTTTCATACGTTATCGATACTCTAATTCAGGCATACAAAAAGGGCCTCAATATAGCATGGATATCGATTGATACTCATGCGCCAACTCGACCTTCTCGTCTATTTCACAATATTTGGGAACATATCGCAAAAACAATGATGAATATCACAAAAGTTTATATTCTCTACGAACCTCTCAAAGTCTTTTTTGTACTGAGCCTCCCATCACTCCTTGTTGGTATCGCGGGGGTGACACGATTTGTCTATTTATATTATTTTACAGGCGTAGGACGTGAGGCTATACAATCGCTCATTATCTCTGGCGTCTCTATCACGATTGGGATTACTCTTTTTTCTCTTGGTATTATCGGTGATCTCATGGCGAAAAATAGGACTCTCATGGAGCAGCAACTCTCGCTCCAGAAAAGGCAGAAATATCCCCGCGAATAATTTGATTTCATGAAAAATATAGGGTACACTGCTGTTGTACTCTTATTTTTTGTCTGTTACGTATGTCAAAACACCGCCAAGTCGACCTCTCTGATTTTCGTGTTAAACCAGGTGAGAATATCCATCTCGGGAAAATAAAAACTGATGAAGTGGGAAAATGGGATGAAGAATCTGCCCTCCACCGTCTCGAGAAAAATCGTGAAAAAATTATCGAACTCCAGGATACACTCTACGCCGAAGGAAAGCAGTCGCTTCTCGTCGTCCTCCAAGCGATGGATGCGGCAGGAAAAGACTCGACAATCAAGGCCGTCACTCAGGGCATCAATCCTCAGGGATGTAACGTCGTATCGTTTAAACAACCAAGCTCAGAAGAACTCTCACATGATTTTCTCTGGCGTATCCATCAGGAAGTCCCTGCAAAAGGGAAAATAGGTATATTTAATCGAAGTCACTACGAAGATGTCATTATCACCCGTGTCCATGAAATTATCGATCGTGATCTTATCAAAAAACGCTATGATCATATCAATGATTTTGAACGTATGCTCACTGATCACAATACAAAAGTCGTAAAAATCATGCTCCATATATCATCTGAATATCAACTCAAACGTATCAAACATCGTCTCGAAAAACCTGATAAAGCATGGAAATTCCGCCCATCAGATATGGAAGAGAGAAAAAAATGGCCAGAATACATGGAAGCTTTTGAAAAAGCTATCGAGCACACTTCAACGAGTGATTGTCCTTGGTATATCGTTCCTGGTGAAAACAAATGGTTCCGTTACCTCGTCGTGAGTGAAATAATCCTTCAAGCACTTGAAGATATGGCTCCTGAACTTCCAAAGCCAAACTTTGATATCAAAATCGCGATGAATCCAGAGTTTTTGAAATAATATTTCTAAAAAAAGATAATTCTCTACAATGCACCTATATGGTGCATTTTTTATTTCTCGTTATTAGTCTCTTTGTTTTTGGTTCCTGTGTGGGGAGTTTCTGTGGTGTTATCATGGAAACTGGATTACAGCGATCATTTTGGACTGGTAGAAGTCATTGTACATCGTGCTACGAACGATTGCGCTGGTATGAGCTTTTGCCCATTATTTCCTATATCGCTCAGCGGGGTAAGTGTCGACAGTGTCAGTCTGAGATACCATCATGGGTTTTTAGCATAGAAGCCATGACTGGACTTCTCTGGATGCTCTTCGGAACGATATTTATAACAGAATGATTCAGCCTCATGGAGATCGGTTCACATCTCATCATGCTCACGATGCTTCTCATGCTCGCATTTGAGGATATCAAAAGTTTCACCATTCCAGATCGACTCTCTCTTCCGATGATTATCATCGCTCTTATATTCATCGCATTTTCTTGGGGCACCTATCATATGTGACTCTTACAAGAACCAAACATGGCCTTCATGGGTTCTCTTGTTGGTATGCTCTTTTACCTTCTGCAGATGATTATACCCGCTCTCATACACGTCGTTCAGAAAAAACAATTTTACCGTATCCCAAATATTATTACGCTTCCGTTCTTTTTTCCTTTTTGGCTCATTGTGAAAATCTTTGCCAGCGAAGAACATGCAGATAAGCTCATACCTTCTGTATCAGAGATAGATCACCTCCCAACATGGGTCGGTGGTGGTGATGTCCGACTGGGTATACTGCTCGGCCTCATCCTCGGACCAATTTATCTCTGGTGGACTATTGGTATCGGATACACGCTTGGTACAGCTTTTTGGCTCGTCGGAAAAGTGTTCCGAGGAAAACAACTCGATATTTTGCCCGTCGCCCCCCTCCTTTTTCTGGGTTTTTGTGTGACATGGCTCATTCGTATTTACTGATAAAATAGGCACTCTTGAATATAAAACTATACTAGATAATAAACCAGGAAAGGTACAGATGCGAAATGTTGAGATGGTAAAAAAAGAAGTGTAGGATATACCTATATGAATCGCAAACCAAATCAAGACGCTTCGCTCAGAGCTCTCTCCGAACTCATAAATACAGCCGAACGCTCACTGCATCACGCAAAACATCTCATGTCGCAAGTGCTCGGTAAAAAAGTATCCCTCGAAGAAGAGACGCCGATGCCAGCTGGACTGCATGCCTACAAACATGGTAAATCAAAAGTCATAGAAGGCGTCTTTAATGGTAAGGGCATGATTGGCTCTGATAAAAAAATCTACCCTGTCCCTGCGAACTACGCGAGTAAATCAAAGATCGTCGAAGGAAGTAAGCTCAAGGCTACTATCAAGGCTGACGGTTCTTTTCAATATAAAATCATCGATGAAATCGATTTTGATATGATGACTGGTACACTTATTAAAGATGGTGATCGTTTTACCGTCATTACTCAAAGTGGTCTCTACCAGGTCATTCCTGCATCTGTCACGTATTTACAAGCAAAAATCGGAGATCGTGTCTCTATTCGTGTTCCTCAAGGCATCAAGGCTACCTATGCTACTATCGACGCTCTCGTACCACACGATGTTGGTCTCATAGAGGCATAATTTAATAGTATGAATCAGTTTCTCGAACACTGGCTCGTCGGGGAATGATATCAACCCGAGCTCTACCATAGGCTCTATCCAAATGGAATTCGGGTCGGTGTGTCGATGACAAAACACGTAATAAATATGGTAAAAAGTAGGGTAAGTAAAAAATTAAAAGAAAATATTGTCTTTGAAGCCCTCGACAGAGGCATACGTGTACATGAATTGTCGAAAAAATATCCGTGACTCAGAGAATACGCAAAAATAAAACTCTCTGGGAACGACAAAAATACAATCCTCATATACTACAATCAAAAAATATTTCTCCTCCTCTCTGAAAATGAAAAAGATGAGTCTGGTGAAGTCCCCCGTCATACTTTTATTACCTGTCTCAATATACCGTTCGAATATAAAAAAGAATTTCAACGGGCGTGGCGAGAGCTCAGGATAGAACCAGGACTTTAATCATTTCTATAAAAGTGATGCATTTTTGCCGGAAATCCATGGGACATAGCGCCACTATCGAGCTTTCTCCATGTTTTTTCAAGTGCTTCTAAAAGAGCATCAGTACTCGTAAAATATTGACCAAATGGAGGGTACTGAATCTCCTCGGAACGTCACATAATATCTCTTAAATCCGTAATTTTCCCATCACCCGACCAAATAAACTGTCTATTCGAGCTATTTGTATCATCTATCTCATCCGCAACGTTTGGGATATTACGAAGAAGTCATACCAGATTAATCCATGTATGTTGGTGTCATTTTGGTCGTTGCAGAAATCTCCTCTCTACTACAGGTGCCTCATTGAGGACCTGGATAATACGCGAATTATTTATAAGTATTGCTCCGTCTAAATTAGCTACATCCTTGCCTACCTCAACAGTATAAATAGTAGCCACATGATAATCTCCTTTTCTCTCACTTTCTCATCAAACTACATCCGGAGAAGTAAAAAATTGTCGCATAGAAATATTTTAATATATATTTCCAATAGTCAAAATATAAGAAATTATATTATGTAAAACCTCAGCTCATCAATATTTCCTGCTCCGAGTAAAAGGAGGAGAGAATTCTTTTGTTCTGCATCGACGGTTTGTAGTTTTTTTCGAGCATCGTCAAGTGTACCGACGTATTCACACGGAGAATTTTTCGCCACCATTTCAGCGAGGATTTTTGAGTTTATCATATCGCGTCTTTCGTCGATATCACGAGCAGCATAAATATCAGAGATATAGAGCATATCGGCACTGCCAAAGCTCGTCGCAAATTCCTCTCGAAGCTCATACGTTCGAGAATACTGATGAGGTTCGAAGAAGACAATGAGTTTTTTATTGGGATGAGCTTTTTTGAGAGCTCCGAGTGTCGCAATTATTTCGGTTGGATGATGACCATAGTCACTCATGACGAGGTTTGAATTTTTCGTCGTGCCAATCACTTCCATACGTCTCCAACTCCCTGGATACTGTGCGAGAGATTTTTTTGAAGCCTCTGTATCGAGTCAGAGAAGCTGACTCACAACATACGCAAGCTCAGCATCGAGACGGATATGGTCACCTGGAACGAGAAGATCTGGAAGTGTGAAGGAATATTTCCCTGGTTGAATATTGTTAAATGCCTCGCCAACAACTTCAAAAGTATCATGAGAAACAAGAACCGTGGTGGGAGCGAGTCATATCATACCCTTTTTCTCCGCTTCATTAGCAAGCATCACGAGACATCGAGCTGAGCGAGCAAAAACATGAAATGCATCGATGTAGGCCTCCTCAGTTTTGAAAAAATCAAGATGATCAGGATCAATATTCGTCACGACGACTATATCTGGTTTGTATTTGAGAAATGCATTA